>JAGOOK010000051.1 GCA_017992555.1 Caldisericia bacterium | reverse complement strand
TGTCAGGAGAGTTGGCTGAGCGGTCGAAAGCACCCGCCTGGAGAGCGGGTAACTGGGTCAAACTGGTTCGGGGGTTCGAATCCCTCACTCTCCGCCAGTTTCAGTATGGGGATCCAAAAATAAACATTAGATTATTTTTTCGCATCAGCACAATGTTTTTAATCGCACATACTTCAAGGAGGTCATCACGACTTCATGGGGAAAACTGTAGAAGAATACATCGAAAACCAAAAATCACCACAAAAGGAGATATTAGGGAGGCTCAGGAAAATATTCCTGGAAACTCTTGAGACACCAGAGGAGGATGTTGGCTGGGGTGTTGTTATTTTTGGTGGAGGGAAATTTTATATTGTTGCATTGAAAGATCGGGTTCATATTGGTTTTGCCATAACCGGCCTGGACAAAGACGAGACAAGATTGTTTGAAGGAAGCGGTAAAACCATGAGGCATATAAAAGTTTACTCAGTAAACGACATTGATGAAGAGAAAATTGTAGGTCTGATTAAAATGGTGGATAAAAAAGCTGTTTTTACAGAAAACATTGGAAACCGATTCTAATGTCACTTTTTTGTTTGACAGCTCACCAGAAATAATTCAATGAATACAATAGATTCTCAAGACAAAAATTTGAGAAGCAAAACAACCTCAAGTAGCTGATTCCGAAAAAATGGATTGAGTACAGCTTGACAATGTCCGGTGCTTTGTTACTTTACAGCCATGAGCCCGACAGGGCTTAATCAATTTCAAAAGAAAGGGGCTTAGTAAAGGCCATGAATGACAACAATAAAAATATAGAGGAAACCGGGTGTTGCCCAAGATTTGATCCCACACCATGGGACAACAAGGAGTTTGACTGGAAGGATAAAAAGTTTATAAAAGACAAGGTGTTTACGATGTTTTATGCGCCTGTCAATTTTGGTTCGGTGATACGCCGGATAACCAAAAAGGTAGAAGATGCCAAAGGGCAGATGCCTGACTGGTTGTGCCTTTCCGACCACACTTCAAAATGGAACATGGACCTGTATCTAGCTGTGGACAAGGAGATCCCTGGGGCTGAAAACATTACCCTGAGCGGAAAATATCTGAGCAGGGTCTACGAGGGAGATTTCAAGGACACTGGGAAATGGTGCAAGGATTTTGAGGATTACGTCAAAGGCAAAGGGCAGGAAGTCAAAAAATGGTATATGTGGTACACAACTTGCCCCAAGTGCGCCAAGGTGTATGGCAAAAATTATGTGGTTATTGTCGGGAAAATAGCGTAATAGAATAATTTGTGCCAAACTAAAACGCAGTTTTGGGCCAAGCCAAAAATCTTTAAATACTCTGATCTGTAAGGCTATTTGACCCCAGATCGGAGTATCTTGTATAAAATCTGTCTAAATTGTTGCAGATGCTTATTGCTATGGCGATTTCATTTATCATAGTGTTGGAATTTGGAAAGGCAATGAAAAATGAAGGGTTTGTTTTTGCATGGCATAAACTGTACATCCAGGATCTGGTCGCGGGTGCGGGAACATCTTGCTGGCATTGATGCTTATTATGTGGAATACCCCCATACGGTCACTGCTGTTGCAAGCTGTGTTTCGGACATTACAAAGTGGGTTTTTGGTGAGTTTGGGAGCAGCCATTATGATTTTGTGGTTGGCCACAGCATGGGCGGCATTATCGCACTGGAGCTTGCGGCAAGATTCAATCTGGCGTTTCGCCAGATAATACTTGTTGATTGCAGTCTCAGGCCTGCAAACAGGTTTTATCGCAATCTGATGACAGAAGGGCACATGGAAGAATACGGCAACAAGGTCATACAGATGATGCAGGAAGAGTCACCATATTACCAAGATGAACTAAAGCAGTCACTGAAAGAAGGGTTTGACTATACGCAATATCTCAAGGTATTGAATCAGAATGTCTACGCAATCTATGGAGATCGGGGGCAGAAAAATTATCCAGGCAGAATCGATGATTTGTGCCTTGATGAGGAAACATTGGGAAGAATCAAATTGTTGTTTGTTGAAAATGCCTGCCACTTGCCAATGATAGAGAACCCGTCAGCGCTGGCAAGCATGATTTCCGATATTGTCCATGGCAGGCTGGTTTTGGAATAAAGGAGATAAAATGAGGATCAGTTTTGAAGAAAACGAAAAAGACGTTATATTCCTGATAAGCGATTTTGATGAGAAGTATGTTCCAGTTTTCAAATCATGTTTCTGGCAGGAGGAAAATGGTTCATATTTCAAAAGCTTCCCAAGGGACTCAAAATATATCGACAATACAAAGGAAAATTTCAAACTCCATGCCAAAGAGATGTTTGACCAGCTTGGCTATTTTTCAGAATGCAAATGGGAAGAAGCATTATACGATTTTGCGCTCAGAATGAAGGAAAACAGGATTGACTGGTGGCTCACAGGGAGCTCTGCCGCTTGCATAAGGGGGATTGCACTAAAACCGCATGATGTTGATGCCATGTTTGATTCAAAAGATGCGGACCGTATTGCTAATGTATTTCCGGACAAAATCATTCATCCCATTGTCGACACAAACGGCTGGGTGACCAGGGATTTTGGTGTTCTGTTCTGGCACGCAAGAATCGATCTTGCATCTGATCCTGTGGCCGAACTGGACAAGCCGGAGCCGATTGATTGTGGCCCATACGCAAGGGGGCATCTGGAAACCATAAGATGGCGTGGCCTGGACATCAAAGTGCCACCAATTGAGCTGACCCTGGCCGCCAACAAAAGAAGAAAGAGATTTGAAAGAGCAAAACTGATTGAGGAGTTTTTGAAATCCAAAGAGTAGTTTCTATTCAGCTTGACATCATCTGCAGGCGACTGTAATTTGTTGTCAAAGGAGCCATAATGGAAGAAAACATTTTGAGGGAAAAGCTTTCCAGGAGGGGTTTTGATGAAAACAAGATTGGGCAGGCACTTGAAACAATCGCCGGTTTTGAGGAGTATCTCAAAACAGCAGCCTTAGACCCTTCTGACAAAAATGCCCTGACTGATTATTGTTCAGGGCTGATCAGACAAAATAAAAACAACTGGTACAACATCTTTGCCCTTGCGGTTTATGGCAAATCGATCGGATGCGAAAACTTGACTATAAATGCACTTGAGCTGCTGGATGGCTCGGAGGCGCTGTGGAACCTGAGGGACAAACTTGACGAAGCGTTTGGCGAAACTGCGGCTTCAAAATACTACGAGGGTGTCAAGTTCCCTGAGCTTGGCGAGCCAAACGAGGTTAGACCTGAGGCAATGGGGACCGTCATTGGCAGGGTGGAATCAAACCTTGGCCAGGAAAAAACGGCATCCCTGATTGGCGGGTGCCTGAGGAATATTAAAGATTCGTGGTATGAGGAGGATATAAAGTTTTTTGACGAGTGTGGAAAAGATATTGACAAGTTTATCAAAACCAGGGGGGACCGTTTTCTTTCCGAGCTCGAAACGCTGAAAAATGAAGGCAATCTATATTTCACCCAGCCAATCACTGATGAAGTCATCGAATTCGTGAAATCAAACCCTGAAATCCATTATGGCGTGAGGGCCGGAAACATTTTTTATGACACAAAAATTCCACACCAGGCCGCAAAGATGCTCTCGGAAAGTGACCCGGTCAAAAGACGCTATCACTATTGCCATTGCCCGTGGGTCAAGGAATCGCTTGCCAATGGAAAATCGCCAGTGCCGCCGGTGTTCTGCAATTGTAGTGCAGGGTTCCACAAGAGGATGTGGGAAATTATTCTTGGAAAGCCGGTCAAGTGCGAAGTTCTTGAGTCAGTCCTGAAGGGTGACGACAGGTGCAGGTTCAAAATTGATCTGAGCTGATCCATCTTTTTTGTATCTGGTATGTATTTTTTTAGGTAAAAACCGTATCAGGTTTGCCATTTTTTCGATTGTCTTTGAAAAAACCTTTTGCCATATTTTGGTGTCAAAAAAAATCAAAAAATGTCTGGTTCTGGAGGTGTTGCGCCCCGTGCCCAAAAGGGCTAATAATTGGGGTGAGGCAAAAAGATGCAAAACAGCGAGAAGCCAAAAAGCATTGATGAATACATCTCCAGCTTTCCGGAGGAGACCCGCCTCCTGCTTGAGAAAATGCGGGAAGCGATAAAAAGTGTAGCACCAGAAGCCAAAGAAGTGATAAGCTACCGGATGCCGGCATTCAAACTGAACAAGGTTCTGGTCTATTTTGCGGCCCACAAAAACCATATCGGTTTCTATCCTACATCCTCGCCGATCGTCGCTTTCAAAAAAGAGCTCTTGCCCTACAAACAATCAAAGGGAGCTATCCAGTTCCCCTTTGATAAGCCAATACCGTTTGACATTGTGAAGAAAATTGTGGAGTTCAGGGTAGAAGAGGACAGACAGGAGGCTGGAAGCAAGAAGAAGTCTGTGCCCAAGACGCAGAAAAAAAATGCTCCGGCCACTGCTTCTGCCATTAAGACACCACGCAAATTTCCTGTTGAAAAAGAGTACACCCGTTGCATTGAAACCTTGGCAAAAGCCGGTATCATTGGACCTCTCCCAAAATCGGGAAGCATTGGTGCGATTGGGATTGACGGGAAAGAGTACCCGGTGCCAACGTTTGGGCAGGTTCTGGGGCTTTTCTCTGGCAACAGTGAGTTGGTGGAAAAGAAGTTCTCCCAGGGTTTTGACCGGCTGGAGCTTGTTCCAATGGCGGCCCCGGTGCTTTTTCTTGCCGACCTTATGAAAGCGGCAATCCTCAGGCACCTGGCAGAGGGAAAAATTTTCCGCACCAGACGAAACCATTCTGATCCTCTCGTGTCAGTCCGCGTCAACAAGGAAAAACACGTCTGGATTTGGGAGACCCTGAAAGAGGTTCTGGATACTGACGGGCTGGTCTATTTTCCGGAGGAGTACTCGGTCAGCCACCGCGGGCAGACCAAATTCGAAGTGATCGTCAACAGACGGATTTGTGCTGTTCCCGGCTGGTCTGTTGGGCTCTCTGAAAGCCTGCCCATCATGCCCGGCCAGGGCGAGGGCAAGATTGTCGCCGGAAGAAAACAGCTTGAGACAGGATTTTCACCGAATGAATACAAGAGCATCCTGCAGGGCCGGGCCTATCAGGGTGAAACTGGAAACACGCTTGAAGATTTTATTGTAAGGTTCATATCCCGTCTTGAGGAAACCGACGAGGTGAGCAATGACATTATTGACGAAAACGCCCTGTGGTGCCTCGCGCAGTATGTAAAAATCCCCTATGCGGACTGCGTGCCGGTCGGGCGCTGGCACCGCACCCTCGGGCGCGCACGCCTGGACATGCACCGGTCAAACAACAAGCTTTGCACAAAAAACTGTGGCGGTGCCACCGTGGTGAGGCTGGGCG
>JAGOOK010000020.1 GCA_017992555.1 Caldisericia bacterium | reverse complement strand
CTAACCTCTACTTCTCCTCAGGCTACTACAACCCCCAGACAGGCACCCTACTCCAGGGAACAGGCTCACCAGCCATGCCCAATCCCACCTCCATCTCCACCATCAACTCCATGTCCACCTCCTCCCTCCCTGAGCAACAGCTCCTCTCACACTCCATCACCTCTGCCACCACAGCTGGCTCCTCCTCTGGTGGTGAACCTGGCTCCTTTGCTCCCCCTCCAGGACCAGAAGATGGGATAGATAAGGCTGGACAAATGCAAGGTCCACCTGATTTCACGCCACCTGAGATATCAGTAACAATAGGATGTATAAACCCATCAGATGGTGACCCAATGAGTAAACTGGGACTATATGATCTTGTAAATAATAAATCATCCTCGTGCTGTTGTGGTGCCTCTCAAGAAGGAATGATTATTGAGCTAAATGGCAATCTTGCTCGACCACAATCACAATCGAATGATGAAGAGCAAAAGTCATTATTACCTAGTTCGAGTAGCGATGAAGGGGAGACAGAATTTAGAACCAATGAACCTATTGCACTTATAATAATAGGCATAGTTATTGCATTAGCCGCTTTAGCGGCTACCATTGTTGGTATCATACTTGATCAGATAGATAGAAGAAACGCTTTTGATGAGAAAACTGGTAGAAATGTATATGACACAACTTTAAAAAATAAGATGAGAGAATATTGGAACTCACCAATGTTTGAAACTTCTTCTCGAGGAATGGGATTTGAATATGCCCAACTAGTTTTAGGAAATAAAACAGATTCTTTTATTGAAAGAGATAATTATTACAAAGGGGTTGCTAGCTGGACGGAGAGATTTTCTAGTTACTTACGTGGTTATTTGGGTTATGAACTAGGCAATGGAGTAACAGAAGGTGCGCTTGAAGCTGAAATTTTTGCATTATGCGTTGAGTGCGATAATAATAATGCTGATAAACAATACCACGAAAGAGGCGGTTTTAAGAAATGGTTGGAAGGCGAGCTAGTAAAAAGAGGGCTTATACAAAATAAAAAAAGAAAAAGTGGTGGTTGTCCAGCATTCGATGCGCCAAGCCAAAATAAACAAATGATGATATTTGGTAAACTAACCGATCTATTGGAACCACCAGATCCAAATGATGGAAAAGGTAAGATGGTTATCCCCAGACCGCCCATGCCTCCAGGCACTCTTCCACCACCGAGCCCACCAAAGCGAATGGTTACAATTAAGTAGTCTAATACTTTAGAAATAGCAAAAGCACAAGAAGGGGGTTTTAAATGAAAAATAATAACAAGGGAATAATCAATGTAGCAATTTGCGTAATCATTATGTCTTTTTGTTCTGTTTTTGCAGGCTGTTCGCCATCCAGAGAAGAAGTCTACAAAAACCATCCAAAGTATGAGATAAAAACTGCTACAAACCTTCCAGAAGGCTCCCTTCTTGTGCCAACCAATGACATTAGGCTTGCCCCACTGGAGGAGATGCCAGTCCCAACAAAAATTGGCGAGCCAAAAAACACACCGCTTGAACCCTATGAGCCAAAACCCCTTCTTTATAAAGGTCAGCTAAAGAAGATGTGGAGCAAGAATAATAACCTCAAGGAAGAACATGCTTCTGGCTATGGAGTCACTTCAGATAACTTTGAGGATGGGTGGCAAATACAGAATGGCTCTGATTCTGGTCTTTATGATCCTACAACTGGCAAAAAGATTGGGGCCAGGTTCAGATATGACATATTAGATGAAAAAAATGGTGTGGCTTTTACGGAAAACCAGAAATCATCCTTTCCAGAGGATACAATATCAGTTGATCTCAATTCTGGGGACATATTGTGGAGTTTGCCTTTAAACGAACATCATTGGACATTTTCGATTAGTGACTCCATTTTTTATCTTGGTGAACTAGAGTTAGATATTCTTTTCACCAAAGTCAATGCTTGGACAGGCATACCTGATTGGACACTACAAAGAACCAGAGAAGGTTTTTTCTTTGGGCGGTATGCTTTTACAGAAAAGTATATTTTTGTTGATGCAAATGAGGGATTTGACAAGGCTCCTCAGAATTACCTCTATAGAATCAATCCGGAAACGCTTGAAATAATGAAGATTGATTTCAAGAATTTCAACACATTTTTTATTGATAATGGCAAGCTATATGTGATATCAGAGGAAGGCAAAGTTTTGACAGAGATGGATCCTGAAACTTGTGTGCCATCCAAAACTTTCAAAATTGATGAATACATAAAAGGTGGTGTTCTGGAATTGGTAGAAGATCCAAATGTGGCCTTTCTTAGCGTGACATCAAAAAATGGCAATTTTATTTTCAACCTCAAGGAGCCCAAAAACCCAATTCCAATAGACGGGTATGCTGATTCTATATGGTCATTAAAAAAAGGCTGGCAAATCAACAAACACTATGGAATAGTTTATTCAAAAAAGAAAATATCTTGGTTTGATTTTAGTACTGGTGAACAATACTGGTGGATTGACAAAGCCGATCTTGGGCTGGAAAAAGGCGAGTCATACGACGTTCTGGAGTGTGACTGGCGAGGTGTTCTTGTTGCGACACGTGATGAAGTCATCGCCTTTGGGCCACCTTGAGTTTCTTGTAGATTTTAAAAAGACATTTTGAAGTAATTCTAATAAACGATGTAAACACTATTTGCTTTAAATGGTTTATCTATAACTCTCAGATCATGAGACGCTCTTCTTGTTTATGTGACCATGTACAGACAATTTGTAATGTGGCATAATGTTTATTGCAAAACCCCAGTAGAGTAACTGGCAAGCAAGCTTATTTGTGGGGCAGGAGGAAAATTGGGTGCAGTAAAGCTGGTGAGTTTTCTACTTTCTAGTTTTATCTTAGCCTATCTCACTCCCTGGGCTCAATATGGAGGTGGGCCAGGACATACATTCGATCTCCCAATATGTTATTTTGCCCCAAAATCAAATGAGCCAAAGCTCGAATGGCAATTTAAAGCAGACTATATTGTTTCAGCAGCTTTTCCAGAAGGGGCGCTTATTGTTAACTCCAGATTGTTAATGATCTCGATCTCATCCAAAAATTGGGCTTATTTAGTAACTTGTGTTGATTCTGAAACCGGGGATTTCTTATGGAGAGTTGATTACCCAAAGATAGATAAAATCACAAGTGAGTTATGTTATGCAGATGGAAAAATTTTCTATGTGATCAATGAGCAAAAACTGGAGATACTTGACGCTGACAGTGGTGGACTGATCCAGGAAGAATTTCTGCCAAGCCGTGTTTTTGGTTGCACTTCAATGACTGTTGCAGATGGGAGATTGTACATTTCAACCTATGACGGGATATCATGCTACTCCATTTCGGAACAAAAATTTATCTGGTCATATTATGATGGCCGGAATTGCAGGACGATCTCATCAGTATCCAGTGGTGTTTGTGTTTATATGACTCTTTATAAAATAATTGCCCTAAGAACAAAAGATGGCAGTTTGTTATGGGACAGGAGCTTGGATGTTGATGAAGAAAAGGAGATTGATGAAGGTCTTCCTATCCTACCTTGGTATGTGACAATACAGGGTGACAAGGCATATTACATTGACAGCGGACCAGTACTTCGTTGTGTCAAGCTGGACAATGGTGCACTTCTAGATCCAAAAATTGAAGGAATAGAAAATGTCGAGTATTGTATTACAAGCGATGGATATATTTATGTCACTACTATTACAGGGTCCAGGACTACTTGTTATTCTCCGGATGGAAAAGTTTCATGGTTTAAAGAAAAACCATCTTTTAATGGAAAACTTGTTGTTTGTGGCGATTGGTTATATTGTTGTGATATAAATGGTGCTGTAAGTAAAATCAACAGATTTACTGGAGAAGAAGTATACAGGATGAACCCGCCCAAACCTGCTGACAAACTTCGAATTGGTTTTGGAAAACTCTTTATCTTCTCTGGTGATTTTATCTTTTGTTATGGAGATTAGAGGACTGATATGACAAAGGACAATATGAAAAAATATTTGCACATTTTATTGCTGGTTTTTCTGGTCATTGCAGTTTCGGGGTGCTCGGGAAACGGCCCTCTTGGAATAATGAATAAAATGAAGGAAAGTATTGAGAAACATATAATTACTCCTGATGCCAATTTTGAAGGCAAATCACTGCTTGTGCCGGCAAAAGGGTTCAAAGTGGCACCCATCAAAGATTTTCCAGTCCCATTGTCAGTTTCTGACAATAAGGAATACGAACTCTTTTTGTGGAAAGAAATGCCTTACAGAAGATTGACATCAGACCTAAAAAATACGTCCAAAAGGGACATGTTTTCCCCAGAAAACAAATTGTTAAGCATAAAATATTTACCGATGACATTTGTGGTTGAAACAGAACAAGGAGAAACGATGCTTCTTCCTAAATCTGAAAAACCAAATACACTCGGGGGAATCGTTTTTGATATACGCGACAATGTTTTTGGGTTCAGGGAAAATGGAAACCTCGCCTATTGGGGTTTGTATAATAATGAAATTTTTTGGGAGTATAGGATAAAAGATGCCCATCTGTACAATATCGGATATAAAAATAATATCTTTGTCAGCATCAATTCCAGATCGCTCTTGTGCCTCAATTGCTGGTCCGGCCTTCCAAAGTGGATGTTATCATTTGACGGGCAGGTGATAAGTGGCGTTATTAATACGGATAGATATTTGTGGGTGTTGACCTCTCCTTTCAATAACGAAGGCCACAAGCTATTTAGGATTAATCTCGACACCCTCAAAATATCAGAATTGGTTTTCAAGAATATAGAGGATTATTTTTCATTTGAAGTCGACCAGGAGAGGCTTTATATTGTTACTGAAAACAGCACAAAAATAGTAAGGATTAACCAAGTAAGCGGGCTGGTTGAAAAAGAATATCAAGCAAAGATTGGAAACACCATTGGATCGTTCCTTGACAGAAAAACCGACTTTCCCTTCGAATTCAAAGCAGGTGGATCGTACTATTTGCTTTGCCTTTACAAGAATGACTCAGTTGTTAAGCTGGCAAACAAATTGAATGTTGTTGATGAAGCCTTTCCATTAAACCAAAGGGAATACTGGCAGGAAGACAAGGACAGTATCTTTGCCATTTCCCCCATTACTGGAGACAAAAAATGGCAGATCAGCAAAAAGAAAAATAACCTTGGTGAGGGCGCTAGGGTCGTATTGTCTGTGAGCGATCTAGTGCTTGTTGCTGACGACAAATACCTTTATGGTTTTGAGTGACAAGCGAGTATTTATCTATTTATTTCCAATCATGAAAGAAGATTGGATTTTTTAATGTTTAATCAAATAAAACGTGTCCTAAAAGATCGAAAGTGAAGTGGCAATAACATTTATGAATGAATCAAGGAGTTTTGACTGTTCTGGAGTCAATTTCTGATTGAACTTAAATCCTGCAACATATTTTGTTTTTGAGCCAATATTAATTGGAAGAAATGTCAATTCGGCATGGGAGAGAGTGTCGGTGTATCTGCCGGTTTTTCCCCCGTGTGTAAGTGACCATGTGGCAATGACCCTGTCTTTATCCTGGATTTCCAGCTCGTCTGATTTTGAGAGAATGGCCAGTTCATCACCAATACCTTCAAAAAAGATTGATTTGCACTCGAAAACCTTGTCTATTTCGGACACTGCTTTTTTTGTTATGTCTTTTGGGTTTGTAAACACAAGCAGTTCCCGGCTTAGATTGTATAGAGATTCAATGAAAATCTTGCGTTGCCTGGCTATCTTGCCTTGCCACCTGATCATCTCGGCCAAGAATGATGTTGTCAATCCGACCACAAGGTATACCAGCAATGATGGGAGAAGGTTAATGTCTTCAATGGTGAATTGAAATAGCGGTGGTATAAAGAACAGATCAATCAGCACCATTCCTACGATGGAATTAATGATCCCTGCAATACGTCCCCAGATAATGGCCGAGAAAATGACTGGTAAAGTCATGAGCATTACTATGTTGGCATAGTTCAGCCACCTGCTCAGAAAAAAACAAATGGCCGTGTAAATGAATAATGTTGACAAAGAATAAAAAGTGCGTTTGTAAGAAAAAGTAAGCTTGTTGGCTACAGTTGATCTGACAGGCACAGCTTCCCTGTCTGTTACAATAAGCACATGGATGTTGCCAGATTTTCTGACCACCTCATTGACCAGGTTTTTTCTGTTGAAGCTGAATTTTTGTCTTGGGCCGTAGCCAATCAAAATGATGATGATGTTCTTTTCCCTTGCAAACCGGATGACTTCATCGGCTATATTTGAGCCAACTGTTGTGACAACTTCTCCACCTAGCTCCTCGGCAAGCCTCATATTTGATGCAAGCGTGTTTGAGGCGTAATTTGTAAGCCCTGGAGCATTCTGTTCTTCAACATGCATGGCATACCATTCTGCATCAATGCCGGGAGCCAGTTGTTTTGCGAGTCTTATCAATCTGGCAGACGTTGGGCTTGATGAAACACAGACCAAAAGTCTTGGTGCGACCGACCATGGTCCAACAATGTCGTGCCGTTCCATGTATGTCTTGATGTCTTCATCAACGAGCCTGGCAGTGTACCTGAGCGCCATTTCTCGAAGTGCAAGAAGATTGCCTTTTCTAAAGAACCTTTCAATGGCCTGCTTGGATTTCTCCGGAACATAAACCTTGCCGTCTTTAAGCCTCTGTATCAGCTCTTCAGGTGGCAAATCGACCACTTCGATGCCATCTGGATGGTGGGCCCTCTCAAGCACCTCATCGGGGACAGTTTCCTTGACTCTTACCCCTGTGATCTGGAAAACCATGTCATTGAAAGATTCTATGTGCTGGACGTTTAGCGTGGTGTATACATCGATCCCATTGTCTAGGAGTTCCACCACGTCCATATAGCGTTTGTCATGTCTTGAACCAGGCGCATTTGTGTGTGCTAGTTCATCCACCAGGACGAGTTCAGGTTTTCTTTTTATGACGGCATCAATGTCCATTTCCCCGAGTTTAATCCCGCCATAATCGATCTCTTTTCTAGGGAGGACTTCGATACCTTCGGTGAGTTTTTCGGTTTCTGCCCTCTTATGTGTTTCCACAATGCCAATTACTACATCAGCACCTGATTCCTTGAGCATCTGTGCTCTTGCGAGCATCCTGTAGGTTTTGCCGACGCCCGCGGCAAGGCCGAGAAAGACTTTTAATCTGCCTCTTCCCTTTTCCTGCTCACTATCTTTTTCTTTTTCAAGAATCCTCTTCAGTATCTCGTTGGGATCAGGTCTGGTGTCTGTCATGGCTGTTATTTTGTTCCTTTCGGAAACAATCTGTCAAGTTCCAGGTTGAGCAATAAAACATTTACTCTTTTTGGCGAAAACAAATCTTTTGTTGCCTGTTCTTCGACCAGTTTTGTAATCTCTGTTTCACTAACTTTACGGGCATTTGCAACAGATCTTGCCTGAATCATTGCAGAATCAAATGATATTTCTGGATCGAGACCTGATCCACTGGATGTCACCATATCGGCCGGGACCTGGTCGCTCTCTTTCAGGCCAAACATTTTTTTTGTCATACTCACATTTTGCCCCACCTCCAATTTCAATGCCTCCGAGGTTGGGCCGTTGTTTGTTCCTCCAGATGTTGCGGCGTCATAATTGATGGCCGATGGACGTGGAACAAAGTAAAACGGTACTTCAAATTTTTGAGCAATCAATTCAGACCCTATTATTGAGTCGTCTTTTGCTATGAGACTTCCGTTTGCCTGGTGACTGAAAAACAATTGGCCAATGCCTGTCACAGCAAGCGGATAAATGATTCCGGTAAGAACCACCATCGCTAAAAGTATTAAAAGTCCTCTTTTCAATTCCATTTTCCACCTCACACGAGCCCAAGGACGACAACAATCATGTCAATGAGTTTGATGCCCACAAATGGGAGCAACAGACCGCCAAGACCATAGATAAAGATATTTGCCAGGAGCATCTTTTGGGCAGTCATTGATTTGTAAGAGATGCCTTTTAGTGCTAGTGGTATCAATGCGGGGATAATTATTGCATTGAAGATAACAGACGAGAGGATCGCCGAGTTTGGAGTGGCAAGATGCATGATGTTGAGTATGCCAAGTTCCGGGAATGTGGCAGCAAATATTGCGGGAATAATGGCAAAATATTTTGCAACATCATTCGCTATTGAAAAAGTCGTAAGCGCACCTCTTGTTATAAGGATCTGTTTTCCGGTTTCAACAATGTCCAGCAATTTGCTTGGATTGCTATCGAGGTCTACCATATTGGCGGCCTCTCTTGCTGATTGTGTGCCAGCGTTCATTGCGACACCGACATCAGCTTGCGCAAGTGCAGGGGCATCATTGGTTCCATCACCTATCATCGCTACAAGGTGGCCCTCTTCCTGATACTTTTTTATTGATGCAAGCTTTGTTTCCGGTCTTGCCTGGGCGATAAAATCGTCAATACCTGCTTCCGCTGCGATGGCTGCTGCTGTGAGGGGATTATCGCCAGTGATCATTACAGATACAATGCCAAGTTTTCTGAGCTGGCTGAGTCTATGGCTGATGTTTTCTTTCAGAATGTCCTTGAGGTTTACCACACCTATGACATCGGGGCCTTCTGAAACGACGAGGGGGGTCCCTCCATCCTTGGCTATTGAGTCAACAGCAATTTTTGCCTTGTTTGGCATGCTCCCGCCAAGTGAAAGTACAAATTGCTCCATGGCATCAAAAGCACCTTTTCTTATTTTTCTTCCTTCAACATCAATGCCGCTCATCCTGTTTTCAGCAGTGTAGGGGACAAATGTTGCCAGTTCAGGTGCCTTTATATCGCGACCCTTGATTCCAAGCTTTTCTTTTGAAAGAGAGAGGATTGATCTGCCTTCTGGTGTATCATCGGCAAGGGATGAAAGGAGCGCACACCTGAACAGATGACGTTCGTCCACGTCATCGACTGGTATCAACTCAACGGCCTGCCTGTTTCCAAGCGTTATCGTGCCAGTTTTGTCCAATAACACAACATCAACATCACCGGATGCCTCAACAGCTCTTCCAGACAGCGCAATGACATTTTTGGAGAGGAGCCTGTCCATGCCAGCTATTCCGATGGCAGGCAACAAACCGCCTATTGTTGTCGGCATCAGGCACACAAGCAGGCTTGCAAGGATGACCACTGATATTTGTGTGCCAAAAAAATTTGAAAATACTGGAAGGGTAGCTGCTACGCATAGAAAAACTGATGTGAGTGCAATTAGGAGTATTTCCAGGGCGATTTCATTTGGTGTTTTCATCCTTTTGGCGCTTTCAACCATCGAAATCATGTGGTCAATAAATGTTTCACCCTGGCCAGCCGTTATTCTGATCTCCAGCTTTCCAGAAAGCACTCTAGTTCCGCCTGTGACACCGCATCTGTCTCCACCTGATTCTCTGACCACAGGTGCAGACTCTCCTGTTATTGCTGACTCATCAATCAACGCTACGCCATGAACAATGTCTCCGTCAGAGGGGATGATCTCACCCTCGGTAACGATGACTATGTCGTCCTTTTCGAGTGTTGTTGCAGGAACTACCTTGATGGAGCCGTCATGCTCGAGTTTGCTTGCGACCGTATTGTTTCTGTTTGTTTTCAAACTTTGAGCCTGTGCGTTGCCCCTACCTTCGGCCAATGCCTCTGCGAAATTGGCAAACAGTACAGTGATCCATAGCCATATTGATATTTGCAGTTCAAAACCGAACGGCTGCCCTGTTATTGCAAGGTAAACCATTTGCACTGTTACTATTGCCGAGACCGCAAAAACTATCAGCATGACCGGATTGCGCCATAATCTCGCAGGATTAAGACGGACAAACGAGCCCAAAATGGCTGTTTTTACAATATCTCCGGTAAATAGACTCTTTTTTGCCATTTTCTGCCTCACATTCCTGCCATCTTGAGGTGTTCAAGAAGCGGTCCTATTGCAAGCGACGGGAAGAAGGTGAGTGCACCAACAATTATTATCACGGCAAGCAACATCACTATGAATGCTGGGCTTGTCATCGGGATCTGGGTCGCATTTGCAGGAGAATGGTTCTTTCTGGCAAGAGAACCAGCAACAGCAATTGCCGAAATTACAGTTGCAAACCTGCCAAAAAGCATTGCAAATGAGCCGGTCAGGTTGAAAAATGGCGTGTTGGCAGAGAGACCGCCAAAGGCTGATCCGTTGTTGCCCACCATCGATGCATTTGCGTAAAGGAGCTGCGAAAAGCCGTGTGAACCTTTGACAGATAAGCTCGATATGGCATTTGGCGTCACAAAACCTATTGCAGTAAGTATCAGAACAACAATGCACGGAGTCAGCAAACCAACACATGCCCACACCATTTCATTGACTCCAAGTTTCTTGCGGAGTAATTCAGGAGTTTTGCCAATCATCAGGCCAGCGATAAACATTGCCAGGATGGAATAAAGAAGAAGACTAGCAAGGCCTACGCCTACTCCACCAAAAATTACCTCTCCTGTTATCATGTTGAAGATATACACTAGCCCCGACAGTGGCATGAAACTGTCATGCATTCCGTTTACAGAACCGTTTGATACAGCCGTTGTGGTTTGGCCCCAGAGCGCTGAGGATAGAATTCCAAAGCGCATTTCCTTTCCTTCCATGTTTAGTACGGTTGTGCCAGCATTCCTTAAAACTGGATTCGGGGACATTTCTGCATACATGGTTATGGAAAGACCTATCACGAAGAGAAACATGCATACAAAGAATAGTGACCAGGCCTTCTTCATGTCGCCAATCATTTTTCCGAATGTGAACAGAAGTGACATCGGTATAAAGAGAATTGTCATGGTTTGTATTGCATTTGAAAGTGGTGTTGGATTTTCAAATGGATGCGCACCATTTGCATTGAAGTACCCACCACCATTGCTCCCAAGCATTTTTATGGACACCTGGGATGCAACTGGACCTGTAACAATGGTTTGAGATTGCCCATGTATTGTTGTTGCCTGTATTGTGTTGCCCAATGTTTGAGGAACACCCTGCCAGATCAGGAAAATTGCCACGACAAGCGATACTGGAACAAAAACATAGAGTATGCCTCGTGTAAGATCTACCCAGAAATTGCCTATTTTGTCCGTGTTTTTTCTTGTAAATCCTCTGACAAGCGCAATCCCGACGGCAAGACCGGCAGAGGCTGAAACAAAGTTCTGGACTGCAATCCCGACCATTTGTGAAAATGATGTCAGGGAAGACTCAAAACCGACAGACTGCCAGTTTGTGTTTGTGCAAAATGATGTTGCGATATTCAGGCCTGTGTCCCACCTGATGTTGCCAAAGCCAGACGGGTTCATTGGTAACCATTTTTGTATAGAAAAAATTGTAAAAAGAACAACAAAACCCAGACCAAAAAACAGAACAAAAGATTTCAGATATTGTTTCCAGTTTTGTTCATCATTTTCTTTGATACCGGCGAATCTGTAAAAGAAATTTTCTACAGGCCTCATGACCTTTGACATAAAAGTTTTTTCGCCGCCAAAAACTTTGGCCATATAAATACCAAATGGATAGGCACATGCAATTGTTGCACAAACAATGAGCGCAACAATCATCAATTCACCAGCAACCATTTTTCATCTCCTTTATACAATTGTTCGAAGGAATTGATTCTATACTTTAAAATTGGAAATCAATCACTTTCTTGTTAATAGAATTCACAAATTGGAATTATTGGAATAGTTTTTCTTTGAAATAGCAAAGATTTTTTGAAATGTTTTTGAGGAATTTTATAAAAAGGTTTTCAAAAAAATCCCCCGTTTCCCTGAATTTTGTGAGGAAACGGGGGCTGTATTATTGATTTTTACTGCCAGTTCTCTGGGTATGGGTGTGGCGGGAGAGATTTTCTGGTCGGTTTGTCTGTCCTGAACCCAAGGGCATAATCTGCGGCCATGAGTGCCTGGATTTCCCTTGCACCTTCATAGATAACAGCACCCTTTGCATTCCTGTAGAACCTCTCTGCCGGAAATTCATTGGAGAATCCATATGCGCCATGAATCTGGACGCAATCAGAGGCCGATTTTTCTGATGCATTGCAGGCAAACCATTTTGCCTGGGCAGTCTCTTTTGTACATCTCAGGCCTTTGTTTTTCATCCATGCGGCCTGCAGGTTCAGCAATCTGCTTGCCTCATAGTTTACCTTCATGTTCCCGATCATCTCTTTTATCAATTGGTGGTGGCCAATTGGCACTCCAAAAGTGACCCTGGAGAGTGCATAGGAGACAGAGGCATCAAGGCATGCTTTAACGAGGCCGGTTGCGCCCCAGCCGACGGTGAATCTGCCCTGATCGAGGCAGAACATGGCTATCTTGAACCCTTCACCAACTTCGCCGAGGACGTGCTCCGGGCCAACCTTGACCCTATCCATTGAAATTGAGCCGGTGTTTCCGGCCCTGACGCCGAGTTTGCCATGGATTGAGGCAGTTGTAATGCCTGGCATTCCTCTCTCAATTACAAAAGCTGAAATTCCAGAGTGGTCCCTCTTTTTTCTCTTGTCCTGGTCCGTCCATGCAAAGACTAGGAAGGTGTCAGCAACATCTGCAAGAGAAATCCACATCTTCTCGCCAGAAATAAGCCAGCCATCGCCATCTTTTTCGGCCTTTGTTTCAAGTGCAACAACATCCGAACCGGCGTTTGGTTCGGTAAGCCCAAATGCGCCTATCCTCTTTCCGGAGGCCAGATCAGGCAGATACTTTGTTCTTTGTTTTTCATTGCCCCATGTGAGTATTGGGAGTGTGACTAGCCCAATGTGCACAGAAAGAATGACGCGAAGCGCTGTGTCTACGTATTCCAGTTCCTCACAGGCAAGCCCCAATGAAACATAATCAAAACCTGCTCCACCATACTTTTCAGGAGTGGAAAGTCCCAAAATGCCTTGTCCGGCAAGTTTTGGTAAAGTTCCTGGGTCGAAAATTGCTTTCTCGTCCCATTCTTTGATATGCGGTGCAAATTCCCTTGCCGCAAGCTCCCTGACCATCTTTGCCACCATGTTTTGCTCTGAAGTGTACTCGAAATCTATCATTGTTCCTCCGAATGCTGATTGGTTTGGTTTTCGGTCGCCCTTTCTATATCGGCGCCGATCGCCTTTAGCTTCATCTCGAACTTTTCATATCCCCTGTCGGCGTGGTGTGCTCCGACAACTTTTGTTGTTCCTTCTGCGCAGAGTCCTGCCAGGACGAGTGCAACGGCACCCCTTAAATCGGGAGCAATCACCTCGGTCCCCTGGAGTTTTTCAACACCTTTGACTATGACCGAATGACCTTCTGCCTGTATCTCGGCACCCATCCTTACAAGCTCGGGGACTGCGCCAAACCTGCTTTCAAAGACTGATTCAGAAATTACTGAAACGCCATCAGCAATTGAGCACATTGCGGTTGTTTGTGGTTGCAGGTCGGTCGGGAATCCTGGATATGGCAATGTTTTTATGTTTATAGCTTTAGGCCTGGATGTATTTCTTATCCTTATTGATGTGTGGTTTTCGATCCTTACGATTACCCCGGCCTCCTGGAGCTTGAAAATTAGGGAATCGACAGTTGATGGTAGCGCTTGCTCGATGAGGACATCTCCACCGGCCATTACCGCCCCGATCATAAACGTCCCGGTTTCTATCCTGTCCGGTATTATTGAATGGTGGGTACCCTTCAGTGACTCAACGCCCTCAATTTGGATTGTTTTTGTTCCATCGCCTGATATTTTTGCACCGCAAAGCCTGAGGAATTTTGCCAAATCTTCAATCTCTGGCTCTGCAGCGGCATTTTCTATTGTTGTTTGCCCATCTGCCGTTGATGCCGCAAGCAAGATGTTTTCTGTTGCGCCAACCGAGGGGAAATCAAGGAATATGTTTGCCCCTTTTAATCTACCATTTACCTTTGCAAAAACCGAGCCCTTTACCATCTCTACTTCGGCACCAAGGGCTTTCAGTCCCTTAATGTGGAGATCAATTGGTCTTGCGCCTATCCTGCACCCGCCAAGTGCCTGGAGGGTCACTTCGCCTTTTCTGGCCAGTATGGCACCCAAAAGGGTCTGGCTACCTCTTATTTTCTCTGTTTGAGCACCCTCGACAACCGATTTCAGATCACCATTTGATGATAGAGACCATGTTCCGGGTGAGAGTTGCTTGATTTTCATGCCAAGCTTTTTCATCACATCCAGCAAAGTGAGGGGATCAATTGAATCAGGTACATTATAGAGAATGACTTCTCCACCCACCATTGCACATGCCGTTATGATTGGCATTACAGCGTTTTTGGCACCGGAGATCTGTACTTTACCGTTAAGTTTTTTGCCACCCTTTACGACGAAAGATTCCACTGTCACCTCCCGTATATGATGAGATGGTCTCTGATCCTCTCGCATGCATGGCCATCACCAAAAGGATTTGAGCTTGGTATCATCTTTGCTCTCTTGGCTTTGTCGGTGAGGAGTTCAGAGGCATTATTGTAAACATCCTCTTCTTTTGTCCCAACCAGTTTGACTATACCGCAGGATATTGCTTCGGGACGCTCGGTCACAAACCTTAGAAGAAGGACTGGAACTTCGAGTGATGCAGCCTCTTCCTGTATTCCACCTGAATCGGACATCACGAGATAAGATTTGCCCATAAGATTTATGAAGTCTTTGTAGTCAAGCGGCTCAACAAGGCTGACCCTTTCGACACCTGACAGGATCGGGGATATTATACCCCTGACCTTTGGGTTTGGGTGCCATGGGAAGACGAAGTGCACGTCGGGGAATTCCCTGACAAGCCTGAGGATTGCCATGCAGACATTTTCCAGTGGTTTGCCCCAGCTTTCCCTCCTGTGCATTGTTACTGTTATTATTCTCTCCCCTTCTTTGATCTCAAATGGGAGCGGCATATTTTTGCTCATTACCTTAATCTGCTGGAGTGCATCGACAACCGTGTTGCCGGTCACAAAGATTGTGCTCTCCGGAATGCCCTCCTTCATGAGGTTCTGTTTTGAAAGCTCAGTTGGTGCGAAATGGAGTCCGCAAATGTGATCTGTGAGCAGTCTGTTGCCCTCTTCCGGGAAGGGGTTTTGCATGTCGTAGCTTCTTAGACCAGCCTCAACATGTCCACAAGGGATGGAAGGTCTTTGATAAAAAGCTGCCAGCGCACCCACAAATGTTGTTGTTGTGTCACCGTGAACAAGGACCATGTCTGGGAGCTCTTTTCCAAGTATTTCCTCAAGGCCCATCAGTGCCTTGGTTGTTATCTCGGTCAGGCTTTGCGTTTTTTTCATGATGTTGAGGTCATAATCGGGTTTTATCTCGAACAGATTTAACACCTGATCAAGCATTTCCCTGTGCTGTGCAGTAACGACCACCTTGGCCTCAAAGCCGTCAGTATTTTTGAGCAATTTTACCAGCGGGGCCATCTTGATGGCCTCTGGTCTTGTTCCAAAGATTGTTAGAACCTTCATTTGTATGTCACCTCAGAACTGTGAATGAGAGTGCGATTGCAGACAATATTGCTGTGATAAGGTAAAAAACCAGAACAACAGAAGTTTCACTCCACCCTTTCTTGACGAGGATGTAGTGGATGTTGTCCATGTCACCTTTTAATGGAGACTTCCCGCTTAACATCCTTCTTATGGCAGAAAAGAAAACATCAAACATTGGAACACCAAGGCAAAGTATTGCAACGCCAATGACAACTGCAGATGTGGCTTTTGATGTTCCCCAGATGGTGGCTGTTGCTATAAGAAACCCTATAAGATGAGCACCAGAATCACCCATGAAGATTTTTGCCGGCTTAAAATTGAAAGGAAGGAACCCGAGTGCCCCACCGGCAATTGACGCGAGGAGGATTGTTGGTGGAAATATCGCCCTTGAGCTTGAAGTAAAAGCCGATGCTATTGTTGCAATAACGGTTATACCGGCTGCCAGACCATCAAGCCCGTCAATAAAATTCATGGCGTTTGTGACGATCAGTATCCAGAAATAGGTGAGTGGTATCGAGAGCCATTCAAGGTTGAGCCATCCCTGGCCGAAGATATTTGTCAGATATCCAATCCTCAACCCCCCGAGGATGGCTGCTGTCGCTGCGGCCAATTGTCCAAGGAGTTTTGGAATTGGCCCAAGCCCGTAGATATCATCAAGAAACATCACTATGAAAATAATTATTGCTCCACCAGTAATACCGATGGCTTTTGATGATGGGAGGTTCAGAAACAGGAATGGTAGTAGTATTGCGAAAATAAGTGCCAGACCGCCCGTACGGGCGGTCGGCTTTTTTGTTATCTTGGTTTGCCCACTTGGAGTTGTATCCCCTACCTTGTCTGTTATGCCAACTTTCCTTCCGAATATCATCGCCAGTGGAGTCAAAATGACCGCAAGCCCCAGCGATATTAAGAAAGCCAGCAATGGTTTGGACATTAAAGGTAAGAAAGCCCCTGATAGAGTGGGAAGCGTTTGGTTAGTTCCGTGACTTCTATTTTTGCCTGCTCAATTACTTTTGCGTCGTCCTTGTGCGTCAGGACCCTTCCTATGATGTTTGCTATCTGCTCCATCTCCGGTTCTTTCATGCCCCTTGTTGTGACGGCCGGGGTGCCAAGCCTGATGCCTGATGGCTTGAGCGGTGGTGCAGTATCAAATGGTATCGAATTCTTGTTAATTGTTATGTGGATTGATTCCATGAGCGATTCGGCCTCGGCACCAGAGAGACCCTTGCTTCTCAGGTCAACAAGCATCAGATGGTTGTCTGTTCCACCGGAAACGATCCTCAGGCCCATTCCCTGGAGTGATTTGGCAAGTGTTTTTGCATTTTTGAGGACTTGCTCCTGATATGTCTTGAATTCTGGTTGTGCGGCTTCCTTGAAGCAGACTGCTTTTGCGGCAATGACGTGCATGAGTGGTCCGCCCTGGATTCCTGGGAACACTGCCTTGTTGATTTCCTTTGAAAGCTCTTTTTTTGCAACAATAAGTCCACCTCTTGGCCCCCTCAGGGTCTTGTGGGTCGTCGATGTTACAATGTCAGCATGTGGAACTGGTGATGGATGGAGATTTGTTGCCACCAGGCCTGCGATGTGCGCCATATCGACCATGAGGTATGCACCGACTGATTTTGCAATCCTGGCGATTCTCTCGAAATCGATGAAACGTGGATAAGCCGAGGCGCCAGCAACTATTACTTTTGGTTTTGCCTCGCTTGCGATTTTTTCCATCTCATCATAGTCGATGGTTTCGGTTGATTCATTGACCCCGTATGGGACTACCTTAAAATACCTTCCCGAAATCGAAAGTGGGTGACCATGGGTTAGGTGCCCTCCGTGAGAGAGGTTCATCCCCATAATTGTGTCGCCGGGCTCAAGGATGGAGAAGTAGGCGGAAAGGTTTGCCTGTGCTCCAGAATGTGGCTGGACGTTTGCCATGTCGGATGCAAAAAGCTCTTTTGCCCTGTCAATGGCCAGTTGTTCCACCACATCAAGAAATTCGCAGCCACCGTAGTATCTTTTTCCTGGGTAACCTTCAGCGTATTTGTTTGTTGCAATCGAACCCAGTGCCTCAAGAACGGCCTTGGAAACAAAGTTTTCCGATGCGATGAGTTCGATGTTCTCTCTTTGCCTGTTCAGTTCCAATTCAAGATGTTTTGCTACATCCGGATCCAATTTGTTAAGCTCTGTCATCTGGTTCCTCCAATGATTTTATTTTGTTTACCCTCCGGGCATGCCTGTCGCCAAGGAATGTTGCCTGGAGGAATGATTTTACTATGTCGATTGCCAGCTCATCTCCGACTATTCTTGACCCCAAACACAAGATGTTTGCATCATTGTGTTCTCTGGAAAGTCTTGACTGGGTTGTGTTTGTACAGTTGGCT
Source organism: Caldisericia bacterium (assembly GCA_017992555.1). GTDB lineage: Bacteria > Caldisericota > Caldisericia > JAAYUI01 > JAAYUI01 > JAAYUI01. The sequence continues at coordinate 10,833 of JAGOOK010000020.1, read as the reverse complement.
GCCCTTATGCCCCTTATCTTGTTGGCGGCTATGGCCATTCCAGTCCCTGTCCCGCAAACCAGGATGCCGAGATCGGCATGGCCAATGCTTACTTCCTGGCCAACAAGCTGGGCATAATCTGGGTAGTCTACGGAATCTTTGGAATTTGGACCGCAGTCAATCACGTGGTATCCTGACTGGCCCAACATTGATTTTAGCAGCTCTTTGAGCTGCCAGCCGGCATGATCACTGCCGATGGCTATTATTGGGTGTTCCATACTTAAAAAATAATAATCCCGTCAATGTAATATGCAAGGCATGCAAGTGAATTGCTGGGAGAATTTGCTAGGCTATTCTGCCTCTATCCTAAATTCCAACAGCTTTGATTTCAGTGATTCCCACGAAACAGAGCCTTCGCGTACCAGTTTTGCATCTGGCCCGGACAGGTTGATTACCGTAGATGGCAAAGATTCCCTTTCAGGCCCGCCATCAATCATCGCATCAGCAAAGCGTTCATAGTAATACAGTAACTCATTGTGTGACCCGTGTGGGAGACCTGAGATGTTGACAGAGGTTTGAAGCAAAGGGTGCCCAAGAAGTTCCACAAGCATTTTGCATACGAGGTTGTCTGGAATCCTCACCGCCACTGTGGGTGGTTGTGCTTTGAGCGGTGTGGTTAGCATTCTGCTTTTTGGTTGCCTCAGAAACACGCATGTCACAGGCCCGGGCCAGATCGATGACAAAAAATGCTCTTGGGCTTCAGAAACAATGCAATGTTCAACGAGCTGGCCAATACCAGACATAAAAACGCCAAGCGGTTTTGTTTGGGGCCTTTTTTTGCTGGCGAAAAGTCTCATTACTCCTGCTTGCGAGTAGGAGGATGTTCCTATTCCGTAAATTGTGTCTGTTGGAAAGATTATCAGTTCACCCATTGAGGCCATTCCTGAAGCGGCCTTTATCATAGATTCTTTCGGGTTTTGCGGGTCAACTCTTATGAGCACTGTTCCTCCCAGAACCAAACTTGTTTTCTGTCCCTTCCCTCAATCTTTTTATGTTATCTCGGTGTTTGATGACAATAATGACTGCGATTGCAAAACAGAGGACCCAAAAAATTGGGTCTGCCCCCAGAAAAATAAAACCAAAAGGCATCAAAATGGCAGTTATCATTGATGCAACGCTTACATATCTTGTCAAAGCAACAATGATTGCCCACAAGACAAAGCATGCAATTCCTATTTTCCAGTCGAGCGCCATCACAACACCTAGTGTTGTTGAAACCCCTTTACCGCCCCTGAATTTCAGAAAAACCGACCAGCAGTGGCCAGCAATCACAGCTAACCCAACGAGGGCGATTGGCCACTCTGTGCTGATCCCGAGCTCTTGCCCAAAAAAATTACTTTGAAGCACATAGCTGGTCAAATAAACGGGGAAAAAGCCTTTTGCGGTATCGAGTATCCATGATGCAACACCCGGGAACCATCCAAGGGTTCTTTGTACGTTTGTGGCGCCTATGTTTCCAGAGCCTTTTCCTCTTATGTCAACTCCGAAGGCCAATCCTATAAGAAGCCCGAATGGAATTGAGCCGACAATATATGGGATAATGACCAATGATGCAAAAATTAGCAATTCTTTTGCCTGGGAAACTGTGTCCATTTCAGCCCTCAAATTTTAGAAGATCCGGAGTGTATCCTGGTTGCCTGACGTCAGGAATGATGGGGCTTTTGAAACTTTGTGGGAGCTGTATGTCGGAGAGCGAAAGCCCTATTGCACAGCAAAAAGCGCCAAATCGGGTGGTAAGTTCGCCGAAATTGTTGTATGTCGGTGAGAGTGAGAAAGCCTCTGACCATCTCACAGATGTTGTCCGGCTGTCAAGCTCTTCCCAAACAGCTTTTTCCATTTCAAAGCTTGGCTCCGGCAGTCCGGCAAGGAAAATGACCGGTTCCCCCGTCAGAAGGTTTGTTTTTCTGTATTCGCCAAGGAACTTTCCAATCTCGGATGATAGCTGCTTCGGGTCGTTTTTGGCCTGTGATGATTGAAGATCGGTTGTTTTTACATACGACAACACCCTTTCGCAAAAAAGGGCCAGCTTGACATTCTGGTCTGAGAGCATTGCAATGACAGTTGGTGTATTAGGTGTTCTGTATGTTCCAGCAACCACCCTGTATGTTGAAAGCATTTCCAGGTCGGTTCCACCGAGGGTCAGTTTTGACTGTGTGGCCAACTCCTGGATCTTTTGCACATGCTTTTTGTTTGTTATTGCGACAATCGCCTTTACCCTTCCATTTTCCCTTGCAGCGATTTTGTAGTCGAATATGAGTTCTTCTGGTTGCTCAAAAGACATCTGGGAGAGTTTTGTCGAGATGGCTTTGTCGAGCTCTGCGCTGTCCTGGACCGTCATGGTGTGGACCCTAAGGATTTCGGTTGGGTGGGCTATTACGGCTTTTCTTCCGTTGAATTTTGATTCGGATATGGCTCTCATGATTGCATCTGCTGCTACCCTTGGTGCCTTCACGAAACCTTGAACAATCGAACCTTCCGGGGTTGGCAGGGACACCATCTCAATTATCTGTATTCTGTCTTTGTCAGATGCGACCTGGGCTATCTTTATTCTTTGGTCACCAAGATGGATTCCTATTGGTCCAATTTTCATAGATGGCCTCCCAAGCAGAAAGCGTTTATCAATGTTATATCAGATTCTTCCAGAACATCCATTACTTCTTCCGATGTAAATGCTGCGAGCTCTCTTTCCCTTATGTCGGTGTATGTTGATATGTCAAGGAGTTCTTCATCAATCAGACCAGGGTGCCCGAAAATTTCCGTAACGCCATCGCCAAGTGTTGCAAGGCTTTTTAAGAGTGATGCTTCGCAATCGGACTCGCCGAAAAGCTCCCATGAAACCAAAGCGTCAGGATGAACAAGCCCTGCTTCTTCAAGCTTTTTTAGCCAGAACTTGATGTATCTTCCAAGACCAAAAACAAATTTTGATCCAAGGCAAAGTATCGAAAAACCAATGATTTTTTTCTTTATACCCTTTTTGATCATTCCTGGATCGATCATTCTCGTTGATGTTATTGGATATTCTTTCGATAATTTGATGACAATCTTGAGAATATTAGGTATGAATGTTACATAGTGGTGGCCATCAATGTGGATTTTGTCGAAACCAAACGACATGAATTTTTCAATTTGGGCCCTGAGTTCTGTTTCGATGTCTTTTGAATTGGCCTTTCGTGGGTACCAGAATGAAAGCCCTTTGAATTCGCCATTTTCTCGGACGAGGCTTGGTACAAGTTTTGGATCTGAGACGGGTTTACCTTGAGTAATATTGAAATGGAGCCCCACGGAAAGGGAAGGCCTTAATTTTGCCAGCTCAACCGCTCTTTGAGCGTCTGGCATGTTGACCATAAGGCCCGTGTGGGTGACTATTCCTTCGTCATGTGCCTTTAGAATACCGTCTGTAACAGATTTTGTAAATCCAAAATCATCGGCTGTGACCAGGACGCTTTTCATTTGCAGGCTATTTTAGCAAAGAAAAATGACAATCAAAGGGCTAAAATATATACGCCCTGAAATTAAATGGATAAAGTAGCTTTTGTCCATAACTCCCCAATTTTCTCCTGGCCTTTTTTCAGCTCCAGGAGTGATATTTTTGAATCTGACGTAAAACTGTCGGAAGCGTATCTTTCCCTGAAACCCTTGCTTGTTAATTTTTCTGCGACCTTGGACATAGTTGCAAGAGTGTTTGTCAATTCATTTGAAATTTGGTCTTTTATTACGCCGAGTTTTTTAATTTCGTTGGTGAAAGATTTTCCGTAAAAAATGGTTCCCTCAATCCTTCTGAATGTCCTGTATGCGCAACCAATGCTCTCTTCTTTGCAAGACGGACAAAAATATTCTTCCTCCAGCTTCTCGATCGCTTTGTCATAGAGGGTTGTGCCCCAAAAAGTTGTGCCAATTGAAAAATCTCCAGAAGCCAGCCTTGCACCATGTTTTATGGCTTCAAGCGCAGCGTATTTTTCGTCGGAGGGTTTTGTTTTCGCTGTGATAATAAAACAGTTTTTGAAACAGTTTTTGCACCAATCAAGTTTCTCGAATCCTTCAAATACTATTCTTTCTGTTTTTCCATTGACATTGGCAGCAACTTGCCAGATTGGCCAGGACTTCAGCAGAACCATGCCCCCACTGGAAAGGTGAAGCAGCGCTTCTTCGGGCAAATTTTCAGGAATTGGCCATATTCCTTTGCCAAGCTTCAAAGTTTTTAAGTTAAAACCGATCGCATCTTTGATAAAATCGAGTCTATGATCGATATGGCCGGATTCCATCCACCATGCGGTGCAGTCTTCTCCAGTATCACACGCAGGGGCGAATGCTGTGCCTGCTAGTCCGGCCATAAAACCTGTGCTGGTGCTAATTCCATTGATATTTAATGTTGTGGAAAGTGCTTCTGTGAATGAATCATGAAAGTCCCCATCAAGTTTGGCAAATAATTCAATGTGCTGATTGTTCAAATTGCTTCCTCCTCAGGAAGTTGAACCGAAACCGCCCTGCCCTCTCTTTGTTTCATCAAGATTTTCGGCCCACACCGGCTGCATGTCATTGTATGATACAATGACTATCTGGGCAATCCTTGAGCCTTTTGGAAGCACGGTTTTGTCTTTCCCAAGATTGATCAGCACAACCCCTACTTCACCCCTATATCCCGAATCAATTATTCCTGGTGCGTTCAATACGGTTATGCCATTTTTGGCGGCAAGCCCGGAGCGTGGGCAAACAAGGCCGACCATTCCGTTTGGGATGGACATTGAAAAACCGAGCATGACAAGTTTTCTCTCTAAAGGCAAAAGCTCGACCTCATCCGGTGTGGTGAGGTCGAGCCCTGCGTCTGTGTCATGCGCTCTTTGAGGAAGTATTGCGTCCTGTCTGAGCTTTTTGATTTTCATCAGTTGGTGTTTTTGGCTATCTTTACATACTCCCCGGTGAATTTGTCGAGGAAAGTTTTGTACGCCTGATAGGTGCTGAAAAGGTCTGCCTTGCTTATGGTTTCTTTTGGTGCATGCATTCCAAGGACTGCCGGGCCAGCATCAATTGTGTCTATCCCTCTTGCCGCGAAGTACATTGCAACGGTTCCACCACCACCAATGTCGACAGCGCCGAGTTCTGCGGTCTGGAAAACTACGTTATTGTCGGAGAGGAGCTTCCTTATCGCGCCCATGAATTCGGCCGATGCGTCATTTGCTCCACCTTTTCCACCCCTGCCGGTGAATTTTGTTATGGTTATGCCCTTACCAAGGAAAGAGGCATTCTTCACTTCGAAATTTTCCTTGAAGTTGACATCATACCCTGCATTTACGTCCCCTGACATGCAGAACGAATTTTGCATGATTTCTGTTGTATCGCATGAACCAGCAATCTTCTCGATAAAGTATTCGAGGAATTTTGTGATTGCGCCGGTTGTTCCTTCAGAACCAATCTCTTCCTTGTCGACGAGGTATGCAATTGCAGTACGCTCTGGCTGTTCCTTCATATCCAGAAGGGCCTGGAGTGCGGAATAGGAGCATATCCTGTCGTCATGGCCGTAGCCAATAATGCAGGAGTTGTCTATGCCAATCTCCCTGCAGTTTTCTGATGGGACAAGCTCGATTTCTGCTGAGACAAAGTCTGCCTCTGTGATGCCATATTTGTCATTGAGGATTTTGAGAACATTCAATTTTACCTTGTCTGACTCTTTCTCGTATTCCTTGCCTGATATCGGAATCGTTCCGGCGATAGCGTTCATCTGTTCACCTGTGAGTGCTTTGGCGGCCGACCCTTCCATCTGCTTCTGTGCAAGGTGGATGAGGATATCTGGAATCAGGAGTGATCCCTCATTCTCGTCTTCACCCCAAGCCAGATCAATCTTTGAGCCATCAGCCTTGATTATCCTGCCATGCATGGCAAGTGGTATGTTGGCCCACTGGTATTTCTTTATTCCGCCATAATAGTGGGTGTCGAGCATTGCGTGCCCGGAATCTTCGTAGAATGGTACCTGCTTGAGGTCTAGCCTTGGTGCATCAACGTGTGAAACCACGATGTTAAAGCCTTCCTTGATTGGCTTCTTGCCAAGCCTTGCAGCGATGACTGCCTTGCCCCTATTAACCATGAAGATTTTGTCTCCATTGCCAGGTGTTTTGAAACCAGCGTCCTCAAGCTTTTTTGCAGCCCAAGCCACAGCTTCCCTTTCAGTTTTGCACTGGTCGAGGAATGTTTTGTATGGTTTTGCAAAATTCATGATTTCAGCGTGGTTCTCTGTGGTTTCCCAAACGTTTTTGGTTTTATAGAACAGCTTGGAACCCAGCGTTTCTTTTTTTTCTTCTTCGCTCATGTTGCCTCCTATAATATAAACACAAATCTAATCTAAAACTATTTGGGTAAAAACAAAACTTACCCTCACTTTACACGAAACACTCGGAAGTTATAATGCCTTGTATTTGTGAGGTGAAAATGGAATCTTTGATTTTCTCGTTTATATTTTCGCTTGTTTTTTCGTGGCCAATCATCTGGCTTATGCGCAAATTAAAAGCTGGGCAACAGGTAAGAGAAGAGGGCCCAAAAACCCACTACAAAAAAGCAGGGACTCCAACCATGGGTGGTTTTATTTTCATTTTGGCCACGTTGCTTGCCGTTGCCATTTCGCCAGTAAAAACAAAAGATATTTTTTGGGGAGTCTATGCTTTGCTTGCTTATGGATTAGTGGGTTTTATAGACGATTACATCAAAGTTTTCCGTCACTCGCCATATGGTCTTTCCGGAAGATGGACTGTCATCCTTCAGGTCATTTTTGCTTTGCCATTTCTCATTTTTAACTGGGGCACCCTGCCAAGTGCCTTTGGGCAATCAGCCCCAAATTGGCTCAATTTCGCATTCTACCTGTTTATCATGGTTGGCGGGGTCAATGCGGCCAATCTTGCAGACGGTCTTGATGGTCTCGCAGCGGGTGCCTCGTCCATCACCTTGTTGTGCCTCGCGCCTATCATCTGGGCGACACAGCCTACGGCGACAGTTGTCCCGCTTGCTCTTGCAGGTGCCCTTCTGGGTTTTCTCTTTGTCAATTTGAAGCCCGCAAAGATATGGATGGGGAATTTTGGGTCAAATGCCATTGGCGGAGTGCTTGTTGTCTCTGCAATCTATTCAGGACATATCTGGCTTTTCGCTGTTGGTGCAGGCCTCTTCATCATAGAAGCGCTTTCCTCGATGATTCAGGTGGGTTATTTCAAATACACAAAATACATATCTCCGCTAAAAAAAGGCATCAGAATTTTTAAGATGAGTCCAATCCACCACCACTTTGAACTTTCCGGCTGGAAAGAGATCAAAGTGGTGGTGGTGTTCTGGGCGGCATCAGCAGTTTTTGGCTTGCTGATGCTCGGCCTCTTCTACTTGCTTTACTAGACCCGGATCAGGCGTCTGGCGGGTAGCCGGCTCCTATCATTACAGTCCTGAGCGCAAGCTCGCTGGTCGTTCTCTCGTCAAAGTCCACGGTGACTGTTTTTTTGGGCACATCAACCGAAACCGATTTGACTCCTATTACACCCATCAGGGCCTTGGTGATGGTTTGCGCACAGCCACTGCACATTATACTTTTGCTTCTGATGTCTACCGTCATTCTTCACTCCATTTGTTTTTTTCTACCCAGAGCATGATTGCCAGGGTGACCACAAGATACCATATCATTAGAAATGGTTCTGAGGGAATTCTTGCCATGAGGGTCCCATAGAAATCCATTTTGTATGTGGCAATAAGCCCCCATGTTATGACAAAAAATCCTATAAGCCTTCCAGCAAAAGCTGATATTATTATTGGTAGTGCCGCGGCCTGTTTTGGCTTGGAGAAATATTTAAAAATCCAATAAAAAAGGCCAGCAAAGAAACCTAAACAGATATTCCCAACCGTCACTACTGGGTTCCATGCGTATCCAGAAGGGTTGTATACAATGAAACCGAGAAAATCAGCTAAACCTCCAACAATTGCGCCAGCAATTGGCCCATACATCATGCCAGCGATCATTATTACTGCAGGACCGGCTGGATCGAATTTTGTTGCTCCAATGAAGAAAGTTGCAAACTTTGAAGCAATTGCGAGGGCTGTCAGAATCGATACAGTAACAAGACTTCTTAGATGAGTCAAAAAACCGAACCATGAATTTTTCATATTCTTTCCTCCATGGCGGTTTTATTTATCACAAATTCCTCGCGTTTCAATGGTTGCTAGTTTACATTCCTTGCCCTGGCAAAAGTAAGCCCTTCAATCCTTGTTGCACCTGATTCTTTTAATGTTTTTGCACAGCTTGCCAGTGTTGCTCCGGTGGTGACAATGTCATCAATAAGCATATATGGCTGGTTTGGTTGTATGGCGCCAAAGGGATATCTGGCAAAAGCTTTTTCTACGTTCGCTAGTCGCTCTTCATCATCGAGCTCAAACTGGGGCTTTGTGTTTCTTTGCCTGATGATGAGCCTTGGGGCATATTTCCAGCCGAGATTTTTTGAAAGCCTTTTTGCAATAATTGCAGACTGGTTAAATCCTCTCTGGCGTATCTTGATGAAATGCAATGGCACCGGGACAAGTATCCTTGGGAAGAGAGTTGACAGGTACGGAGTCATGAGGTCTGCGATGATTGTTCCCACCTGTTCCTGAAAATCATATTTGAACCTTGCCAGAAGTGCCCTTGTTGTATCCTCATATTTTGAAAAACTGGTAACCGTAACCCCCATTTTGGTCGAACAAATGGGATCTATTTCTATTTTTTCCATGCAACTGCGGCACAGGGGGTGGGTTCCATTTTCCCCGCACAGCACACATGATGGGGGGAATATGAAATCAAGCAGTTCTTTCCAGATCCCCAATGAAGTCCTCCATTAACTTTGCGGTTACCTTGGCACGACTCCTCATATCTTTTGCGAGAAGAACTGTTTGCTGGCATATATTTTGGCTTGTGGAGAGGAAAGACAGGCATTTTTGCTCCCAATCTGGATCATCCTTTTCAATCATGGTGTTGTAGCCTATCTCGGAAGATATAGAACGTACTTTTTGAAAGTATGGCATGGGTAAAGCTGGAACACAGGCAAGTGAAGAAGCTATTACCGAGTGAAGTCTCATGGGTACTGAGAAGTCACACAGGTTGAATGCTCCGAAGGCATCTTTCCAGTCAACAGGACTTTTGAGCCTCAAAACCTTTTCTGGGGGCAACAATGCTTCTGCTTTTTCGCCAAATTCATCGTCTTTGCCCGGGAAAAATGGGATTATTATTAAAGAGCCACCGGTTAATGAGATGATCTTTCCAAGGACTTTTGCGCAGAATTCTGGAGACGGAGTTTCCTCCATGTATGAAGCTGGTGCAAAAATTATTCTTGGTTTTGGCATGGATTCGATAGCTTTTTTGATTTCACTGGATGGGTCCTCGGGGTTCAGGAGAAATGCCAGGTCTGCAGAAAGTGTTGTGTCTAGACCAAGAAAATTTGCTTCAACTTGTGAGATATTGTCTCTAACAGTTATAAATCTTGCCCTTTCAAGAGCTTTCTTTGCGAGCATCTTTGTAAGGTCTCTCTGGAAAGGACCGATTTGCTGGCCGATAGCACAGTACGGTTTCCTGGAATACTTTGATATGAATGGCCCCAAAAGATGATAATAGGTCCCGAGCGGTTTTGCTCTCTCATGTATTAAACCCCCGGCACCGAGCACAAAACCATTGGAGGATCTTATTGATTTGTAAAGATTTTCCGGGCTCCTTGGTACAATGGACAATTTTTCCGAAGCTCTGACTGATGGCTCAGGCCCGCATACGAGGTCAACTTTGACATCTTTCATGAGACTCAGGCAAACATCAAGAAGTGCCTCATCACCAACGTTTCCAAACCCATAATAGCCCCAGAGGGTGAGTTTTTTCATTTTGCCCTCAGATAGATCGGAAGAAAACCTGCAAGGGTCTTCAGAAATTTTGGCAATCTTGCAGGTTGCGAAAAAATGCGCCAGGCCCATTCCAAATTTGTTTTCTGGAAAAATCTGGGTGCCCTGTTGACCTCTCCAGCCCAGACATCAAAGCTTCCGCCGACCCCTATTGCAACACGAATATTATTTAGATTGCATTTGTTTTTTGCTATCCATAATTCTTGTTTGGGAACGCCAAGGGCTACGAAAAGGATTTGCGCGCCAGAATTGTTTATCTCTTCCACCAATTTACTATCTTCATATCCGAATCCCTCATGCGAACCAACAAAGACCAGGTGGGGAAACTGGAGGGAAAGGTTCTCGAAAGCTTTTCTGGCAATACCCTCCCTTGCCCCGAACAGGTAAATTTTTGTTCCCTCGGACATTTTTTTGAGTGTTTTAAGACAAAGTTCAACACCAGGAATTCTTTGTGTTTTTGAATAGCCAATTTTATTAAGCAACCTTACGGTACCAATGCCATCTGGAATGTGCATATCGGCATTTGTGCATAATTCTCGGAGTTCTTTATTTTTGAAAGCCATGGAAAGAATCTCCATGTTTGTTGTGATTATGTGATTGATTTTGTTGTCATTTAGAAGATTTGCGATTCTATCTGCGGCGCCATCAAGATCGCCGATGTGCCATCTGAGTCCTCTTATAAAATTGCCAGTTTCGTTCATGGATATTCGACAATTATTTTGTTGCCTTCGGACATCAAGGTTGCGCCAAGTGTTTCGGCAACAAACCTGAGGGGCACAAGTGGTACCTTGCCATACATGTAGCATGGTGAACCCATGTCCATTTCTTTTCCCTGGAATGATGCTTTTTGGGACCCTATTGTTAGCTGTAATGTTCTGCCTTCCAGGATATAGATTATTTTTTTACCGGAGAGTA
>JAGOOK010000050.1 GCA_017992555.1 Caldisericia bacterium | reverse complement strand
CCCCCAGCCTGTAATACCTCTCAAAACCATCGACCCAAAAACGTTTTCTTGATTCCTCATCCTGCAAAACTCTGGCAGTGCCAATAAGGAGAAGACCAACAAATCTTTCCTGGTCAAAGAAATAAACACTGGTACGACCATTCCTGAGAATGTGCGAGACTCTTCGCGAGGAAGTGTTTGTGCTAAAATAGATTTTCTTCAAGCCTTCAGGGGCAATATTAAACATCATCTTTGTCCATGGATGTTCATCATCGCCAATCGTTGAAAGAAGGGCAAACCTGGAGCCTTTCACAAGCTCCAGACCAATCCTAAAGGCTTCTTTCTCATCCATTATCTTGCCTATCTTGCAGAAACTGATGCAACAAAATCAGAAAGCTGCTTTGGAACACTCTTATCAGATGTGAAAATCGCCTGGTAAGACCTGTCTCCAACCAGAAAAACAAGCAATTTGTCCTTGCTGGTTTTGTCACCCAAAGATGTCATCACGCACTCGTGCTTATCTATTTTTATGTCTTCCTGTTTTCCCTTGAAATCCAGGGCCTTTGCAATTTCACCAGCGACAACTTTAAGGTTCTTTCCTGAAGAATAGAGCATCCCAAACCTAATCGGCTCCGTCAGCTTCCCGTCATCCGGCCAGATGACCATCGAATTTCTCTCGGTCTTGTCGACAAAGTATCCATCTGGGACAGTAAAATTGATTGATTCATCAAGGTTGTTTGTCGCGATGTTGAGGTCGTATGTACCATTTTGCAGGAGTTTTATGACATCCTGTATCTTGTCGTTGTCCTTGTAGGTGGTGTAGTAGACGATAAACGGTTCCTTGAAGGACTGGAATATCAGCTTGTGGACAGCATTTTCGCCATAGTTGATGACCTGGTAGAATGTCGGGTTCTTTTCACTAGTGTTTTCATTCATCACAATACCCTTAAACACGCCCTCCATCTTGACCACTTCATCATCCTTGTCTTTTGTCATCATCTGTGCAAGTTTCTTTTGGTCCTGGAAAATGAGTGTCTCGGTCTTCTTTCCGGCGCTCTTGAAAACGTAGCGGCCCTTTTTCCAGTCGGTCTTGGCATCATCCATAACCATGTAGGCAGGGATAGATACTTCGCATGGCCTTATAATATAGGCGTGTGTGGCTACTTTTTTTATCTTGACGGTCTTTGCAATCTCAAAAAACCTGTCCGGAGGCAGATCGTCTGATATTGCGCCAGTAATCATCACAAGAAAATTCGTCCATGTCCAAACCACAACCTGGTACTTTGTGCCCGTGGTGGTGTTTTTGCTTATGAAGCGGCAGTATTGCTGGCCAGATCCAGACGGACTAATGGCCTCAAAATTCTCGAAATCGGTCGAGGAATCCCAGAGGTCGACCATCCTGAGCTGGGTGGCAAGCGAAACGCCAACCGGTATCGTGGAGGCCGTTATCTTGAACTGGAACTTGCCCATTTTTGCAAATTCCACCTTTGGGCCATCGTCCTTTGGCTCCCAGTCGCCAGGAACTGTGGCAACAAAGAGCTTTCCCTCGAATGGCTTGTCCTCAACTGGTTTCGGAATTGTCGAAAGAACAACAAAAACAACAATCATCGCAACCACACCAATGACAACGATTGGAAGGACGATCTTCAAAAATGGGGACGGCTTTTTGGGCCCGACTGGTGGCTGCTGGGGAAGCGGGGCCTGCGGCTGGTCGCCAGTTTTTTTCTCTGCTTGCCTGGACCTTTTGTATTCGTCAGGAATTTCGATTGGCTTGTCAAAATCCTTTGAGCGCCTGAAAAAGAGCGCCCTGCTGTTTGGGGCAAAAACAAAAACTGGCCTGGCAAGAAGCGCCAGAGCAAAAGCGGCAGACAAAATGGCAACACATGTTCCGAGCATCACTGTCCTCTTCTTTTTTAATAAGTCTTGAAAAGATTTTAGGGCATGGGGGCAGAATGTAAAGCCGAAAAAGGCTGGAGGTTGCCAAAAAAATGATTGCATTATATAAAACATGGCATAAGACTAAAAATTGTTTACAAACAAAGGAGTAAAATGGATGAAATCGACATCAACCAAGAACAGATATTAAAAAAACTCTATTTAGTTTTGATCTCATTATTACTAGGTAGCGAGCAATCAAAATATGCCAACCAGTTATTTAATAGCGAAGACTGAATGACTGAGGTCAACGACCAGATATGCAAAATTGAGGAGATTTTAAAACCCAAAAAATTTTATTTTGAAACAATTAAGGATTATTTATGCTACTTTTCTGAGGGCAACGAAAATGATTTCTTGAAATCTGACCCATTTGATTTTAACAATCCTTTTTTTAAAAGTTTTAAAGGTTTCACATTATCCTGGGTTCTTGAGCATTTCGATGTTACAAACTTCACGAAAAAGTTTCCACAGCTATCGGATTTACCTTTGCATGGAACTATTATTTCTGGACCATCCGATACTCCTTCGGGCATGACTTCAGAAGGGCAAATGCTTACTCAAATATGTTCTTATTTATACAAAATAACAAAGTATAAAGAAAGGTTTGATGATTTGACTAAAGGGAAAATACTTATTGAACTCGAAGGTAAAGATCAACAACTATTACATTCTCTTCCATTTTTTATAATCGATTTTTCAATACAGACCTTCTTGAATTTAATGACATTTGTTGAGTGTTTTGTTAATAGTGTGGCTTTTGATTACACTCAAGAAAATCCCAGTATACCTCAAGAAACTAAAAATTTTCTTAGTGATTATAATGGCAATATTCCAACAATAACAAAATTAATCAAGTATCCACAATTAATAAATGAACCTGATAGATTAGAGATAATAAATAAGAAAATAACTAATAACGATATTACTGGAATCAATGATAAGTATGACAAATTAACACAATTAAGAAATTCTTATATTCATAACTCTCCAAATCCAAACATTAAAAAACCAAAACAATCTATATTAATGAATCACTATGGTTGGTTTGACAAAACCAACGAAGCATTTGATATATGTATCGATGTAGCCAAAGATTTCTGGCATAAGTGCGGGCATGAATCTGGGCCAAATTATTTGTTTGGATTAGATAAACTCACTTTGAGAGAAAAAAGCAAACCTACTTTTTCTGCTGAGATAACAATAATAGGGGATTTGATCAGTAATAAATACTTAGAGGAATTAAAACAACAGTAATCCAATGCTTATGTTCATAATTTTCATTCAAGTTTAAGAAAGAATAATAATCAATTAAATAAATTTTATGCAAACCCTCTAGAGTTGCCAAAAGCAAAGTCCACACTATCATCTTGGTCATGACAGGAAACCTCTTTCTGGACATTTTGGCATGGGTCGGGATTATTTTTGGGTGCTTCCTCTTCTTTCTCCTCGTCGTGCTCAAGATAGTCAGGCACTACGTCCATTTTCCGGCACCGGCTTTTGTCACGGTCTTCATAGCTTCAAGGCTCAGGAATGTCTCGCAGCCACCAAACCTTGTGGTCTCGTGGCTCGGGCTCGAAAAGGGCATGAAGGCGCTTGAAATCGGCCCTGGATATGGGACTTTCACTGTCCCGGCATCAAAGATTGTCGGCGAAAGCGGTGAAATCCATGCGCTGGACATCCAGCCGAAGGTGATCAAGAATCTGACAGCAAAAATCGAAAAACTCGGAATCAAAAACATTTTTCCGGTTGTTGGCGATGCCTATAATCTCCCATTTGGTAACAAGACATTTGATGTTGTGTTCATGGTTGCTGTGCTGGAGGAAATCCCGGACAGGCAAAGGGCGCTTGCCGAGTGCAAGAGAGTGTTAAAAGATGGTGGCCTGCTCTGTGTTGGCGAGCTCTTCCCTGACCCCGACTACCCGCTGATAAAAACAGTCATAAAAGAATGCGAGAGGGCAGGGTTTGTTTTTGAGAAAAAGTTTGGCTCATGGTGGCACTACCTGGTGAGGTTCAAGAAATAATACTCTGATGCTCCAAGGAACAATCCCTCCGCCCTCTCGTGTACTGTGGATGTAAGGGAAAGCCGAGAGGGGGATTTTATGCAAAAGAAGTTCGTGATTTTGGGTGTGGCGCTAGTGGCCATCCTCTGCGCTTCATGCAGCAGCGGGTGGGTCAAAAACGGGACCTATCTTGAGAAATCCACAGAAGAGCTCCAGCCAGCAAAAACCGGCTGGGTTGCAACACCAAAAGAAAACCTGAATAGCAAACTGGAAAAGGGCCAGCCAATGGACAAGGATTTTGTGCCGTGGGAAGCAGAAAAATTTGCCGGCTCAGGCCAGTTAAGCAAAAAGTGGAACATCAAACTAAAAGACAAAACAATTCCCAGCTTTTTCTTGGACCTGAAAACCCTCAAGCAAGGCTGGGTGGTTTCCACCCCTATAGATGCTTTTGACGATTACAAATCCTTTCTTGGAATGATCGATCCTGAAACTGGAAAAATCAAAAAAATTAAAGAGAAATACTATAAAATAGGGCCAACCAATGGAGAGTATGTCATTGTGAATGGTCCCCTGGGCCCTCTTTCAGCAGATTCATGCTGGAAAATAGACGATGGCAAGGTATTGTGGTCAAATTCATCAACTTCAATGATACCAGAATATTATTTTGTGTCTGGAAAGCTTATCAAAACAGGCATTCTTGCTGAATCAATAAATAGAGAAAATAATATTTGTAGCATAAATAGTACTGATCCCTGGACTGGTGAAGTTTTTTGGGAGATTACAAACCCGCTTTATGATCTGCCCTATGCCAAAATAAGTGACGAATATGCCTTTGTAGCGCTAAATGACAGCAAAAGAGGAATATCCTACCTGGCCAGGATTGACCTGGGCACAGGAAAAGTGGACGAAGTAAAATTACCACATTACGAAATACGGGCAATCGAACCAATTGGAAAAAACGTCTGGGTTTCATCGTCAGAAGGACACCTGACCATGATTGATGCAGAGAGCATGAAAACAGCCACAAGCGTAAAAATGGCCATAAGTGGGGCTCTTTACTCAATTGGTGGTTACATTTTGGTGACCACCGATATAACTAAAGAATCGCCGCTTATTTATGACCCTGAATCTGGAAAAAACATAACCATCAATGCACAAAGCGCAAATGTTATAAATGGCACATTGATTCTGGAAGAGAAAGACAAAATAAGGGGTGCAGACCCAAAGACGCTGGAAATCACATGGTGGATAGATAAAAAAGACTTGGGGGATGAAGCATCAGTCGTCTGGCTCGACTGGCGCGGTGTGCTTGTTCGATCCAAAGGAAATATGGCCTGTTTTACAATGCCAGACAAATAAATTATCAAACAAAAAAGGGCCCGCCTTTTGGCGGGCCCTTGAATGCATTTCTTCAGTCAATCAGGCAACTTCGTTGTAGTAGTTTTGAAGGATTGCTGCGCCTATCGGGCCAAGAAGGAAAAGAAGAATAAAAGCTATTACGCCAGTGCATTTTCCACTTGTGATTTTTTCTACACCCTGAGAATATTTCCATATCCACCAAATATCTGCAAGAGGAATAATTATAAGCCAGGTGGTTGGAATGTCTGCACCTTTATCCACCATCTCATGTTTCGTCTTCCAGAGCCACCAGATGTAATAAATACCAAATGTGATTATTGAAAAAACAAACACAAGAATAGGATCACGCTTTTCCATTTTTAACACTCCTTTCAAATAGACATTATTAAACATTTTGGGTTTTGTCAAATACGCTTTTGTAGGGTGTTTTTCCGAAATGGGCTAAGTTAATATCCAATTTTATGAGATGATTTGAAGGGATTCTTTGTGACCAAAATAAAAAACCGCCCTATCGGGCGGAATTTTTATCGCGACAGAAAGAAAACTAGATAGTGACAGAATCAACGCGACCATTACAGTCGCGAAGTTGTAATCTTTTATGGATAGCCCCGAAGGGCCATCAGCTCCTTAGAAAGGAGGTGAT
>JAGOOK010000019.1 GCA_017992555.1 Caldisericia bacterium | reverse complement strand
AAGTTTCCGGTCCCAGGAGATGGGACACCAGCAAACCCGCTTTTTTGCAGAGAATTGCAGTTGCAGAATGTGCTTATGAGGCAGAAGCTGTTCTGCCAATTCTTGCACCTGCCCCTTCAACGTCGTTCCTTGTTTCTGGTTCCATAACATCTTTTTTGTCGCTTTTGCCAACCCAGACAATAGCAAAAATACTCCTTGAAAGTGCAACTTCAAACGCTGGCTCTGCGCTTGCAGAGGTTTACTCACTTTTGTCATTCAAAACGATAGGCGCGGTTTATGATGCCTCGCAAATCACAGACTGGCCTGGTATTGGAAAACCAGACAGAAAGAGTTTTAAAACCAAAATATTTTCTTCTGACTGTATCGCAGGGGATGCCTATATTTCAGAATTATTTGGATGGCCATCGTATCTTCCGCAGGTGGTGAGGACATCAATAGACCTTGGGAGCGGTGAGGGCAGACTCTACAATGTGGATTTTGATGGAAGACTTTTGAAAGGCTACCTCCACATCAGGAGGATGGTATCAGACAAGAACACTGTTTTTTACCCTTTGGCAATGGTTTCGAGGTACTACCTCAAATTTAATAAGGATAATTGTGAGTTTTGCTATTTGTGCGAACATGTCTGCCCCAATGGGTCAATAAAACTTGATGATGGGAAAATGAAGGTTTTGGGCTCGTGCGTGAAATGCTGGGCCTGTGCTGATTCCTGTCCCAATTTTGCAATAGAGATCAGAAGATCACCCTGAAGGTTTTTTCGTAGGGATTTTCCTCAATTTCTGTGATTTCCACCGAGCCAACCTCGGCATATCCTGGTCCTATATGCATTGCACCAATAAAGCTTTGAATGCTTGTTTTGTCCCCTTGTACTTCTATCTCAACGCTCCCGTCAATCCGGTTTTTTGTATGGCCGACGAGGCCGTATTTCTCGGCGTTGGTTCTGGCAAAATGGCGAAAACCGACGCCTTGTACCCTACCCCTTATCCTCAGTTTTACCCTTGGCATTCAGCTCACTCCTGAAAATTGCACCGAGTATCCCGTTGACAAAACTTCCCGATTCGTCGCTACCGAATTTCTTTGCGAGCCTGACAGCCTGGTCAATGACAACTGATGGGGGAGAATCTTTCAAAAAAAGCAGTTCATAGATGGCTATCTGGAGTATGCTCTTGTCAACAAGCCATAATCTGCCCAGGTCCCAGTTTTCTAGATGTTTTGAGATGATCTTGTCTATCTCGGCCCTGGATTTTAAAATTCCCAGGAAAAGCGTTTTTGCAAAAGAGGCGACTTCGGAGTCGGGTTCCGATGATTCAAGTACAAGGAGTCCCTGTTCCCTCTCATCTTCTGGAAAGTAGGACGAAGCAAAAAGCATTTGTAATGCAAGTTCTCTTCCTTGTCGCCTCTGCATCTGGCGGTTACTTGTTGGCTCTTTCCAAATATAGGCCGGTCCTTGTATCGATCCTGATGATCTCGCCCTGTTCTATAAAAAGCGGAACCTGGACGACATATCCTGACTCAACCTTTGCCGGTTTGAATGTGTTTTGGGCAGTGTCACCCTTGAAACCTGGTTCGGTCTCAATTATTTCCATTTCAACAAAAGTTGGCAGCTCGACTGACACAGGTTTTCCCTTGAAGTATGCGACCTCAATTATCATGTTCTCTTTGAGATAATTGACGGCGTCTCCCAGGTCGTCTTCATTTACTGAAATCTGGTCGTAATTTTCCTGATCCATAAAGAAAAATTCGTCGCCTGACCTGTAGAGATACTGCATTTTTCTGTAATCAAGAAATGCCAGTTTGAATTTGTCTTCTGGCCTGAACGTACGCTCAACCTGGGAACCGTTTTCCAGGTTTTTAATTTTTACCCTTACAAATGCAGTGCCCTTTCCTGGTTTTATGTGCTCGAACTTGACGCACACCCAGAGGCCATCTTCCATCTCAAAAGTTTTTCCTATCCTTAGATCGTTTGCGGTGATCATTATTCCTCCTTAAAGCGTTAAGAGTATAAAGGCAAGCAAATACCGTGTCAACGAACCCCTTTCCTGTTGACAATCAGGGCACACAAAGAGTATCAATTTGATGGATGGTCAATTTCCCGATTGGAGAGCCGCTCCTTGACAAACTTTCCGTCAACATGATCAGTGTTGACGCTATCTTCTCTGATTATGAAGGGCAAAATGTTCTCCAGATTGATGCTACCGATTTCGGAAGGTTTGTTTTTGTTGGATCAAAAGAAGGTCTTGATTATTCCTATGATGCCACCGAGCATGCCAGATACCTGGCTGGTGAAAAATACCTTCTTGCTCTTAAAACAATCAAAACAAAGCCGTCACGAATAACTCTTGCACCTCTTAACCAAAATTTGAAGCGCATATATGACATGCTCTTCAGATGCAAACCCAAATTCGTTGGATTGTCCACAAATTATGTTTCGTTCTGGAGGCTTGCAGAAACATTCAAAGAAGATGGAAACACCTGCATTGTTTCGATTGATATGGAAAATTTAACAATGTGGGCAATCTTCAATGCTGGCATCATGACCGGAGGATGGCTGTGCAAAGATGGTGTCTACCCGTCCGAATTGCTTACAAACCAGAAAATCCTGGAATCATCGGTAAAAATGGTTGGTTCTATAAATGTTTATGAAAGCAGGCAAACATCTGTCTTTGAAGTTACGACAAAAACCAAATTGAAGAGGGCGCAGGATTTTGCTGATATATTCAATTCTGAATCGCTCATCAACCAGCGGGCCAAGTGGCTGCATGGGGAATCTGTTGCTGATATTGCCATGCTTGTTGATGGGACCAGGACAATATCTGATATAGCATTGGCGATCAATGAACCTGTCGACAAGGTTTTAAATACGCTCAGATTTCTGGCAGAGCAGGGCCTTGTGGAGAGAGCCCAGTGAAAAACATGTTGCCAAAGCTGGCTGGTTTGCCTGGCAAAATTGGGCTTTGTTCACAACTGAACATATCGCTCCCAACGAAAGGCATACATGAAATGCTGGGTACAAAGAGGGCAAAGCCAGTACTTTACCAGCTTGGAAGAAGCATTGGCAGGGAGCTGGGCGCAGTCCTTGAAAAAGAGCACGGCTTCAAGAAGGCCAATGGAACAGATGCCTTGTTTGCAAATATTGAAAAAATGGGCCATCTGTTTTTTGGATGCAGGATATCGACGCCCAAAAATTCAGGGCCTATTGCCACCCTCAGAATATTTGATTCGCCAGGATGTGCTGGCATCTCGCAGATGCCTGAGCCCTGCTGTGACTATATTGCTGGTGTTATCGCATCCTTCTCTGCATATCAGCTTGGTGGTGTACCGACTTCGTGCATCGAGATTTCGTGCAGGGGGTGTGACCCAACGCTCCCCTGTTGTGAGTTTGAGCTCCTGATTGGCACCCTAAAATAAAGGTTTTATAGTGCCATCTTTGGCATCAATCCCGATGCCAAAATCGGTTTTCCTATCAGGGCAGTCTTTTGGTGGTTCCTGTATCCACTTGGTGTTTTCCTTCGCATGCTTTGCGGTGCAGGTGTCGTTTCCGCCAATGTCCAGGAAAATCCCGATATTTATCATAGTGTCTCTGATTGTTCCACTTCCGCATGGCATTGGTCCGCCATATTGCCCCAGAGAAGGTGTGGCGCCAATGTCATAGATGTCATCGCCACCGATGT
The DNA here is from genome assembly GCA_017992555.1 of Caldisericia bacterium. Lineage (GTDB taxonomy): Bacteria > Caldisericota > Caldisericia > JAAYUI01 > JAAYUI01 > JAAYUI01. The sequence continues at coordinate 25,599 of JAGOOK010000019.1, read as the reverse complement.
TTGCAAGGATACCTATTCCATTGTTGTTTCCACAACCGGCGACAAGTCCTGCATAAACTTTTTTACCACCTTCCATTCTGAAGCAGTTGTATGTATCGTTGCCGCCAAGGTCCATATTGATTCCCACCGATGTGTCGTGGCCAACACCTATTGAAGTGGCCATTGTTGCCTGGTATGTATCGTTTCCAGCTCTTTCCTGGAAATATGCCAAGCCAAAGTGGGCACATGAACCCTGAACGTACCAGGTACCCTTGTAACTGTCATTTCCCGCGTAGTCCGACAAGATTCCCATTCCGTGCCAGTATGCGACGCCTTGCCCAAAAACTCCGCAAGAATAGGAATCATCGCCTCCCATGTCCTGAAGGACACCAACACCGCCGGACATCGAATGCCCGTTGTCAAATTCTGCCCTGAGACCGTATCCTGCGCCCTGGCACATTGAGGTGTTGTGTTCTTTGCTTTGCGCAGATGGATTAATTATGTCTGTATCGTTGGCGATATAAACATCGTTTCCGCCTTTGTCCTGAAGAAGGCCGATTCCTTGTGTGAAACCAAATCCCTGCGAGGCAAAATACGATTCATAAACATCGGTTCCTTCCTGGTCCTGTAGTATTCCAAGCCCGAATTCCGCCGCGCCCTGTGAAAGATTGACCGAGCTGTAATGATCGTTGCCTTTTTTGTCTACTAATACTCCAACACCAAAACTTGCCGCACCCTGGGAGCACTCAATAGCGTTGTAGTTATCATCACCTTCAGCATCATACAAACAGGCAAAGCCGAACCTGCCGGAGCCCATCGAGTTGTGGAAATTGTAGTCCGTTTTATAGGCGTCGTTGCCTGACAGGTCTATTGCCACCGAGACAGGATTTTCAAGGCCGTTGTTCCCTGCTACCCAGCCTGTGTAGGTGTCGTTTCCACCAACATCAAGCAAAAGGAGTTGCTTCTGGCAATCGTGCCGGTCATCGCCCTCGCCAGAGATTGTTATTCTCCCAAGTGGTGTGTCGACTTCGAAAGGCGACGGTTTTTCTTTGGCCAGAAGTGCTATTGTTGAATCAATTGCAAGCGATATTTGTGCTGCACCGTAATACATGAAAGATGCATCGAATGCCAGTCCTGCGTCGTAGGCCTCGATTGGCCACCCCTCTGTTTCACCGAGAATAATCGGCGTCTGGGCAAGAATAGTTTTCAATTGTTCCGGCTTGATATTCCTGATGGCCAGATTGCGGTACTCCTCTGCCTGTCTGGCATAGCCAATGAATTCTGCAAGCTGTTTTTGCCAGGCTGGAGACAAGGAGTTGCATTGCTTTTTGAGCTCTTCACCGGATTTTGCCGAAAGCCTCCATCCTCTGCTCTGGTAAAGCTCCTCCAGTGAAGAGAAAAGGGGCTCTTTTTCATTTATTTCCGGAACAGGGCCCATTGGCCATCTTGCCACTTCGTGGGCAGAACGCCTTGCTGCCATGACGACCAGGTCCCTGATGTTCTGACATGATTCAAACCTTGAAAGCGTGGAATTCGCCTCTCTTGGTAATTCGAGCGGCCTTGAATGGAGCTGGTCAAACCATGGGAAGCGAAATGGGTCCTGCTGAAAGTCTTGTATTTGCCTGAGGTCCCACGAAACCTGGCCTGCAGTCAGCCCAAGTGAGGAAATGGCCTCATCCAGCCTGTTTGGTTCGGTGGCAGCAATGGCAGTCATTGGCTGGAAAAGCATAATGATGGCAAGAACAAATGGAACAAATTTCATACTTTGCCTCCTGGGCTGGCTGGTATTGTAAAAACTAGTTTCTCCCAAAGGCTTTCAGGACAAACACAGCATCAACTGTTACAAAATCATTCCCTGCCTTACTGCTTGTTCCGCCAAAATTAACGAGTGAGCTTCCGCTCTTATTTTTATCCTGGGGGCAGGTAATGTACGAGTAGTATTTTATTTCTGCCGGGAACGAGCCGTCAGGCAGGCGTTTTGATTCGAGCAGGTCAAGCGCTTCTGTGCACCTTGCATCACTGGTCTGGCCGGCCTCTGCAAGATATGTCAGGCAGGCGAGAATATTGTAGTACCAATAGGATGGGTAGCAGATCTTTGTGAATTTTGGGTTGATTATGTTTCCATCTGATACTTTTTTGAAGAGCTTTCGTTTGAGGAATATCTCCGATGTTCTCTTGGCGGCCTCAAGGGCTTTTTTATCTCCGGTTGCCTTTGAGTAGGCAAATAGAGCCCTCATTGGAATGAGCGATTCATAAAAAGATGAATTTTTTGCCCCAGGTTCCTTGTCGCAATTCCAGCCACCGTCTGGCCATTGCCAGGAGAGCATCTTTTTTACGAGTGTTTCAACCCTCTCATCGGCGATGCCAAGCGTTATGAGCGAGTAGACGGCGTTGGCTTCCTGGGAGCAGCACCTTCTGGTCAGGCCATTTATGACCCTTATGGCGTTCTTCACGTGGTTTTCGCCAAGGAGCCATTCCAGCTCGTGCTCCATCATTGGAACCAGCTCCTTGTCACCCTTTGGATATCCGAGGTCTGCAAGCAGTGACAGGACCCAATGGTCCCCGACCCATTTGTCATAGACCCCCCTTGGGATGTGCCCGTTCTTTGGTTTCTCGGAGAGCAGTGTTTTCACCAGAGGGGAGTTTTTTACCTCCATGCTTGCAGATGCTGCCTTTTTGGAGTCTCCTGATTCGCCCAGTATGTTTGCAAGGGTTTTGTACCTGATTGAAGGCTCCTTCGAAGCCAGCAGCTTTTGTGTTATTCCGTCCATTTTCACCTCAGTATTGACAATTCGCCATCTTCTACATCCAGGCCAATTCCTATAACTACCTCTGGCCTGTCGTCATTTCTTCTGACCCAGTTACTATTCTGCTTGCAGAAATCTTTTCCGTAGGTGTCTTCTCCGCCTATGTCAATGAATAGCCCAAGACACAGCATGTCATTCCTGATGGTGTCTGGTGCAAGTGGTGCGGCTACGTTTGCATAGCCATACATTGTGTCACTCTTTGCGTCATAGACGTCATTCCCGCCGATGTTGAAGAAAAACCCCATTCCGGTTTCATTTCCACAACCAATCATCAGGCCACCGTATTGTTTTGTTTTGCTGTCTTTGGGGTCTGCCATGTAGCAGTTGTATTTGTCATCACCGCTTTCGTCAATGTGGTAGGATGTGGAGAAATCATGTCCCACACCCAGCGAGGTCGCCTGCTTCGCAGTGTAGTTGTCGTTTCCCTCGGTGTCCCTGAAGACTGCTATGGCAAAATGTGCCGTTGCGCCTTGCACATACCACAACCCCTCGTATGTGTCATTACCCTTGGTGTCAGCGAAAATCCCCACACCAAACCAGTATCCGACACCCTGGCCAAAGACACCGCATTTGTATGTGTCGTCACCCTCACCGTCCACCAGGACACCACACCCCCCGGACATTGAATGGCCGTCTGTTATGTCGGCCCTCCTGCCGTTTCCGCAACCTTGCGACATGCTTGTGTTGTGGGATGGGTTTTGTGCAGATGGATGAATAATATTTTCGTCATCTGAAATATATGTGTCGTTTCCGGACCTGTCATACGAGAGTCCGAAGCCCATTGTTGCCCCGTAGCCCTGGCCGCCAAAGAAACATTTTCTGACATCGTCGCCATCGTACTCCACCATGGCTCCGATGCCGAAACACCCAGCGCCCTGAGAGAAGTCGACCGATGAATATGTGTCATTTCCCGTGTAATCATATAGCATGCCGATACCGAAGACGCCTGCCCCCTGGCAATTGTTTGCGGCCTCATAAGTGTCATTTCCCCAGAGGTCGGCCAGAATGCCACAACCAAGAACACCTGCACCCTGATTTGGGGAGTGGCCATAAGGGTCTTTGTAGGTATCGTTGCCGCTCACATCAATCACGACCGATGCGCAATTGTAAAGGGACGATGTTGCACCAAATGTGCCCTCATAGGTGTCATTGCCACCCACGTCAACAACCAGAAGGTGGTTGTCGCCATCATACAGATCATCACTTCTCGACCCATTCAATATTATGTCGCCAAATGGTGTTGGGAAAACGTTTTTCCCCTCGGGGAGTGGCACGCCGCCACCAAAGGCGCCCTTGAGTTTTTGTGTGGAAAAGACAATCCTGCAACAGGCGTACATCATCTGCTTCATGTCAAACCGTTTGCCAAGCCTGTATGTGAAATCCCCAGTGTCTTCGTCACCAGCATTTGCAACGAGGAGTTTTCTGAAGGTTTCTTCGGTAAGATCGCTGGTTTCAAGGGCCTTTTTACGCTCCCTGAAGAGCCAGTCTACGCTCAATACGTATTCCGCCAGGGCATCTGACGCTTCTTGTGTGAGTTGTCCTTCGTATTCAGATAATTTTGCGTCGAGCCCCTTGCCAAATTGCCAGCCCATGTTTTGATAGACTTTTTTTATCGAGTTGTAGAATGGTTTTTCTTTGGCTATTTCCAGGGGTGGAAGATAGTCCTCCATAAGGGCAGCAACCGATCCACATGTTCTGGAAGTGCCGTAGAAGAAGATATAATCAAATTCTTTGCTGATGTTTGTTGCAAAGATTGGTATTCTGTCTGTGATTTGTTTTGCAATTTTGGGTACTCTCAACGGGTTTGCCCAAATTTCATTGAACCATTGCAATCTGAAAGGATCAGCATCATCTATCCTGGAGAGTTTTGAGGCGTCCCATGAAACGTTTTCGTAAGAAAGTCCAGCTGCCTCCAGCGCCATCTTGAAGGCATCATCCTTCACGGTTCTGCAATATCCAGAACCACCCCAGAAGCCTGAAACAACAAAACAGCAGACAAAAATGACAACAAATTTCTTCATCGCATGCCCCCTTGCTGTGATAAAAATGCTATCCAAACAATCTTGATTCGATAAAAGACGCTGTTCCTATCAGTATTGTTCCTGCCTGGGAGAGTATTGCCTGAAAGGTTTTTACGAGGTGGCTTCCACTGTCCAGATTGTTGGTGCCTATGAAATAGAAGAGCACAAAGGACAGGCAGAAGAAAAATACTGCCATGATGATGAATTTCCAAGGGACAGATATAAGGCCAGAGCTAATTTCAGAGAGGAGTGCTACGGCCACAACCATTATGGCAAACGAGAAACCTATGTACCACAGAGAAACAAGCCTTTCTGGCAATGTTATGAATTTGGGCGAAAAAAATGGCGAGACCAGAAGGATTGTTCCGGCAAACAGAAGAAGCACGACAATAAGCCCCAGCTTCATCAGCCTATTTGGCGGAGAATTTGTTTTGACCAGCCCATATTGCCTTGAAAGTGCCACCAAAAGAAGCGGCAACATCCACAAGTATCCAAGGTAGTCAGCCACATTTGGCGGCCTTGTCATGTCCACCATGAACCCGAATCTGATTATTATCGACAAAAAGTGACCGATGACCCAGGCGCCCATGGAGAGCATTACAAATCTCCATATTTTTCTCTTGTAGTCCTGGAGGTCAAATGCGCTGAAAGTCTGGTATGAGAAGAAAAAAGCTAGAGAGGCGTTGACAAGCGTTATAAATGCTGTTGGAAACTCTGTCCAGCGAAGGTCATTTGGAATAAGTTTTGCCATCATTCCGGGCAAAACATTTAAAAGAATTGCCTCTATTGCAATAATTATAAAAGCGATTATCGTGCCTGAAAGGAAAGGCCTTTTCCTAAGACTACCTGCCCCTGCTCTGCTCAATTTTTAGCTCCAGTCTGCTTTCGTTTCCAGCCGGGTCTCTCCCGACAAGCACAACGGTGTCTCCAGAGATTGATGTTGCAACGTGGATTATGGAATCAAAATCGGCCCCCGCAAAGATGTCTTTCTGGGATATCGCCAGGCCGTTGACGAGGAGCGTGCAATTGTGTTCCAGCCTTCCACTTATGACAATTTTGGTTTCGCCAATGACCCTTGTCGCTTTCAGCTTTGAGAGATCGGGCGGGGTTGTATCTTTTGTGATGTTTATCGAAGCAGAGGCTGTTCCGCCATCAAAAGACTGTGCAAAGACTGTCAGCGTGTTTTCACCTTCATTAAGCGGGGCAACAAATTCGAATTTCCCATTTTCGCCTGGTTCAACGGTTTGATTTTGGAACTGGACAATCTTTGCATTTTTGCATACCCCTGTTACAGCTATGCTGCTTTTGTTTGTGAGAGGTGAAGTGCTGTTTATGGCAATTTCAGGTTTTGTGGAGTTGGGTTTTGATCTGTAAATAATAACAGTTTGCGAGGCTGTTTTTTTCTGCTCGCTCCTTGCCATTACAACGATTGAGTTTCTTCCAAAATCAAGTGGTACAGTTATTGAGAAAATGCCCTTCTCGACGCGTGCCATTCTTGACCCTACCGAAACATATTCCGTGTCTGCATTACCGGAGACAATTATGTTTTCGGATTCTGTTTGCGTGCCTTCATCGGGGCTGGTTATTGCAAGCTGGGCCTGCGGCATAGGTTTGTGTTTTATGAATGTGAGCGTTTTTGTGATTACTTTTCCGTTTTTGTCTTTTGATACAAAATCCAGCTTATTTGGCCCTTCTACAGGTTGAAATTCAATTTCGAATTTGTCCTGGGAAAGCTGGACTGGTTTTCCATTCGCAGTCAAAGACACCGAACCTTCAGCGATTCCTTTAATTGTAACTTTGTCTTCGGTTATGGTCGCCCCCTCTTGGGGATTGATGATTACTAGTTGATGATCACTTTTTTCGAGCCTTTCAATTTCGAATTGCTGTTCTACATATCTCCCTGCCGGATCAATTGACCTAATGGTGTATTTTATCTTGCCGATGGGGAGCTTGATTTCTATTTCAAAGGTGCCATCATTGGAGGACTTGGCCACTTCCTGGCCATCCAGAAGGATTTTGTTTAGAGGATTTGTTTTTCCGAGGATGGCCTCTTTTTCCTCAAATGTTGTTTTCTCATAAAACAGTTTCAGGTCTGGTGCGTCCATCTGGGCGTTCCATGTATCGGATTCATCCACCAGAGACTTTTCCATTTTGAGCTTGTTGGAGGAATCAATCCTTGCCTGTTCAAGTGGCGGTATCCTTGTGATCATGTTGCCTATCGTCACTGTTGCATTGCTGTTTGAATTTGGCACTTTGACCAGGAAGTTGCCCTTCCCGTCGCCATCGACCTTCATGATCCCTCTTGTTGCCGAGGCCACAAAACCAGAAGTGATTATGTCGTATATTGAGCCTGTTTCCCCAGTGTTGACATAAACGCTTCCATAGCCCTTCATCAGCCACCTTGCCGAACGGATACCCATCATGGGGTTGATGTAGAGTGAGACGATCTCCAGCTCTGTATTTTCCCCGATCCTTAGCAGCGAACCATCATCCAGCCTTACCTCTGCCCACGAGCTTGAAGCAGTCTTGATCTTAAAATTAGTTGAAAGCTCATCGCCCTGTTTTGCACCTTCCCAGGATTCACTTGCGGGGTTGTATACAGTGACCTCCCCATTGGTCCTGAAAATGTAGCTTTTTATCTGGCCGGAACTTGGTGCTAAAAATAAAATAAAACCAAATATAGCTATCAAAACGAAAGCAATCCAAACATAAGTCAAGAGCCGTTTTTTCTGGTTTCCCTCAAATTCGATGTCTTTTGTCATTCGCTGGTATTATAGCCATTTGAAAGTGGTTGTCTATTGGCAAACCAGATATTGACAAAAATTTTGTTGATAAATCATTTTCCGCTTGCTACCATGTGAATCATGAACTGGAGTAATTTGGATGAAAAAACGCAGCGGATATTTTATCTGGCACAAGACGAAGCGTATGAGCTCGGAAATGATTATCTTGGCACAGAGCACCTTCTTCTTGGCCTGATCCGCGAAAACACAAGTTTTGCAATGCAGACCCTGAGGGAGCTTGAAGTTGACTTCCAGGGGCTTCGCGATCGCATAGTATCACTGGTAAGAGGTGTCAGGAATTCGGCCATTGGCCCCGTCCAGAAAAGCCACATAGTGCTTTCTGAAAGGGCAAAGAGGGCACTCGATCTTGCAGAGAAGGAAATGAAGGCGCAAAGCAGCACAAAGCTCACGCCAGAACATCTTCTCATAGGCATCCTTTCGGAAGCCGAAGGGCTTGCTGCCAGGATCCTTCGCGATATGGACATTGACCTGGACCGTTTCAGGTCTGCAATTGATGAATCTGTAGAAGAACATGGCCATGAGAAAAAAGGAAAGAAATCTCTTGTAGAGCAATTTTCGAGGGACTTGACCGCGCTTGCCAGAAAGGGCAAGCTTGACCCAACAGTCGGCAGGGCAGTTGAAATACAGAGGATCACGCAAATCCTATCACGCAGAACAAAAAATAATCCTGTGCTTGTTGGCGACCCTGGTGTCGGAAAAACTGCCATAGTCGAAGGACTTGCCCAGCGCATTGTTGATGGTGAAGTCCCGGAAACGCTAAGGGACAAAAGGGTTCTGGCTCTTGATCTTGCTGCTGTAATAGCTGGAACAAAATATAGAGGCGAGTTTGAGGAGAGGCTGAAAGGGATACTTGATGAAATTGATCACTCCCAGGGCAAAATAATCCTCTTCATAGATGAGATACACACAATCGTTGGGGCGGGTGCCGCAGAGGGTGCAATCGACGCATCAAACATTCTGAAACCGGCACTTGCCAGGGGTGAGCTCCAGTGCATTGGCGCCACAACAATGAACGAATACCGAAAATCCATAGAAAAAGACGCGGCCCTCGAGAGAAGGTTCCAGATGGTACAAGTCGAGGAGCCAACTGTTGAGGAAACCGTGAAAATCCTTATCGGGCTTGCACCGAGGTATGAAAATTATCACAAAGTAACCATTCAACAAACTGCATTGGAAGCTGCCTCCAAGCTCTCTGCTCAATACATTCAGGGAAGGTTTCTTCCAGACAAGGCAATCGACCTGATAGATGAAGCATGCGCGAAAGTCAGGCTGTCAGTGATGAATCTGCCTGAAAGCATCAAAGATATGGAAACCACAAAGCGCAGCCTCAGAAAAGAAAAGCAATCAGCTGCCGAGTCCCAGGAGTTTGAAAAAGCGGCCCAGCTTCGTGACAAGGAGAGGGAGATAGAGGACCAGCTCCGCATCAAGCGCGAGGAATGGCAGAAAGACGTTGACAAACTGAGCCTTGTTGTCACAGCAGAAGACATTGCCGATGTTGTCAGCCAGTGGACCGGAATACCAACAACAAGACTCCTTCAGCAGGAAAGAGAGAGACTGCTCACCCTGGAAAAGGTCCTTCACGAGAGAATCATTGGCCAGGATGAGGCTGTTGTTGCAGTATCAAAGGCCCTCAGAAGAGCAAGGGTTGGTCTTGCCGGAAGAAACAGGCCGATAGGCTCGTTTGTGTTCGTGGGCCCGAGTGGTGTTGGCAAAACGGAGCTAGCCAGAGTACTGGCAAACCATCTTTTTGGCTCTGAAAAGGCCCTGCTCAGGATAGACATGAGCGAGTATATGGAGAAGCACGCTGTGAGCAGACTTGTTGGCGCACCTCCAGGATACGTTGGATTTGAAGAGGGCGGTCAGCTCACAGAAAAAATCAGGAGAAAACCCTTCTCCGTTGTGCTCTTCGACGAGATAGAAAAAGCCCATCCTGATGTGTTCAATATTCTTTTGCAGATCATGGACGATGGTAGACTCACGGATAGCCAGGGCAGGCTTGTTGATTTCAGGCATTCAATCGTCATCATGACCTCAAATATCGGTTCGCAGTGGAAAAACACAAAATCCCTTGGTTTTGCTGGCGCAGATACTGAAGACAGGGAAGATGAAAAAGAGGGCGACAGGCTTGATTCTGAGATCAAAAAGGTCTTCCGCCCGGAATTCCTGGGCAGGATCGACGGGATCATAAGATTCAAGCCGCTGACAAAAGAGGAACTTTGCCAGGTTGCCCGCCTGTTGATAAACAAGCTCTCAGAAACACTCACTGACGAGGGATTGAAGGTAGATCTGACTGATAATGCCATCAAGGCGTTGGTTGACAAATCTTATGATCAGAAACTTGGTGCAAGGCCGCTTGTCAGGGCAATACAAAACCTGATTGAGGACCCTATTGCAGAGAAGACCCTTGCTGGTGAATTTTCAAGCGGTGATACGATAAAGATAGACCAGAATGGTAATGGTCTTACGCTTTCCAAGGCATAAACAACTCAAATGTGAAAACCCTCAAACCTGATGGGTTTGAGGGTTTTTGTTTTTATAGGATTATTTAGTCTAGATATATAACAAAACTGCATGTTTTTCCGCCCGAGCAGGCCGTCTGGACAATGTCTGCTTTCAGCTCGTGCTTCAGGGCGGATTCAAGCAGTTTCTTGACGTGTCCCTTGCAACACTGGCAGTAAGTCGTGGAGAAGATCTCATTTGACACCTTTGGCGTGCAAACGCATTTGCTGCCACCAAAATTCACATAGACCTTGTTGCCCTTTTTTTCAACCTTCTTGCCAAAAACGTGTGAATTGTCGACAGCTTTGAAAAAACTGTCCAGGTCCTTGTTTTCCTCCGAAAGTTTTTTCATGAGCTTAAGTCTGCTTCCGGTTGTGCAGCATGCGCATTCCTCCCTGATCTTCACCCTGGTTTCCTCTGGCAGAAGCGAATCCATCCTGTCCATGGCGATCTTCATCCAGGCTGCCTTGTCAGCTGGTTTGGAGGTTTTCAGTATCTTGTCGCCACCCTCCATTATCTTGTCGACCGTCTTCTTTTCGATGCCCGCTTTTCTAAGCTCCTCGTCAAGCCTGATTATTCTTCCAAATACAGCTTTGTCCATTTTGTCCCTCCTTTGTATTTTTTGGGAATAACACATGCGCTGGTTTTGTCACCCGGAAATCTTGTAGCAGGCTGTTTTGTTTTTGGATTCAACAAAGAGAAGATCGCCATCCTGAATGATGTTTGTCACGCCCTCTCCGAGGTTGGTTGTCGAAATTTCCCTGCCTGTTTTTGCGTCACATAGAACAGCCAGTGTTGTCTGGTTTTCTCCAAATTTTGTCCGGATAAACCTGTCTCCAAGGGGGAACATGAATTCCCTAACCGTTCTCTCTACCCTGGTTTCCCAAACTTTGGTCCCTGACTCCGGATCAAACGCATACATGCTGAAATTGCCTTGCCCGGTCGATATGATTGATATGAAAAATTCTTTTGTGGCCACCATTCCAAACGGCCTGTCAAGCTTTGCCTTTGTTTTTCCAGTGAAGATGTTTCTGCAAAATATGGACAATCCTCCTGCGACATCGCAATCGTGGCCAAGGAAGAATATGTAGTCTCCAACAAAACACGGGGTGTTTCCCAGTATTCCGTCAAGATTGTTTGGGGCAAGCGGGCAGTCGTTCTGTGGTGTGGCCCACAATTGTGATTTTGTTTTCAGATCCAGACACATGACATGGTTTCCTGTCCAGAACTGGAGACCTTTGTATGTCCCTGCCAGTCGCTTTAGTGACCCTGAGCCTGTGCCTGCTTTCCAGAGCAGTTGTCCGTTTCCAGAATCGAAGCACTGGATGATGCCATGCTGGATCAAGTAGAAATTGTTGCCATCCACAAACGGCATTTTCTCGGGGTTGATATCATCAAGCATTCCAAGCGACCATATCTGCTTGCCGTTATTTGCACTGAAGCAGTTGAACGAATACTTGTCGCCTTCGCGCTGGAGAACAAAGAGCCTGTCACCTTCGAACTGGAAATTGTCGGCCCTTATTGCGTCCCAGTTAACAGGCTCTTTTTTACTTTCCTTCCACAATTGTTTGCCAGTTTTGGAGTCGAAGCACGCAAACAGGGTCTGGTTTTCCATGTTTGGCCAGCTTGCAACAAGAACACCATCTTTTGCTGCGAGGGGAATTGTCCTTCTTGCTTCCCAGAGCTTTGCGAAAGATGTCTCACCATTTGCGATTCGAGCACCCGCAAATGACAGGACCAGGATTGCGCAAAGTAGCGCAATTATCAGCTTGTTTTCTCTGTTTCTCACCTTGAGTGGAATTTTATGCCATTGTCCGTCCAAATGCTATAGCCCAAGCAGTAGTTTGGCCAACGAGAAGTAGATCAAAAGTCCGCTCATGTCAACAATTGTTGTCAGCGCTGGGCTGGCAATAAGTGCTGGATCAAGCTTGATTGCAGATACAACAAGCGGCAATGTAGCACCAACGACAGTTGAGGTTACAACCTGTATTGAGAGGGCAAGGGAAATCATTATGCCGACATTTATCAGTGTAAACCCTGCCGGCAGTGCCTCCCCGCTGGAGAGGAGTATGACTTTCAAGAAGGCGAGCAGCCCCAAAAGAACGCTCATCATGATTCCTGTGGCGAATTCCTTGCCTATTATCCTGAAGAAATGCTTTGGCGTTATCTCTTTGAGTGCGAGTGCCCTTATGATGACCGTTGAAGACTGGGTGCCGCAGTTACCACCGGTATCGGCGAGCATTGGCATGTACAGGGCAAGTATGATCAGTTTGGAAAGGGAATCCTGGAAAGTGTGTAGGATGGTTCCACTTATCAGGCCCAATGCGGCCAGCGAGGCCACCCATGGTATCCTTTTAAGGAAATTCTGGAATGGAGATGATTTGAGGTATGCCATTTCCCCTGCCGTTGGAACGATCTTTCCCATTCCAAGCATGTCCTCTGTTTGCTCCTCGGTTATGACGTCTGCGGCGTCATCGTGTGTTACTACGCCAACAAGCTGGTCCCTGTCGTTGATTACGGGGATGGCTATAAGGTCATACTTTTGTATTGTCTCTGCTGCTTTTTCCTGAGGATCGGTTGTTTTTACCATCTCAAGGTCCTCAAACATGACATCGGCCACTTTTTTACGCGGATCATTTACAATGAGGTTTCTAAGGGAAATCATGCCCAAGAGCCTGTTTGTGCCATCAACCACATAAATATAATAGATTGTTTCTTTGTGTGGCCCATCGAGTCTGACTTTTTCTGTTGCCTGGGCTATTGTCATGTTGGGCCCAACCGTGACGTAGTCAGCGCTCATTAGGGCGCCGCATGTTCCCTCTTCCTGTTCAGCCAGTGATTTGAGCTGCTCCCTTTTTGCCTTTGCAAGCAATGGCATCAGACTGTTCGAGAGGGGTTCGGGCAATTCATTGATGAGGTCTGCACCCTCATCGGAAAGCATGTGAGAAATGAGCGACGCGAGGTCTTCTTTTTTCAGTTTTTCGGCCAGCTCTACCTGTGTGTCAAGATCAAGATAGCCCATGACTTCCCCGGACTGGTGTATCTCAATACCGCGGAGAATTTTGACTATTGTTTCTGGATCGAGTTCTGCAATGGCCTCTGCAATATCAGACGAGGAAAGCTCTGCACAATATTCCTCAATTGCCTTGAGCTTGCCCTCTTTAAGTAGTGACAGGAGTTGTTCCCTGATTTCGTTTTTCATGCGCTTGCCTCCAAAAGTGATTTGATGGGCATGAGGCAAGCTTCAGAATGAATTAGGCTGGCCCCATGGCGCTACTTGTGCAACTAGGGTAAGGGCTAGGGCTATCAGATTCCATAGCTTCCATGAGAACCTCCTTCTTTTTGCTTTTTGTGTAGTTAAACAACATGCTCGTGGTTTGTCAACCCTGTTTTATTTAGCTCCTGAAACTCGCTCCAATACAACATTAGTGGGCATCTTGGAATTTGACCTGGTTGGAGGGGTTAAAAAATTATTTTGAAGGATTTATTTTGCTTGTTTTTTGGTAGTGCATTCAACTCCACATGAAGCAAGAAATCCGTCAAGATCGGTGTCTGTTCTTATCCCAAGCCTTGTGAGCGGGAAATCGTACCTTGTTGGATCATCAGGGTCGAATTTTCTGAACTTTTCAGTTATCTGAAGGGCTGTTTTCAGGTTCGCCTGGTTTCTGTCCGTGAAGCCAAGTTTTCTGCAAATGTTGAACATGTGGGTGTCCAGCGGGATGATTAACCTGTTTTTTGGAACGCCGTTCCAGCCTCCCGGGTCGACATCACTGTCCCTGACCATCCACCTGAAATACAGATTCAGCCTTTTGCAGGCGGAATCTTTCTCGGGTGCTGGAACAAGGCTGTTTTTGCACCCCCCGCCTATTATGCTGGATGTGAAAAAGCATTGTGCTTCAACCATCTCACCACCAGATTTTTTCAGGCCATGAACAAAACACTCATTAAGGCTGCCAAATTCCTTCAGGATACGCCTTGTTCCCAAAAGCATGGCTACAATCTCCTCGCCGGTTGTAAATCTGTGCTTGAATCCTGCAAAGAGTTTATCAAGGGAGCCCGAGGAAGTTTCAAGAAGGAACAGCTTTGGTGAACTGCCAAGAACATCCAGAACCTTCCGGACAGATTTGAGGATCTGTGCAACCCTGCCGTAAGCCAGCGATGAGGCAATGAGCCCAACTATTTCCCTGTCGCCCGTGTCCTGGTAGAGATACAGAAACTCCAGTGGGTCAGGATGTACAAACTCCATTTTGGCGTATTGGTTGTAAAGCTGTTCCAGCCTGCCAGGAAGCAGGTCTTTGTTCACTCCGGGGAGAATTCCGATTTGGCTGCTCCGCAAACTGGGCAGACCCAGTTTTCCGGGAGCTTTTCAAATAGTGTTCCTGCCGGAATTTCATTGTCCGGATCGCCCTTTGCCGGGTCATAAACGTAGCCGCAAACGTTGCATATATATTTTTTCATGGTCTTTTCCTCCTGTAGTTTGTTTTCTTCTTTTGTAGTTTCCTGGAAAGTAGGGGCTGATTTTGGAGCCTTGCCCTTTCTTTGATGGTAGATCTCGTAAGTGAGAGGTTTTCCCTCCCTAAGGACCTCGGCCGAAATTATCTCCCCCAAAAATATTGTGTGGGTGCCGGCATCAAGCTGGCCAACCACCTTTGCCTCCATTGTGGAGAGGCTATTTTCTATTACCAGTGGGCAACCCAGGCCTTCCTTGTAGACTGACTTCGAGAGTTTGTCGGTGTCCCTGCCGCCCCTGAATCCGAACAGGCCAATAAATTCCATTGGGGTATTTTCTTCCAGGACTGATACCGCAAAAACTTTCCCCTTGTCGATGATTTCATGGGTGAGGTTTTCCTTGTTGATTGAAATGGCGATTTTTGGAGGTTCCGATGTGACCTGGAAGACCGTGTTTGCTATCTGACCGTTTGCTCTGTTGCCATCGCACCGCGATGTGACAACATACATGCCGTAAGATATTGTCCAGAGGGCTTTTTTGTCCAGTGGCATTTTTCTCCTTACTGTTGCGTTAGCTTGCAACTTTCCCCAAGTTTTTCTCCAAGCAGGATCCCTAACTCATAGCATTTTTTCAGGTCCTCGTCTTTTGGAACGTGCTTTACCTTTAATGGGTCGGCAACGAGATTCACCTTCATCTCGCCCAGTATCTTTGCAATCTGGTCTGCTGCCTCGCCACTCCAGCCGTATGACCCGAATGAGGCACCTATAAGGTTCTTTGGTGAAAGGCCTTTCAGGTATGTCAGAATGTCTGCGACCCTTGGCAGCATGTTGCGATTGAGTGTTGATGAGCCGATTATCAAAGCACCTGCCTCAATCAGTTCTGTGGCTATGAATGTCCTGTGTGACGATTCGAGCGGGTAGAGCATGACTTCTACGCCCTGTGAATCTAGGCCCTCGCAGATTGCTTTTGCCATCATTTCAGTCGAGTGCCACATTGTGTCGTAGACAACAATTGCCCTCTCACAAAATTTCTGTGCGGCCATTTTTTTATACAGTTCGAGAATTTGTGGAATCCTTGATCTCCAGATCGGGCCATGGTCCGGTGCGATGGTTTTTATGTCCAGGTTCAATCCGCCAAGTTTGTCGAAAAATTTGAGGACAAAATCGGAGTAGGGAAGGATTATGTTTGCGTAGTATGTTTTTGCTTCCCACTCCAGCATGTCCCACGGGATTTCATCGTCAAATTTTTTGTAGGTGCCAAGGTGCATTCCGAACGCGTCCTGTGAGAAAAGCAGTTTTTCATTGTCCAGATAAGTCATCATACTGTCTGGCCAGTGGAGCATCCTTGACTCGACGAATGTCGCATTCATGTTCCCCAGGCTCAGGGTCTCGCCGTCTTTTACAGGTGTTATCTCGCCTATGCCATGCAGTTCGTCCCTGAGCACAGAAGCTCCCACGGTGGAAGCAAAGACTTTTTCAGGCTTTATTGCTTCCATGGCCTCAATCAGGCAACCTGAATGGTCCATTTCGGCATGGTTCGAGATGATATAGTCAATTTTTGAAGGGTCGACCACCGAGGAAATTCTTTCCATCATCTCTGAAAAATGCGGTTTCTTGACAGTGTCGACAAGTGTTATCCTGTCGGCCATGACAAGGTAGGCGTTGTAGGTGGTTCCCCTTGGCGTCCTGTATCCATGGAATTCCTTAAGTGAGCGGTCGATGACCCCGACCCACCACACTTTATCGGTAACTTTTACTGCTTTGTATGTCCCTGGCATTGTTCCTCCATTAGAAATTTACACAAGACGATATAAAAATAAAGCGTTGTATTGAATTACATTTTATCATTTTACAAAATCTGTTTTACATATATTTTCGTGAGTCCAACTACCTCTTCAAGAAATGCCTCGTCTTCTTCAGTGAAAGGAGAGATTTTGTGCGAATCTATATCCAGCTCGCCGATCACTTTGTCGCCATCCATGACTGGAACGACGATTTCCGATTTGACCCTGAATGAGCATGAGAGGTAGTTTGTTTCTTTTGAAACATCCTGAATGATGAAACTGGCTTTCTTCTCTGCGGCCTGCCCGCAGATGCCCTGCCCGAAAGATATTCTTGTGTGCTCGGTTGGTTCCCCGGCATACGGCCCAAGGACAAGTTCGTTTGGTTTGTTCGGATCTGTAATATAGTAGCCAACCCAATCGTAGTGCGGAACGTTATTTTTGAGCAACAGACAAACTGCCTCCAGCGCTCTCCCTGGGTTTTGTTCTTTTGCAAGAATGCCTTTTACCATTCCGGCCACTTTTGAAAAACCTGCCTTGCGATCGGCCTCGAAGGATGCCGTTTTTGCCTCGTCCCAGACGTCAAAAGCCCTTCTTATGTGGGGGATTGTTATGGAACCGCCAACTATGAGGCCAATCGTTAGCGTATCAACCAGCTCCTCATCACTGACGTTCTTCTCCAGGCATTGCATGAGGTGATAATTGATGCAGTCATCACAGCGGAGCACCAGCGAGGCGACAAGTCCCATCAACTCCTTGGTTTTTTCCGTGAGGGCGCCAGTTTGGTAACACCTGTAATCCAGCCCCATGAAATCCTTCATGGTTTTGCCGGCATACTCTGAAAGGGTTTTGTTCAGTCTGTCGCGTTCGTTCCTGAAATTTTGAATCTTGGAGTTTTCCATGTGTCCATTTTACATTTTTTGGGTAAACTGCAAAAGATTTTCAAAAAATATACAGCACAAAAAAAGGCGGGGGAATACCCCGCCTTTTTGGGTAAGTGTGGTTTTTATGCTAGCGCCGAGCCCTCGCCTGGTTTACGGTGGCCGAGTCCCTGATCTGCATAGATCAGGGACATACCTGAAGAACCTGCCCTTTCGAGCAGGGCAACTACTTCCTGGGTCTGCTTTTCTTCCTCTATCTGTTCCTCAAGGAACCAGTGGAGTAGTGGCATTGACGTGAAGTCTTCAATTTCCTTGGCCACTTTCACAAGGTTGCAGATTTTGGAAGAGATGAAGAGTTCGTGGTCATAGGCTTCTTTCCATACATGGAGTGGGTTTTCCCATGTGGCCTTCAGAACCGAGAGAGGATAGAGAATGACTTTTGCGCCACGCTCCACCAGGTGGTTGAAAAATTTCATCGCGTGGACCATTTCTTCATGTGCCTGAGCCCTCATCCAGCTTGCCATTCCGTCAAGGTTCTGGTCATGGAAATATGCTGCCATGTTCAGGTAGAGATAATAGGATTCAAGCTCATGCTTGATCTGATCGTTCATCAGCTCGTGCATTTTGTTTGGTACCACTTACATCCCTCCTTTCCAGAGGCCGTGAATGTTGCAGTATTCCCTTGCCACTACCTTGTCCGGATGGACATTGAATGTCGCCTCTGGAGGGTCACCCGGTTTCAGGAACTGCCTGCATGCCTTGTCACCAAATATTATCTGTATCCATTCAATGTAGTGCTTTTCTTCCATCGGATGGGCAACGGCCCCAACCTTTACCTTTATCCCTTCCGGTGTGTGTTCAATGACCGGAACATGCTTTTCTTTTGACGCATCAACCGTGTTTTCCTGCTGGAGAACCATCGGTTTGTTGCAACAGACAAGTGTTCCCACGCCGCCATGAATGACCTCAACGATGTTTCCACAAATTTCGCATTTGTAAACCTCAAGCTTGTTTGCCATTAACCCTCCTCTTTCCTTTTCTAGATCTGTTTATTACCAGTTTTCTGCCAGAATTTCGTAGTAAGCCATTGGATGGTTACAGGCTGGGCAAATCTCTGGTGCTTCTGTCCCTTCGTGGAGGTAGCCACAGTTCCTGCATCTCCAGACCGCCTTGTGTTCTCTACTAAAAACCCTTCCTTTTTCAATATTTGATGCCAATGCACGGTATCTTTTCTCGTGTTGTTTTTCGGCGTTGGCAATCGCCATAAAAACTGCAGCGATCTGAACAAATCCTTCTTTTTCGGCCACTTTGGCAAATTCCGGGTACATTACGGAATGCTCGTGATTTTCACCGCTTGCTGCTGCAAGCAGGTTCTCAAGCGTTGTGCTTATGATTCCTGCGGGGAAAGTGGCTGTTACTTCAAGATCGTCACCCTCGAGGAATTTAAAAAGTCTTTTTGCGTGCTCTTTCTCCTGATTTGCTGTTTCTTCAAAAATATCAGAGATTTGCATGAACCCTTCATCTCTTGCCTTTGAAGCGAAATAGGTGTAGCGATTTCTTGCCTGTGCTTCACCAGCAAAAGCTTTCAATAGATTCTTTTCAGTCATCGACCCCTTCAGATTGCTCATAATTTCCTCCTTGTTTTATATTTTAGACAATGTTTTTGGGTTTTTCAAATTTCAATTTTTTCAGCATCAATCTCTTTTTCAATGATTTTTTCGTTCTTTTGGCATTTTGGACAAATGCCGATAAATTCAAGTTTGCAATCAAGTACCTCGTAGTCGCTTCTCTTGTTTGCAAGTTCGATTATGCGCCTGGTTTGTTCAAAATCGATATCGCCCACCCTTCCACATTTTATGCACCTTATATGGTAGTGAATTGACAAGGTCGCATCATAGCGTGTCTGGCCTGATGAGAATTGCAGCCTTTTTATGAGCCCTTCCTCACAAAGTATTTCAAGGTTCCTGTATACGGTACTCAGGCTTACCCCGGAGAGTTTGTGTTTCACCTTTATGTACAATTCATCAGCTGTCGGATGGGTCAACATTTTTTTTAACTCCTCAAAGACTGCCATCCGCTGCACTGTCGTTCTTCTAACGATCTTTTTCGTATTGTCTTTATTCATAACGCAAACTATTATTAATAATAGCAACTCTCTTATTTTTGTCAATCTTAAAAAGTTAACAAGTAATCATTTCACATTCTTAACACAGATTTGCAGGAATCTTTGCTAATATCATAAAAGAAATGAAAGAAAACAGGTCAAGGTCGGAGCTTATATTGACCATTTTAGTCAGCCTTTACATTGAAAAAGGCGAGCCCATATCATCAGAAGAGATCACCTCCAAGATGCCTTTCAAGGTCTCTCCTGCAACGGTTCGTAATGAATTGGCGGCGCTCGAGGAGCAGGGGCTGCTTTTGAGGCAGCACGTTTCATCTGGCAGGATACCGAGTTACAGAGCGTACAGGCTCTATGTGGACAGACTCCTTGACTCGGGCAAGTTGAAGCCGGCCAATTTTAATATTGAGCTGCCGGAACATCGCAGGCTTGAAGCTATACTCAGGGCTGTTTCTGTGACGCTTTCTGAACACACAAAAACCGCATCGCTTGTCATGTTTCCACTTGCCAGAAAGCTCAAGATAAAATCCTTCCATCTTTTGGGCATTTCACCAAACAGGGTCCTCCTGGTTATTGTTGTCAATGCTGAAGATATAAGGGAATTTATCCTTTCAATGCCCGTTGTGCCAGATCAGGACCTCCTGGACAGGATTTCAAGGGCCATATATTCAAAGATAGAGCCCAGACAGAATTGGGCACCAATCCAGGTCTTGCAGGACATTGTTCGCGACAACCAGGACCTTGCAGACGAAAAAGATCTGATCCTTAATGTTTTGCAGTTGATAAGAGAGATAGCCTCAAAAGAGGCTGTCCAGATATATATGGAAGGCACCCATAGATTGCTTCTGAATCCTGAACTTGCCGATCTCAATAAGGCAAGGCACCTCATTGCTGCTCTTTCTGCACAGGATGGATTGAGAGATCTTCTTCTTGACACTGTTACAAAGGGAAAATTGGACATTGTCCTTGGTTCTGAGGCAGGACGTCCTGAAATGGAGGACGTGGCGTATATTGGTGCCCCGTATCAAGTGGATGATGCGATAGGCGTCCTTTCGCTCATAGGACCTCTCAGGATGAATTACGTACTCATGTTTGGAGCACTCACAACAATCGCAAGCAAACTCGAAAAGGAGCTCAAAAAAGAATAATGCACAGGTTCTATATCCAGGGCGGCAAGCCTGTCCTGAAAGAGGGGGATTTCCAGCATGCAATCGTTGTCCTTAGATTGGAAGAAGGCAAAGAGATAGAGATTATTCAAGGTTTTGGACAGCGCCATCTGGCCAAAATAGGCAAGATTGATCTTAAAACCAAACAGGCAGAACTGATTATTGGTGAAA
This sequence comes from Caldisericia bacterium, assembly GCA_017992555.1. Classification (GTDB taxonomy): domain Bacteria; phylum Caldisericota; class Caldisericia; order JAAYUI01; family JAAYUI01; genus JAAYUI01. The sequence goes on along the minus strand of JAGOOK010000019.1, from coordinate 4,922 downwards.
AGATAGAAGAGAGCGTGGAACCACCCTGCAAAATAACACTGATTCAGGGAATACCAAGAATGGACAAGCTCGGAGATATTATTGAATCCTGTACGCAGCTTGGTGTTTCAAAGTTCGTTCTTGTATATTGCAAAAGGACCCAGGGAAGATACCCGCAGGACAGGTGGGATAAAAAAATACACAGCCTTGGCATAACCGCAAAATGTGCGGCAGAGCTTTCCGCCAGGGAGATAGTGCCAGAGATCATCGGACCGATGGATTTTGAGAAAGCAATAGCACTTTCCGAAGGTACCAAGCTTATCCCATGGGAGCTTGAACAAAATACCCATATAGCAAAATCTATCAAAGGTCAACCGTCTGAGGTCACAATAGCAATTGGCCCGGAAGGTGGTCTTGAACACTCTGAAATAGAGCTTGCCAGATCAAATGGCTTTATACCAGTAACACTTGGCCCAAGGATTTTAAGGGCAGAACTTGCCCCTGTTGTTGCGATCTCCCAATTGCTATCACAGGTTGAGGCTTGATTTGAATTTTTCCGTAATCAATTTTGGTTGCAAGGTCAATCAGTACCAGGGGGAATTGTTGAGGGAGAACCTCATTTCACTTGGGCTCATTGAGGCCACTTCACCACCGTATGACCTTGTTTTTGTTAACGGGTGCATGGTCACCGAAACAGCCTCTAGGGAGGCCATGAGAACTGCCAGGAAATTTTCTTCCACCGCAAGGGTTTTCCTTACCGGGTGCCTCAGCAAAAACAATGCAAAAGACGGTTTTGAATATATCAACCCTGATGCTCTTGAGGAGTTGCCAGAAAAACTTGGTTTGCAAGGGAACATAAAATCTGAGATAAACTCATTTCTTGGCCATACCAGGGCAATGGTTCTGGTCCAGCTTGGGTGCAGCAATTTCTGCTCATACTGCATCGTTCCCTATTTGAGGGGGGAACCAAGAGACAGACCAGCAAAAGAGATTGTTGAGGAAACTAAAAAATTGGCATCTTCAGGATTCAGGGAAATTGTTTTGTGTGGCACCGAACTTGGGCACAGAAAAGATCTGCCAGACCTTATAAAATCAATATCTGGTGTCCAGGGAATCGAGCGCATAAGGCTCTCTTCCATAAATCCCAAGCACCTTTCTCCATCGCTGGTGAAGGAATTGCTTTCAATCGAAAAGGTTGCGCCACATTTACACTTGCCTTTGCAATCAGGCTCCGACAGGGTGCTTGGCCTCATGAACAGGGGTTATGACCAGAAGCATTTCTTGCAACTAGTTGGTGCGGCAAGAGAAGGCAGAGAAGAGATTGGAATAACAACTGACATTCTGGTTGGCTTTCCTGGGGAGAATGAAAACGATTTTGAAGAAACCATTAAAGTCATGGAAATGGCAGCTTTTTCCAGATGCCATGTGTTCCCGTTTTCAAAGCGCCCGGGAACGAAGGCGTATGACATGGAAGCAGTTTCAGACGAAATCAGTAAGGCAAGGGCAAAAGATGCCAGATCAAAAGCATCTTCACTTGCAAGGCAGGCAATTTCTGCTATGATAAATCGTTGCACTAAAGTCCTCGTTGAGTCAGACAGCGAAGGTTTTTCCGGCTCTTATTTGCGTGTGAGGGTCACAGGAAAAGTTGCGTTGGGTGACTTTGTGCCAGTGAGAATCACTGGCAAGGAAAAAGAGGGCCTTGTTGGAGAGAAGATTTGACGGAAAATAATAAGAGAACATCGGATTTTATTAACAAATACGGGTCATTTATCATTGCCCTGGTAGGTTTTGCTGCCCTTGTTGCGGTTTCATTTTTCCTGAACAGAAATGAGGCTGATGGGAAACTGACCTGGTTCTGGGGAAGCATGGTTTTCTTTGTGGCGTGGCCGATTGAGTCTGCCATTTTTACTTTCCTTGCCGAATCCTTCTGGCAGCACCTTGCCGGAGCCCTGATGCTCGCCTTTTGCCTCACCCTTGGCAACTTCCTCCAAACACAAACACTCACCTGGTCATTGCTTCTTGCTCCAGCATGTTTGTTATGGCCAATAGCTTATGCTGTGTGGTTATTTATTAAAAAAGTTTCCAAGTCAAACATTCTGGCTTCTTTAGTCGGCTGGTTTGTTGTATCTGCCATTGCTGTTGCTGCAGAATGGCTTGTGATGAAGCGTTTTACATGGTCACTCACCCTGGTCATCTGCCTTGCTTTCTGGCCAGCGATCTCCCTTGTTTATGTACGTGAAGACAACCCAAAAAGCTCTCAAACAGTTGATGTCGAGAGCTCGCCAGACAGTCAGCTTAATGCTGAAGAGCCAGAGCAAAAAGAGGAAGATAAAAATGAGTGACTGTATCTTCTGTAAGATAGTTGCTGGCGAGATTCCTTCAAAGAAAATATATGAGGATGATGACATTATTTGTTTCCATGATATTCATCCGGCAGCCAGCGTTCACGTGCTGATTGTACCGAAAAAACATTTTTCAAGCTTGAACGAGCTTGATGATCCCGAGCTTGCAGGAAAGCTTTTTCTGGTCGTCCCGAAGATAGCGAAGATGCTTGGTGTGGATGGTGCCTATAGGACCGTTGTAAACACGGGAAAAGGTGCTGGACAGAGTGTTGCCCACATCCATCTCCATATCCTCGGTGGCCCCAGGATTGGTATGCCAGAGTGAGCCGACAGGAAGGGGGTGATTAAATAGATGCAAGAACTGAAACGTAAAGACAATGAAACTTTTGATTCGATGCTCCACAGATTTCAGCAAGTTTGCCTGAAAGACGGTATTTTTGCCGAGATTCGCAAGAGAGAGTATTTCATGCCCCCTTCGATCAAACGCAAAAAAAAGAGAGCAAAAGCCAAGAAGGGAAAGAGGTTTTAGTGTAAACAGGGGCCCCAAGAACGTATCATTTGGGGCCCTTTTACAAAAAAGATGAGCCAAAAAACAAAAAAAGCTGGCGCCATAGGTGTGAAGGCCTGGGTTGCAGGCGTTTTTGTTTATCTGTCCTTTGCCATATTGCTTGCCACCTTCTATTTTCCAGGCCTTTCTTTCACGCTTCATTCAGGCAATATTGCACCAAAGGACATTATATCCCCGAGGGACGACCAGATTGTTGACAAAGCCGCAACTGATGCGGCAAGGGAAAGGGCGGCTGCGAGCGTCCTGACGTCCTATGATTTTGACGAAAAGGTCCTCGAGAACTCAATAAAACGCATTGATGCGCTCTTTGATCTTGTCATTGAGACGATAAGGGACAAGACCTTGCTTACAGATGCACAAAAGGCTGAGCAACTTCGTTTCCAGATTGCTAGATCAAATCTTGGTTTTGACCTCAAACCAGAAACCATAACAAAGCTTGCGGGTGCAAATACCGCTCAAATAGAAGACCTGAGAAGTGGCGTCATTGATGTAACGAGGAGTCTTCTCATAAAGGGCATCAACGAAGAGGGCATAAAAAACATCACCAATGACATTGAAACCTATGTCAAGCTCAGACCCTCAAGCCAGTGGACGAGAAACCTCCTGCTTGAAATAACAAAATTTACGGTTGCCCAAAACATGTTTGTCAATGAGGAGCAAACTCGCAAAAACCGCGACTATGCAAAAAACAGGATCAGCCCCATTGTAAGAACAGTCAGTGAAGGAGAAATAATCGTAATGGCTGGTGAGCCGATCACTCCCGATGCAATGGCAATAATCGAATATCTTGGAATTGCCAGAAATATCGGCGATTGGAGGACATGGCTTGCCATTGCGCTTTACCCGCTTATTTTGGTCATTTTTCTCTACATGGTGATTGCAATTTCAAACAAAATTATTCTTGAAGACACAACAAAAATAACCCTTTTTGTAATTCTCGTTATTATCTCGATTGCTGGCGCAAGGTTCCTTGTTCCAATATCACCATTTTTGGCGTTAACACCTTTTGTGGCCATCATAATGACAATATTTCTTGGTGCTCAGGTTTCAATTCCAGTCATGCTGTTGCTTTCCCCTCTTGGGGTTATTTTCAAGAGCATAGCTTCTGCCCCCGTTTCTGGAACAATGGCACTTTCCTTTGGTTTTGCCCTCATCGGATACATGACTTGTCTCCACCTCCCAAAGGTAAAACGCTTTACCCACTTTGTTGTTGTAATAGTGTACTCCTTGATGGGGACTGCGCTTGCCTCCTCCCTTTTTGTGCTCTTCTCAACATTGGACAAGATGGGCATGCTCATAATGGTTGCGATAGCACTTGGTTCAACAACTGTTCAGGTGGCGCTAGCACTAGCACTGACTCCTTTCCTGGAATTGCTTACCACACACACGACCGTTTTCAGACTCCTCGAACTGTCTGACCTCAACCATCCCCTGCTCAGGAAGTTGATGATAGAAGCCCCAGGCACGTACCAGCATTCGATCCTCGTCGGCAACATGGCCTCAATTGCCTGTGACGAAATAGGGGCGAATGGTCTTTTGGCCAGAGTTGGCGGTTACTATCATGACATAGGCAAACTCAAGTACCCGCACTACTTTATTGAGAACCAGCAAGGCCCCAATCCGCACGACAGCCTTTCGCCAGGCCTTTCAAAGACCATCATCACGAAACATGTTTCTGAAGGCCTTGAACTTGCAAGGTTCTACAAACTTCCGCAAGAAATAATGGGCTTTGTTGATACACACCACGGCACATCACTTGTTGGCTTCTTTCTTTTGAAAGCTAGAGAAAAAGACCCGGAGACAGAGGAAGACGATTTCAGGTACCAAGGTTCGCACCCACGGACCATCGAACAGGCTGTGGTCATGCTCGCTGACACAATCGAATCGGCCTCAAGGGCATGCCAGATGCAAAACAGCTTTTGCGATCTCGATGACCTTATTGAAAGACTTGTTGATGAGAAGCTCAGGGATGGACAGCTCCAGGACAGCCCGATCAGCCTTTCACAGTTGACCATTGTTAAAGAATCTTTTAA
>JAGOOK010000049.1 GCA_017992555.1 Caldisericia bacterium | reverse complement strand
ATCACCTCCTTTCTAAGGAGCTGATGGCCCTTCGGGGCTATCCATAAAAGATTACAACTTCGCGACTGTAATGGTCGCGTTGATTCTGTCACTATCTAGTTTTCTTTCTGTCGCGATAAAAATTCCGTCCGATAGGGCGGTTTTTTATTTTGGTCACAGAAAATCCCTTCAATCAAATATCCAATATGCTTTTATATTGGATATTTCAATTTAAAGCCATTGTGAAATAATATTCTGCAAAATCATCTTTGACAAAACCTGGAAGATTTAATAATGTCTATTTGAAAGGAGTGTTAAAAATGGAAAAGCGTGATCCGATTCTTGTGTTTGTTTTTTCGGTAATTACATTTGGCATTTATTGTATCTGGTGGCTCTGGAAGACAAAACATGAGATGGTGGACAAGGGTGCAGACATTCCAACCACCTGGCTTATAATTATTCCTCTTGCAGATATTTGGTGGATATGGAAATATTCTCAGGGTGTAGAAAAAATCACAAGTGGAAAATGCACTGGCGTAATAGCTTTTATTCTTCTTTTCCTTCTTGGCCCGATAGGCGCAGCAATCCTTCAAAACTACTACAACGAAGTTGCCTGATTGACTGAAGAAATGCATTCAAGGGCCCGCCAAAAGGCGGGCCCTTTTTTGTTTGATAATTTATTTGTCTGGCATTGTAAAACAGGCCATATTTCCTTTGGATCGAACAAGCACACCGCGCCAGTCGAGCCAGACGACTGATGCTTCATCCCCCAAGTCTTTTTTATCTATCCACCATGTGATTTCCAGCGTCTTTGGGTCTGCACCCCTTATTTTGTCTTTCTCTTCCAGAATCAATGTGCCATTTATAACATTTGCGCTTTGTGCATTGATGGTTATGTTTTTTCCAGATTCAGGGTCATAAATAAGCGGCGATTCTTTAGTTATATCGGTGGTCACCAAAATGTAACCACCAATTGAGTAAAGAGCCCCACTTATGGCCATTTTTACGCTTGTGGCTGTTTTCATGCTCTCTGCATCAATCATGGTCAGGTGTCCTTCTGACGATGAAACCCAGACGTTTTTTCCAATTGGTTCGATTGCCCGTATTTCGTAATGTGGTAATTTTACTTCGTCCACTTTTCCTGTGCCCAGGTCAATCCTGGCCAGGTAGGATATTCCTCTTTTGCTGTCATTTAGCGCTACAAAGGCATATTCGTCACTTATTTTGGCATAGGGCAGATCATAAAGCGGGTTTGTAATCTCCCAAAAAACTTCACCAGTCCAGGGATCAGTACTATTTATGCTACAAATATTATTTTCTCTATTTATTGATTCAGCAAGAATGCCTGTTTTGATAAGCTTTCCAGACACAAAATAATATTCTGGTATCATTGAAGTTGATGAATTTGACCACAATACCTTACCATCGTCTATTTTCCAGCATGAATCTGCTGAAAGAGGGCCCAGGGGACCATTCACAATGACATACTCTCCATTGGTTGGCCCCATTTCATAGTATTTCTCTTTAATTTTTTTGATTTTTCCTGTTTCAGGATCGATCATTCCAAGAAAGGATTTGTAATCATCAAAAGCATCTATAGGTGTGGAAACCACCCAACCTTGCTTGAGGGCTTTCAGGTCCAAGAAAAAGCTGGGAATTGTTTTGTCTTTTAGCTTGATGTTCCACTTTTTAACTAACTGGCCCGAGCCGGCAAATCCTTCTGCCTTCCATGGCACAAAATCCTTGTCCATTGGCTGACCTTTTTCCAGTTTGCTGTTCAGGTCTTCTTTTGGTGTTGCAACCCAGCCGGTTTTTGCTGGCTGGAGCTCCTCCGAAGTCTTCTCAAGATAGGTCCCGTTTTTGATCCACCCGCTGCCGCATGAAGCGCAAAGAATGGCCACTAGCGCCACACCCAAGACCACAAGCTTCTTTCGCATAAAATCTCCCTCTCGGCTTGCCCTTACATGCACAGTACACGAGAGGGTGGAGGAATTGTTCCATAAAGCGTCAGAGTATTATTTTTTGAACCTCACCAGATAGTGCCACCATGAGCCAAACTTCTTCTCAAAAACAAAGCCGGCCTTCTCGCATTCTTTTATGACTGTTTTTGCCAATGGATAGTCAGGGTCGGGGAAGAGCTCGCCAACACAGAGCAGGCCGCCATCTTTTAACACCCTTTTGCATTCGGCAAGCGCCCTTTGCCTGTCCGGGATTTCCTCCAGCACAGCAACCATGAACACAACATCGAAAGTTTTGTCGCCAAATGGAAGATTGTAGGCATTGCCAACAACCGGAAATATGTTTTTGATTGCGAGTTTTTCGATTTTTGTGGTCAGGTTTTTGATCACCTTCGGCTGGATGTCCAGCGCATTGATTTCACCGCCTTCACCAACAATCTTTGATGCCGGGACAGTGAAAGTCCCATATCCGGGGCCGATTTCCAGCGCCTTCATGCCCTTTTCGAGCCCGAGCCATGAAGCCACAAGGTTTGGTGGCTGGGAGATGTTCCTGAGCCTTGAAGCTATGAAGACCGTGACAAAAGCCGGTGCCGGAAAATGGACGTAGTGCCTGACTATCTTGAGTACAACGAGGAGAAAGAAGAGGAAGCATGCGAAAACAATCCCGGCCCAGGCTAAAATGTCCAGAAACAGGTTTCCTGTCATGACCAAGATGATAGTGCAGGCTTTATTTTTGGCAACCCCGAAAGCTGTGTTTGTACTATGTTTATAAATGGCTAATTGCCATATATATTGAGATGAGATTACATATCATCTATCAATTTACCATCAGCCTCGTACACATTCTTCTCTGAGAAAAAATATAGTTTCAGTTCTAATTTGCCATTTTTACAAATTGCATCATGTGTCATACTGATGATTTTTTCGTTTAAGGGGTAAAAACCGACTCTGAGAAATTTCATGTGTTCATCATTGGTATTGGAATCTATAAATGCAACAAGACCATATTTTCCATTGTCACATGAAGAGAAAAAGGATACTGGTGTAACTGCAGACTTGAGGGTTGCACTACCAATCGTTTCTAATTGAACATCTTTAAGCGATTTTGTTTTTGAATATCCATCTGGATTCGTTGCGTTGGCACCCAAAATACCTGCGACAAAAAGCCCATCTTTGAATGGCACATAGGTGTATTCAGCAGACATTCTGGCACCTTCAAGAAATATCTGGTTTACTATAGTGTTTTTAAGGACATCGACTTGATAAACATAGCCATCATCTATAATCAGGCGAGTGTAATCATCGTAACCTCGGTTGACGTAGTAGCACTTTGCCTTTTGGAAAATTGCCTTTTTGGGGTTTCCTCTGTGTTGCAAGTGGTAAGTCTCTACAGGATCAAATGATGGGTTTTCTACTTTGAAATCATAAAATAATATGTTTGAACCATCATATCCTACGCTGTAATTGTAAATGATTTCTTTTAAGGTTTCTATGGGCGGGCTAAAGAGAATTGGCTTGCCTAGATCAAGCGAATGGATAAGTTCACCTTTTCTATTGTATTTGTATAGCCTGTTCAGTTCAGAGTTCTGACATACATAAGTAATGGTTGGTTCATCAAAGATGAAGACAATCTTTGATGCCTCTGTTGGTGTTTCAAATACCTTGTATAAACGATTTGTGCTGTTCCTGAAATCATCATCCGATTTGATGCTGTCCAGCAAGGAATAACAGAGGAAAACATTCCCTCTGTCTGTTTTGCATATTAAAAGGATGATGAAATAAGCGTCGGGTTCCAATTCATTTGTCTTTGATTTGCTGTTGAGAAATGTTTTTCCGACAGCATGCGAGATGACTTCACCCGGAATTTCATATTCATCGATAACCTTCTGGAGTGATACATCTTCACAAATTAAGAGTTTATTGCTTTGAGTAAGGATTGGAAACGAGGTGGAGAAGTACTTGCTACCTTGTACATATCCGACAACTTCGCCTTTTACATACGAATTGTATACTTGCTTGAGTTCTACTCTTTTGTGTATCACATCACCCACCAGGCAGTTGCTTAATAACAGGTAGGAAGTGATCGAGACTAAAATGACGCATATTACCAGCCATATAAGTTTACTGTTTTTTAGGGTCATGCGCCCTCCCGCAATTACAATTTATTTCTAAAAGCAAGCTTATTTTAAAAAGATTTTTTTTCAATCCCATGGTCTTTTTCGGCTTTACATTCTGCCCCCATGCTCTAAAATCTTTTCAAGACTTATTAAAAAAGAAGAGGACAGTGATGCTCGGAACATGTGTTGCCATTTTATCTGCCGCTTTTGCGCTGGCGCTTCTTGCCAGGCCGGTTTTTGCTTTCGCCCCAAACAGCAGGGCGCTTTTTTTCAGGCGCTCAAAGGACTTTGACAAGCCAATCGAAATTCCTGACGAATACAAAAAATCCAGACAGGCAGAGAAAAAAACTGGCGACCAGCCACAGGCCCCACTGCCACAACAGCCGCCAGCCGGGCCAAAAAAGCCGTCCCCATTTTTGAAGGTTGTCCTTCCAATCGTTGTTATTGGCGTGGTTGCGATGATCGTTGTTTTTGTTGTTCTTTCGACGATCCCGAAACCAGTGGAGGACAAGCCATTCGAGGGAAAGCTCTTTGTTGCCACAGTTCCTGGCGACTGGGAGCCAAAGGACGATGGCCCAAAGGTGGAATTTGCAAAAATGGGCAAGTTCCAGTTCAAGATAACGGCCTCCACGATACCGGTTGGCGTTTCGCTTGCCACCCAGCTCAGGATGGTCGACCTCTGGGATTCCTCGACCGATTTCGAGAATTTTGAAGCTATCAATCCATCTGGCCAGCAATACTGCCGTTTCATAAGCAAAAACACGACCACTGGCATAAAGTACCAGGTTGTGGTCTGGACATGGACAAATTTCCTTGTGATGATTACTGGCGCCATGTCAGATGAACTTCCTGCGGACAGGTTCTTTGAGATTGCAAAGACTGTCAAGATAAAAAAAGTAGCCACACACGCCTATATTATAAGGCCATGCGAAGTATCTATCCCTGCCTATATGGTGATGGACGACGCCAAGACCGACTGGAAAAAGGGGCGCTATGTTTTCAAGAGCGCCGGAAAGAAGACCGAAACACTTATTTTCCAGGACCAGAAGAAGCTCGCACAAATGATGACAAAAGACAAGGATGATGAAGTGGTCAAGATGGAGAGCGCATTCAAGGGCATCGTGATGAACGAGAACACTAGCGAGAAGAACCCAACATTCTACCAGGTCATCAACTATGGCGAAAATGCTGTCCACAAGCTGATATTCCAGTCGTTCAAAGAACCATTTATCATATACTACACCACCTACAAGGACAACGAAAAGATCCAGGACGTCATAAAACTCCTGCAAAATGGCACCTATGACCTCAACATCGCAACAAACAACCTTGATGAATCAATCAATTTTACTGTCCCAGATGGATACTTTGTCGACAAGACCGAGAGGAATTCAATGGTCATCTGGCCAGATGACGGGAAGCTGACGGAACCAATAAGGTTCGGGATGCTCTACTCTTCAGGAAAGAATCTAAAAACTGTCTCTGGCGAAATCGCAAAAGCGCTGGATTTCAAGGGAAAACAGGAAGACATAAAAATAGGTAAGCACGAGTGCGTGATGGCGTCCCAAGGTGACAAAACCAGCAAGGACAAACTGCTTGTTTTTCTGGTTGGAGACAGGTCTTACCAGGCAATTTTCACATCCGACAAGGGTGTTCCAAAACAGCTTTCTGACTTTATTGCATCAGTTTCTGCAAGATAGGCAAGATAATGGATGAGAAAGAGGCCTTCGGGATTGGTTCGGAGCTTGTAAAGGGCTCCAGGTTTGCCCTTCTTTCAACGATTGGCGATGATGAACATCCATGGACAAAAATGATGTTTAATATTGCTCCTGAAGGCTTGAAGAAAATCTATTTTAGCACAAACACTTCCTCGCGAAGAGTCTCGCACATTCTCAGGAACGGTCGTGCCAGCGTTTATTTCTTTGACCAGGAAAGATTTGTTGGTCTTCTCCTTATTGGCACTGCCAGAGTTTTGCAGGATGAGGAATCAAGAAAACGTTTTTGGGTCGATGGTTTTGAGAGGTATTACAGGCTGGGGG
>JAGOOK010000048.1 GCA_017992555.1 Caldisericia bacterium | reverse complement strand
GATGAAAAGGGCAAGGCCACCAAGGAGTTCAAATGTCATTTTCACATAATCGTTCATGTTTTACCTCGCGAGGAGTGATTGTAAGAGTTGTGTTAGAAATTTGCAAACAAGCTGGTTAAACCTTGTGGCGCTTCCAGCGGCCAGTTCTGAAAACGCTGATAGCAATAACTGCCATCACTATAGTTCCAATATTAATTCCCCACCAGACCCCGTATTGTCCAAACATGTTCGCAAGAATGAAGCACAAAGGGATCTGGAGGACCCATTGTGTGCCTGCAGAAATCATGAGAGCAGTTATCGTGTCCCCAGCGCCACTCAGACCCCTTTGTGGAATGAAGCTGAGTGGCATGAGGATGTTTGCTATAAATGTTGTTGAGAGTATTATTCTGCCTTCATCGATTACCATTGGATCGTTGTTGAACAACCCAACTATGGTTTTTGCAAAAGCCACAAACAGGATACTTAGGGATACGACTATGATTGTATTGTAGAGGAGGGCCTTATAAACAGCCTGCTCAGACCTCTCTGGTTTTCTGGCCCCTAGGTTTTGGCCGACGAGCGTCGCAACTGCGTTACCCATTCCTACTACGGGTAATGTTATGAATTCCTGAGCCCTTATCGAAACCGTATAAGCCGCCGTTACGGCATCGCCAAACCTTGAAACAATACCCATGAGAAAAGTTCTTGCAGTGAACATTACAAATGTTTGCAGAGAAGAAGGAAGGCCGATTTTCAGGACATTCATCATGAGATGATATTTGACCCTTATAGGTCCTTCGGACATCTCCGAAAACGTTTTGTAGGAGAACCATGTAAGGATGGACGCGGCAACAAATTCAGAGAAAATGGTCGCTATTGCTGCGCCTGCAATACCCAATTCTGGAAATCCCAGCCAACCAAAGATGAGCACCGGGTCGAGGAATATGTTCAATATTACGGCGATAATATTTGCGAAGAGCGTCAATTTTGGTAGTCCTGCACCCCTTAATGCTCCTCCATTAATGGAGGAGATGAAAAGGAGTGGTCTGGCCGCGAATATCCAGATGTAATACTGTTTCCCGAGCTCCAGTGTTTCTGGCGACATTCCAAACAGGTCCAGGATCGGGTTTTGGAGGGCAATCATTATAAGGGTGACCAGAACACCTATTGCCAGGCCTATTATCGTGCCGTTGAGCCACCCTTCTGCGGCACCCTTTCCATTGCGCTCCCCAATTCTCCTGGAGACAATTGCTATGACTCCAATTGAGAGGCCAAATGCAATTGAGGAAATTGTTATCATCAGCATTCCAACAATACCTGCAGCAGCGAGTGCTTCCTTGCCAAGCCTTCCAACCCAGAACATGTCTGTAAGGTTCAGTATTGTCAGTACTACTGATTCGAGCATCATAGGCAAGGCGAGTGACCAGAGCGCTGTAGAAATTGGTTTGTTTATGATATTTTCCCTGTATTCATCCATAGACCCTAGATTCTATCCTGAAAAAATTTTGTATCTTTAAAACAAGATCCGGGTTATGGAGTTATTGGGAAAATCATTATTTGTAAAAGTTTGTGCATCCTTTTGGTGAAGTAATAATAAAAAACCGGCTTCATTTTGAAGCCGGTTTCAAAGTTTTGTTTTTCTGGGGTGGATTACTTGCCCCTGAGTTTTTCCAGGTTCTTGCCAGCCTCTTTTGCAAAATTCACAAACTCTTTGAGCGTTTCACACATGTAGGAGTCACATTTTGCGCAGTTTTCAACACCCTTGGAATTGGCGCATGATCTTACCTTGCACTCGTTGCAATAGCCGACGTGTGCTCCTTCAAGAGAACAACCAACGCAGTTGATGTCCTCCGGTTTTGCATCAAAACCGAATTCTAATTTCCATTTTTTTGCGATTTCCGCCTTCAGTTTTGTGTCATTGTTTTTTGTGGCAATATAGGCATCACATTTTGAACAGTCCAGCCCGCACCTTGCATATAGTTCTGCCATTTTTTGCTCCTTCGATTTTTTGATTTTTAAAGAGAGGGGATTTTTGAGGGTTAATGGTGGGCAGTGAAGGATTCGAACCTCCGAAGACATGAGTCAACAGATTTACAGTCTGCCGCGTTTGACCGCTTCGCTAACTGCCCACTACTTCATGAATATATAGCAATCGAGGCGTTTTCAGTCAAGGACGCGATTTAAAAAATGCCATAAACATTTATTTGATGGTTTTTCCATCCTCAAAACCATTGCCTATTTTTTCGCCAATTGCCCTGTAGCTTGCGTCTCCAGTGTCCCATACAAAGGGCCTGAATTTCTCCATTGAAATGTGGCCTTTTTCATCAAGAAGATTCTCGTCTGCCTTTACGTCCATTATTTCGCCAACAAATTCGGTGTGAAGGCCAATTTCCAGCGTATGCAGGAGTTTGCATTCAAGCACGACTTCAAACTCTGATGGGTATGGTGCATCGACCATGTCCGATTTTATTGGTGTCAGGCCAAGCTTTTTGAACTTGTCTTCGTCTCTACCTGACACAATGCCGATATGGTCTGCCTCTCTGACGAATTTTTGGGATGGGATGGATACCGTAAACGCCTTTCTGGCCATTATGTTGCCATAAGTCAGTGTTGCCTTGCGCAGTGAAACATAAACACATGGTGGTTTTGAACAGCAGACTCCTGCCCATGCGGCGCACATCATGTTTGGCCTGCCATCCTCACCATAACTGCCGACTATCCATACCGGTGTTGGAAACGCTAGTACCTTTGCGCCCAAAGATTTCTTCATGTGTTGCCTCCTTGTATCAGACCATGATAAGTTTCTGTGTTGTCTTTTCAATCGCCCTTGAAAAGAATGGCCTCAAAAAATAGAATTCTTGCCATGAAAAAAGCGACTGTCATGGGTTTGGGTTATGTTGGTCTTCCGCTTTCGCTTGTTTTGTGGAGCAGAGGTTTTGAGGTTTATGGCCTTGATGTCAGGGAAAGGTACATCAAGGACCTTTGTGAGGGCAGGGTCAAAATGGCCGAGTCCTTCAATGGAGAACCAATCACGTCAGTCCTGAAAAGGGCTGTTGCCTCTGGCAGATACCATCCGACAACTGACCCGAACCTTGCCCTGGGTTATGATGACCAGCAAATCATTCTTACAGTCGGCATACCCCTTGTTGATGGCAAAACTTACACCAAGGACCTTGAAACTGCCCTTGATACGCTTGGCAACAGACTCAGAAAAGGCGCCCTCGTAATTGCCAGGTCAACTGTAATAGTCGGTTACACAAGGTCTTTCATAAAACCACGTCTGGAAGAGCGTTCTGGTCTTTGCGCTACAGAAGATTTCGATCTTGCGTTTTCTTCGGAGAGAATGGCAGAAAATGTTGCTTTTGAGGAGCTTATCGGCATGGTAACGCCAGTGGCTGGACTCACCCCCAGGGCAACCCGCAGGGCAGCAGACCTTCTCAGGGAAATGGGTGTAAAGGAAGTGCTTGAAGCCTCCAGCCCAGAAGCGGTGGAAACAGCCAAGGTTTTTGAAAATATCGCAAGGGATGTCAACATAGCCCTTGCAAATGAGTATGCAAATTTCTGTGCAGCTTATGGCCTGGACACAAAAGAAGTGCTTTCAATAGTGCGAACCCACAAGAGGGTCGGTTTCCTCCATCATCCAGGACCAGGGGTTGGCGGTCACTGCCTTCCACAGGCAATGTTTTATCTAAAACCAACAGCAGACAGTGTCGGAGTTGGATTACCGGTCATTTCAACAGCCAGAAAGGCCAATGATGGCCAGCCTGTTCATGTTGCCAGCCTCGCAAAATCGTGGCTGGATGCGCAAGGCAAAAAGAACGGGAAAGTTGCCCTGATCGGACTTGCAATGAAGGACTACAGCACTGATGCAAGACTCAGCCCTGCCGTTGACCTTGCCAGGTCGCTTCTGGACAAGGGCCTCGGTGTTGTGTGCTGGGATCCGGTTGCTGATCTGGGTAGCATCTCCGGATTGCCGCCATGTGTTCCGACAATCGAAGAGGCGACAAAAGGCGCCGATGTTGTTATAATAGCCGCCAGACAGGAACCACTACCGGAAAAAAGCCCTGCTGATCTGAAATTGCTATCTGGCATGTCAAAACCGGGGTTGCTCCTGGATTGCAGGTTTGCTTTTGACAGAGCGGAGGTCATTAACAATGGAATCGATTATATCGCCCTCTAAAAAGACTGGTCTTTGGACACAAATTGTTGCTTTTAAGAGAAGATTTCTGTCTGATTGGGCCAGGGCGATTGAATACTTTGTTTGGGGACTTGGTTTTGCAGAGGCGATCTCTTTTATTTTCTGGGCAACAACCGGTTCTGACTATGCACACTGGATCATAAGGATGGTTCTCTCACCCATTTTTCTTTATCTGTATGGTGTGAGATATACGAGGTTTGTCCCAACTCAGCAAAAGGAGAATCGCAGGCTGGGCCTTCTCTGGTTTGTTCTCAATGTTGGTTTTGACCTTGTGGTCATGGTTACCATTGCAGGCTTTGATTTCTCAAGAGTATTTTTGAAGAGCCAGCCATTCCTGATTTTGGGTTATATTGGTGTCCTGGTTTCACCATGGATAATGGACACAAAAAAACACAAGCAACACAAGGATGATACCTGGATTGGCATGTGAACCTTGACAAGGTAGCCAACCTGGGCTAATTTTTAATGGCCATGCGGGTGTAGCTCAGTGGTAGAGCATTAGCCTTCCAAGCTAATGGTCGCGGGTTCAAGTCCCGTCGCCCGCTCCATAAGAAAACACAAAAGGGCCAGATTTTTCTGGCCCTTTTTATTTTATTCCATCTTGTTTGTCAATCTTCGTATATGTTTCCGGTCAACTCTTCCAGGAGTTTTATTTCATCAGGTGTTAGTTCGTAGAGCCCATAAACAATCTGGTTTATCTCATTTTCACATGCGTGTATCTCTTCTGTGAGCTGTTTGCATTCAGGTTGCATCTCCTCAAAGAGCCTCTTGAGGTCAAGCAGTCTCCTGGTCATTGGTGCGAACTGCTCTTTAAACGCCTTGCCAAAGGCAGATGGGCTTTGCGCTTTTTTTACAAAATCATTCCAGGAAAGCGTGTCCCACTTGTTTATGTCTGATCCTTCAGAAACTTCTTCAGCGTCATCCCCTTCATTTGCTTTGCCCTGGCCCAGCTGGTCTCCTATCATCTCAAGCAGATCATGCCTGAGCTGGAGCCTTTTGAATGCCTTTTCCTGTGCTTTTTTGGCCAAAAGGGCAAGCCTGCCTTTTGGAGTGGATGGATTGTTTTCATCGCCTGGGGGATCGATGATAGGAAATAATTCAACAAATTGAGTGCACATTTCATATCTCCACATTCCTCCACGCATTGCACTGCAAGATAATTGTGTCTCATACCAAATCAATCTTGAATTTAAGATTGATATTAACCACCAATAGCAATAGGGGATTATATAACCTTTGTTGTTTAAAAAATTATCATTAACATCCATACAATATTTCGGAATTCTCTGAAAATGAGGATAAACAATCTTTGGCCCCTCAAAGGTTTTGTAATATTCGCATGCCCTGAGTTCCCACCAAAAATCACCTTTGTCCTGCCTCTTTTTTGCTCTTTCCTCAAAAGGTTTTAAATAGTTTGAGATGGCTGGATAGTATTTTTCAAAAATTCCCCATGCTTCTGCTTCGGTGATGTCTTCTTTCCCAGCCCACTGCTTTGTCCAGCCCTTCTGGATGGCAACAAGATACCTCTCCCTGAAATCGTAATGCCACTGTTTCAGGTCGCGTCCAACAAGGAATGGCTTGATTAGTGGGTGGTTTGTGGAGGAGAGGCCATCAGCGAAAACCCCCTCACCCTCCCCTCTCCCAAAGGGAGAGGAGGAACAAGAAGGCTCGCCCTTTCCTTTCTCACAGGGAGAGGGAGAACAAGAAGATCCGTCCTTTTCTTCCCCAAAGGGAGAGGGAGAACAATTTGGAGAAAAGGCATTCCTGCCATAGGTGGAGGGAGAATTGTTTGCGGAAACAGCATCTTCCCCACAAGAAGGAGACTCTCCCTCTCCTACCAGGAGAGGGTTGGGGTGAGGTTGTTTGCTCCTCTGCTCAAATTCCTCTTTTACCAGCCTGTCTCTTGTTGCTTTGTCAATGACAAAAGCTTCATTCAAACCAGTTTTTATTCCATAAAGAGGACTACCTGCAACATCTTTTAGTGGTCTGCCTTTTGAGAATATCTTTCTTCTTAGCGCCTCGACTTCTGGCCTGTCAAAATTCCAGCTGTCCTCCCCAAGGGAGTTTTGCGCCACTTTGACATGGCTTGCCTTTTCCAGGAGAT
>JAGOOK010000018.1 GCA_017992555.1 Caldisericia bacterium | reverse complement strand
GGACGCGTCCCGCCAGCCAAAAATCTAGATCCTTTTTGTTTGGTGGCCGCGCCACACAAAAAGGAGGAATGGTTTTGGAACACAGCAAATTTACATTAAAAGATGTTCAGGATGTTTATTCTGGGGCCCACAAAGATCTCTGGGAACTCGTCATGGGGGAGCAAATCCATATCGGTGGTTTCGCTTCTTCAATGGAACTGGCACAGAGGGCCGGAATCAAGGAAGGGACGAAGGGTATTGATCTATGCTGTTGTGTCGGTGCAGGTATGAGGTTTCTGGCAAAAAATTTCAAAGTCAGCATGGCAGGCATTGATGCAACAGACAGGGTCCTTGGCGAGGCTGAGGAGCGGGCCAAAAAAGAGGGGCTTGGAGCAAAGCTTGAATTCAAAAAAGGCGATGTCACTGCAGTTCCATACCCGAACTCAACATTCGATTTCGTGTGGGGCGAGGATGCATGGTGCTATGTTGAAGACAAGGGGAAACTCATCTCTGAAGCTGCAAGAATATTAAAACCAGGTGGGACAATTGCTTTCACCGATTGGATCGAGGGGCACAACAAATTGACGAAGGATGAGGCCTCAAGAATTTTTGACTTCATGAAATTCCCATACATGGAGACCCTTGAGGGTTACAAAAACCTTCTTGAAAAAAATGGCTTTGAAGTAATTGAGGCAACCGATCAAAATCAGTATTTTGCAGACACAATTCAATTGTACATTGACATGCTCACAAAACAATTCACTTACGATGCGCTCAGAATTATAGGAAACGATGCAAACATGATGCAGGCCATGGGTGGAGAAATGGCCTTCATGAGAGACATGGCCCGTGCCGGTCGTTTCAGCAGGGGAAGATTCATAGGAAGAAAGAAGTAGAATGAAAGAAGTTTTCCAGAACCCCATTTTTATTGATGCACTTGAAGCAAGGCAAAACGCTGAAAATGCGATAAAATATGCCTGCTCATGGGTGCCAAGGGAGCTCCTGGAAAACTTTGGTTTAAAAACAGCAAGACTGATGGGCTGCGGAACGCCATCCCAGGAGTCTGCTGGGGAAAGAAAATTAAGCGGAGAGGTCTGTTCTTTCTGCAAGGCCATAGCGGGTGCGCCTGACAGTGGCGCACCTGTAATTGGCTGCACCTCATGCGACCAGATGAGAAGATTGTCCGAGATCATTCTTTCAGAAAGAAGCGATGCAGGATTTATGGTCAACGTTCCAAAAACTTGCACAGACAATTCAAGTGAGCTCTATCGCAGTGAAATCAAAGCTCTTTGCTCATACCTCGAGTCATTGACTGGCAAGTCATTGACTGGTGAGTCATTCAATACCAAGCTTAAGAATGTTTGTGACAAAAGAAATTTAATCAGGTCAAAGCTGAGATCGCTCAGAAAATCTGTAAGCGCTGCTGATTTTCACTGCCTTGTCCATCTGGAGTCCCAGACCGATCCTGATTTTATGATATCCTATCTTGAAAAACCTTTTAAGGCAAAAACCTCTTTAAAGAAAAAAACCATGCTGGCAGGAAGTCCGTTGACACTTGAGGACGCAACATTTCTAAAATTGCTGGAAGATTCAGGTTTTGACATTGTTTTCAACGCTACATGCACCGGCGACAGAAGCATTGATTTTGATATTTCGATAAAAGATGATCCAATTATCGACCTGGTCGATTCATATTTCAATCGTCCTCCGTGTATATGGAAAAGGCCAAATGATTCTTTTTATTCCTATGTTTTTAAAAATATCGGAGAAACAGGTGCAACTTCAGTGATCTGGAGATCAGTGAGATATTGTGACCTGTGGAACATCGAGGCCCAGCGGGCAAAACAGATAATCAATCTGCCAATGCTTGTGCTTGACATGAATTACTCAGACACCTGCTCTCCAAGGACTGCAACAAGGGTAGAAGCCTTCAGGGAGAGCTTGCCACAATGAGACAATACTGGCCAGACCCGAAACCAGAGAGAATAACCTACGAGCAATGGAACTCCCAGTTCAGGATGATGCCCGAAAGCCAGAAGAAAGCTTTTTGCTACTTGGAGGGGACATCCAAAGAAACCCAGTATCTGGAAGAGCCAAGGTGTTTTGCCGAAGACCAGGGAGACCTGAGGCTAAAATCACTCAGGTATGACAATTCTCTCGCTTCAATAAGATTATGGTCTTTCCTGCTTTCAGAGGAGGAGAGGCTCCACAAGGCAAGGCTCGCAGGAAAAAAGATAATCGGGACACTCAAAGATCTCGGTACAATGCCAGTTCTGACCTACTCATCTCCGGACACTGTCGCTTTCTATCCTGACGGGGCATGGTGGATACCATGCATCATGGAGATGTCGGAAGGGCTGCTCAAAATGGCCGACTCGCTTGGCCTTGGCGAGGAAGTGTGCCCCTCAAGGGCCACTCTTTCTGCCTATATATCAAACAACCATTTCCCAAGGCCAGACTACCTGATTGCCGCAGTTGGGTGCTGTTGTGATGACTTCTCGGCAATCATGCAGAGACTGGCCGACATGGGAACAAAAACAAGCTGGTGGGAACTTCCTTTCAGGGGCAGTCCGTCCGCCGGCGAGGAAGTTGAATTGCTCCCAACAGGATTTTATGCCCCAAAAAGGACTGCCGATTTCCTGGAAAGGGAATTTGCCAGAGTAAGGAATGAGCTTTCAGAGTTTCTCGGGCACTCCATAACCGATGACATGGTTTCGGATGGCATAGAGAAAGCCAACAGATTCAGGCAGATAATTGGCGAGGTAAGAGACCTTTGCTATGGCTCTGCGCCATGCCCCTTCCCGGCACTGGAAACCCAGATCTGTGAAATGATAGCCATCCATTTCTGTTCGGACAGGGAGGAGGCAACAAATGTGCTTGCCCATGTCCTGGACACTGTCAGAAAAAGGGTGGAAAGTGGCACTGGCGTACTCCCAAAAGAAAACTGCAGGGTGGTCTGGGTGAACCCGGTTGCAGACCTGAGGGTCATGAACCTCTTTGAGGACCTTGGCGGTGCAATCGCCGGGACAGAGTACCTCTTCAGGCACGCACTTGTCCAGATCCCTACCAATACCAGCCCGATGAGGGCCCTGGCACTGACAGCCCTTTCTGATCCGATGATAGGCCCTGCATGGCAGAGGGCAAAAATTGTAATTGACGAAGTGAAAAAATATAAAGCAGAAGGCATTGTTGTAAGCAATATCCCTGGCGCTTCCCACAGCGCAACCGAAGGAAACGTCATCAGGGAACTGGCATCAAAAGAGGGCATTCCCGTGCTCCAGATATCGGTGTCACCTCTCACTGATGCGACATCATCACAGCTTGGCACAAGATTTGAGGCATTTTTCGAGCTGATAAGAAGCAGGAGGAAAAAAGAATGGCAACCTACACCCTTGGCATAGACCTCGGCAGCAGGACCGCAAAAGCTGTTCTCTACAACATAGACGAAAAGAAGATTGCGTCGGCAATAGTCACCGATACAACCGCCGATTCAAAAAATGACGCAAAAAGGGTGCAGGAACTTGCTCTTGAGTATGCAGGCATACTACCTTCTGATTTGAAGAGAACCATTGCAACCGGCTATGGCAGGGGTCTTGTCGATTTCGCGTGCGATACGACAACAGAGATCACATGCCATGCAGTTGGCGTCCATCTTCTTGTGCCACAGGCAAGGACAATCATCGATATTGGCGGACAAGACAGCAAGTCCATCCACCTCAATGCCGATGGAACCATAAGGGACTTTTCCATGAACGACAGGTGCGCGGCAGGAACAGGGAGATTTCTCGAAGTGGTTTCAAAGCTCCTCGGGACCAACCTCGATGGAATGGCGAGACTGGCCGAGATGGCAACAGATGTACCAGAAATAAGCTCGATGTGCGTCGTCTTTGCAGAAAGCGAAGTAATAGGGATGCTCGCAAAGGGCATCAGGAGAGAGGAGCTTTCGGCAGGCATTCACAAATCAATTGCCAGAAGGGTCGCGGGGCTCGCAGAGAGAGGAAGGATTGAGCCTCCGGTGGCATTCACCGGCGGTGTTGCCAAAGACATGGCAATGATAAGGGCGCTGGGCGCAGAGCTCCATGAAAAACTGCTCATTCCACCAGACCCAAGAATAACAGGCGCATTGGGTGCGGCAATCATAGCGGCAAGGCAACTTGGCGAAAAAGGTTATCTTGCCTGCACCGAGTTTAAAACCATCAACCTCCAACAGTCATTTCCAGAGGTCTCCCAAAAACGAGAGGAACAGGACATGCTGATTGTTGAAAGCATAAAGGGCGATTGTTGCCCATGGCCACCACCAGCAAAGGATTCATCAGAGTGCTGCCACCAGGAAAAACAGCAGGTTTGCTGTGGCTCTGAAACCCAAAAACAAGCGAATTACAGTGGAAATGAAGAATCATCATGTTGCAGCTCTGCGAGTGTAAATGAAGCAAAACAGTCATGCTGCGGGGAAGCAAAGCCAGCTCCACATTGTGGAGAGAGCCAGCCAGAACCATGCCATTCATCTGAAAAAGAGAGTACATGCGAAAGCGAGCCAGTGAAGACACAGCAATGCAATTCGACAACACCGCAGGGTGGCATGCATTCCGTGCCGTCACTTTCACACTTCGACCGCATGATCACGGACTGCATCGAGCTTGCCAGACAAGCAAAATCAGGCGGCAAGAAGGTGGTCTCCATTTTCTGCGAGTATACGCCAAGGGAACTGATACTTGCTGCAGGCGCAATACCTGTGTGCGCATGCGGAGGCAACCATTCAATGGCCGTAGCATCCGAAAAGGAGCTCCCGGCCAACCTTTGCCCGCTCATCAAGTCGTCTTACGGCTACCACACCGAAAAGGCCAACCCGATATTCAATGAGTCTGACCTAATCGTGTGCGAAACAACCTGCGACGGCAAAAAGAAGATGTATGAATTGATGTCAAAAACAAAACCCATGCACATTCTTGAGCTGACCCAGAAACCGGATGAAGAGGCGGCATTCGAGCACTGGCTGCTGGAAGTAAAGGCGCTCAAGAAGAGGCTTGAAGAGCTGACCGGAAACGAAATTACCGAAGAGAGGCTCAGGGCGGCAATCAGGACAATGAACAGGGAGAGGGCGCTCAGATCAAGGATCGCAGATTTTGGCGGGAAATGCCTTACCGGAATGGAAGTTCTCCACGCCAAGAGCATCATCTCCTGCCAGGAGAAGGATTTTGAGGCATATGAAAAAATCATATCGGAGGCTGAAAACTCCGGTGACAGGTACTCGCACAAGCCAAGGATACTCCTGACAGGTGTACCATTGCCGCACCAGGCAGAGAAAGTCCTGAAACTGATTGAGGAAGCGGGGGCAGTAGTTGTGGCACAGGAAAATTGCACCGGCCTCAAGCCAGTCGTCGACCCTGTCAGTGAAGAGGGCGATCTCCTGGAAAATATTGCCAGAAAATACTTCAAGTTGCCCTGTTCGGTCATGATGCCAAACAAAGACAGATTTGGACTGCTTGATAGCCTGATTGAAAAATTCAGACCCCATGGCGTTATCGACCTGGTGTGGCAGGCTTGTCACACATACAACATTGAATCAGTGCTGGTCAAAAAGCATGTCCAGGAAAAATGGGGACTCCCTTTCCTTAAAATCGAGACCGATTATTCGCCCTCGGACACAGAACAGCTAAGGGTCAGGATTGAGGCCTTTCTGTCTGTTGCGTCCCAAAATAACCTAAGAACATCATACTAAAAAGTAATGTTTGAAATTTGAATGGTCGTTTGAAAAAACTATGGGAATTACAGGCTTGAAGACTATAGTGTCAGCGCAAGAAGGGGTATTTTTTCGTCCTCGTCCATGGTCTGCGCAAGGCCGACAGTTATACAGGTTTTCAGTTTGTTGTTTTTGAGGACCACCAGTTCATAGCCCTCCGGGAAATCCTTGAGGAAAGGCCCTGTTACGCCTTTGCAAAACTGCGGTGGTGGCTCCGAGCCAAGGCTCCATTGATAAAGGGCCGTTGAAAGCTGTCTTTTGTATTGGTCAAAAATGTATATGGTCCTCTCGCCAAAATCCGGCCAGGTAATGACCAGTATAACATTTCCACAATGGCCGAATGCCCTTATTGATTCTTTTGGGTTGCCCTCTATCATTTCTGGATCAGCAGAAACACCGCCTTTGTCAATCTGGATGGCCTTGCCCGTGACCCATTTCCCGTCAATAAATTCCCAGGGCAAAAGGACAGTGCCTCCGGCATAAGAATAAAGCCTCGAAGGCATTTGGGGTTCTCCATCCTTCCTGCTGGTCCAGCCAGATTCGAAGCGATCATAAATTCCCCTTCCCGGCCAAACAAGTACATGCTTCTGGAGCTGGTTGCCCTCCCTATCAAAAACAAAAGCAGTCTCCGTTCTCTTGTCCATTTGAATAAATTATAGCGCCTTGTGGGATTTTGCCAAGACCTATTTTCCCAGATATGCCTTTTTGGAGGAGAGAAGTTTTTCTATGGCCCAATTTTTCTGTCCAAAAACCTGCCAGAAAAGTCTTGATGTATCCTGAAGATCATTGTATGTGAGATCGGTATAATCTTCGCGGTCATATTTTTGCCATGCTGGGAAATACCCATACCAGAGGTCACCATTGTCCCTTATCCAGCTATCACAGGTTTCCTCAAGGCCGGTTATCAGTTTCAATGCAAGCTGCTTGACGGACTCATCTTCATTTAAAAGATAGAGCTCCAGCAAGTAATTGATTTCACAGAGTGTATGATTTAGTGAAGCATGAACCTGGATTTTTGGTGTTCCCTCAAACCAGATGTAATCTTCAAACAAAAAACCATTTCCAAATTTTATTGTGTGCCCAGGTGCAAGCCTCTGATAGGTTTTTGCTAGCATCGATGCTTTTTCAAATGCACCCTTGCAATCAAAAATTTGGGCGCAATTTATCAAGAATCTGGAACAATCAGTTGAAAACCTGGTGTCCAGATAGTCTGAACCAAGCCCGTACCATGATTCAAAAAGCTCGGAAATCACAGGCATTTTCTTATAACCAACATCAGGCGTTGTTTCTACGGCAATTTTCATTGTTGTCAAAAGCATATCTATCAGAAGGCGATTTTTCTGCTGGCAATACCACTTGAGTATACTGTTCGAGGTGTAGAAACCAGGGTTGGGGTAAAAGGAATCCTCAACACAACCATCGTAATCGCCTATTTGTGTTATGAACCAGAAGCCGTCCTGTCTCAGGATTTTTACTCTTCCAAGATCGCTGGCAAGCAACGCTTCATTGCTCCTCTGGTTTGTCATGTCATGAAGGAGTTGTTTGGAAATAACAACAAAACCATCTTCCCATTCATCATCGGTCTTATCGAGGTTTATTTCCAACTGCATTGAATTCTCGCTAGATGAGAAGAATATGCCGCTTGGCGGGGCAACTCTTTTTATCATTCCAACATCTTGTTTCTTGTAGCGACCATTGGAACAAATAAAGATTGATCTTTTGTCCTTGCCATAATCAACAAGGCAAGGCCCCTCTGGGACCCTGATTGTCCCAGAGCTAAAATTTGGCACGTACTCGGATTTTATGGGATCGCCTGCATAATTGGAGCGGGATTCGTACGTGTGGGTCCAGTATATAAAACATTTTGGGCCCTCGATATTGGCGCTGAGCAAAATCTTTGTTTTTGGGGAGTATTGCGGCTGGTAAAACCAGAAAACAACATCCCCGTTGAGGAGTGTCTGTACGGTGACCACCTTATTCAGGTCATCCAGTGTATATGAATCTTCTTTTATGAAACGCTCAAAAAAGCCTGAGCTCATTATTTTTGGGTTGGTCTGCGTGCCATCAATATTGATTGAAAAACTGACCAGTGGTTCATCAACAATGCTTTCACCTTTGGCCAGGGTGCAACCAGCCAACAAAACTGCGAGCAAAAAAATGGCCACTCTTTTCACGGCAGTGCGACACCAACCCCCTTGTCCTTCGCAAGAACGGACGACATCCTGCTGCCCCTTGTGGAACGCAACCTTCCAAGAAACGCCCACAAGAGACCAAGCAGCATGGTTGCCATTCCAAGCCATACAAACAGCATGCAGTATTTCACCATAACAGTCATCGTAAACCTTATTGTATTTCTATCAGAATTTCTCAGGTCAACAAGTTTGAATGTGACTGTGTGATTTCCTGTTGCATCAATCGACAGGAAATATGATTTGCCATCGATTTCTGCAACAGACCCGGGAGCCATATTGTCTTTGCTGAACGTGATTTCTTTTGCTGAATCCGGGCCGTCTGAAACCAGGGCTTTGATGACATCCTCATTGTATTCCAGGAGTTTTACGGTGTATCCACCCTGCAATACAGAGCTCCCCCTTCCAACAATAAATTCCATGTCTTCCCTGATGTTTGAAACATAGACCATTACATCTCTCAGGAACGACTTGTGAATAAATGGTTTTGTAAAGTAAGCCTGCGATCTTGTGTCCCACTTGGCACCTATTTTGCCTTTTATTTCAGAGTCCTTGTGGGTGAGAACATACATGGTTTCAAATGACTGCCCGTCACTTTTTACATATTCAAGCCCGACGCCAAAATCAAGGCATTCCTTGTTTTGTGACGACATTCCCAAAGAAACTGATTCTTGCCCAAAAAATATCGAGCTTCCCACTACACCCATCAGCAGGAGGCAAACGCCCATGTGTGAAACAAAAGCACCCCACTTTTGGACCCTGTATTTCAATATGACCTGAAAGTTCGAAACCAGCATTATTGAGGCAAATGCACCAGTAATCATGAAAAGGGGATCGGCCATTCCAGCCTCGACAGCTAGCACGACAAAAACAAGGCCAAAAAATAGCGGGGCAATAAGCTGCCTTGCCAGATATTTTATGTTTGTTTTTCTCCAGGCCATCAAAGGGGTAAGTGCACCGCCAACACACATTATTATGGCTACTGGGACTGATATTGCCTGATAAAACGACTGTGAAATGACCGCAGGTGAACCAAAAATCTGGGTAACAACTGGCAACAGGGTCGCGGCAAGTATGAACACGGCATAAACAGACAGCACTATGTTGCCAATGCTCATCATGAAGTATCTTGATGTGTAGTGGCTCTCAAGGCCATGAGGGACAAACTTCCACGAACGGACACACAAAAATGCTGACAGCCCGACAGAAGCCAGAAGCATGATCAGGTATGAAAAAAGCATCGATGAGCCAGCAAAAGAATGTACGGACACATCGGAAAGCACGCCTGATCTGGTCAAAAAAACCGCCATTACGACAAGGCAGAAAGAAGAGAGCACGGCAACAACAACCGATCTGGCGTTGCCATTGCCATTCTCATCATTAAGCACCGCGTGTATTGCAACCGTCTGGACGAGCCATGGAACCAGCGAGGCGTTTTCCACAGGGTCCCAGCCCCAGTAACCACCCCACCCCAGCGTTTCATAGGCCCAGATGGAGCCCATGGCAATGCCGAGGCCAAGCAGGAACCATGACGCTATAAGCCATGGTGTCATCCTTGAGAGCCAGATCTGGTGGTTCTGCTCGCATGGCCTGAAAAGGTAAGCAATTGTCATCGCAAAAGGAACTGCCATCAAAGCATAGGACAAAAACACAACGGGGGGATGGAAGACCATCCAAGGGCTTTTCAGGAGAACATTCAACCCAAGGCCATCAGATGCGGCCTGTGGGAGGACATCAAACGTTGAAGAACCAATAACAAAAATTGCCAGAAAGGCCTGTATGGCAAAAAGGACCACAAGAAAGCTCTTTTGTGATTGCGGCTTGAAGGAGAGGACAACGGTAATAATTGAGATGGCAAGCAACCAGAGGAGCATTGATCCGCCCTTGTCGGCCCAAAACACTGAAATTTTGTACCAGAGAGAAAGTGAAACAGAACTATTGTGAAAAACATAGGAAAGCTGGAAGTTGTTGTTGAGTATTGAAAGCATGAGATAAGACGATGCCAATACTGCCGACAGCATGGAGGAAACGGCAAACATCTTCTGGAACCTTGGCTTTATGCAAAAAATTGCAGCAAGAATGGAAAACCCTAAACAAAGCCACATCAATACATTACCAGCCATTTTCGCTCCTGCCATGTTTGGAGAAACTTTCAAAAACTATTGCATGTCCTCTATTTTCCACTACCATCAAGCCCTTTTCCATCTTTATTTTCATACTTGCTTGGACACTTGACCAGCAACTGGTCCGCGTGGAAACTTCCATCCTTGAAGGACCCAACTGCAACACCTTTTTGGGCTCCGGTAAAGTTTTGTGGCAGAACACCATCCAGAATAACTGGCAAAACCTCACCTTTTTCATCCACCATATTGAAATAATTGAGGTTGCCTTCCTGCTTCAGGCTTTTTTGATCAAGCAAACCGTAAACCTGGTACGCCTTGCCACTTTTTGCCTCACTAAAGTTGGAGGTGAAAGGCGTCATGGAAGACAGGAAAAACCATATTGATACTCCCGAGAGAACAACAATTGCGATAATTCCAATTAAAAGGGATACTTTTCTGTTCATTTCTTCTTCAGCAACTTCCCAATTCTGACTTCAAGTGTCATCAGATACGCAAAAATACCCAAAAAAACAACCAACGCCACAACAAGAACCGGTATCATATTTCCTCCATATCGAGCCTTTGGGACAAGGACAAGATCCATAGATATAAGAACGTAAAACCAGCAAGCATGCCAAACACGCCGTAAAGCATTGGCTTTGTGAGGCCCAGGCCGCCGACCTGTTCAGGATGGAGCGAGCTGGTTATTCTCGGCATCACAAAAACAAGGAACGGCGTGGCAAGAAAAGCGACGATCGAGTATCCTGCAGAAATGGCCGCCTTTTTGTCCCTGTCTTCTATGAGCCACCTGAGGAGCAGATAGGCGATATAGATCATCAGAAGAAAGACAATCGATGTCTCCCTTGGGTCCCAGTTCCACGGCGAACCCCAGGTGTAAGTGGCAAAAACCGAGCCTGTGATAGTTGCCAGAACACAAAACACGAGACCTATCTCGGAGCTTCTGTGCGCAACAGAGTCATATACAGCTTTTCTCTTCACAAGATAGGCTATTGAAAAGATAAAGGAGACGAAAAATGCAAGTGTTGCAACCCATGCGCATGGGATGTGGAAATAAATTATCCTGTAAAGGTCCCCCATCGTTGCCTCTTTTGGGGTAAACATGAGGCAGTAAATAATCGAAGGTACCATCGTAAGGGGTGTCAGTACCGATAAAATGCGGCCAAAAAGCATTGTCTATTCCTCCTCAATATACGGCACCAAGACAAGCCCAGCCACCAGTGCCGCCAAAGATTCACTAATTATCACGACAACAAGATTAATCGAAAATGCCCCCTCTGCCAAGGCTTGGGAAGTGGCCAGGACAAGGCAGACCAGCAAGGGAAGTATCACGGGCATTACAATCACAGGATAGGCAGTACTCAGGGCCCTTCCGCGCGACATGAGGTAACCTACAAAACCCTGTGCAAAAGACAGGGCGGGGCACCCGATCAACACCAGAAGGCCAACAAGGGGCAAGGCCGAAAGCCTGACGCCAAGCCAGAAGCAGAGAAGCGGAAAAACCACGCAGGCAATCAGGAGCACAAAAAACGCATTTGCAACTGTTTTGGCAAGAAAAACGGAAGGCATCGGAACCCTAAGCCTCAACTGATCAGCCGTTCCCTCATCCTCCTCTTTTGCAAAAGACCGGGAGAGTGTGTCAGAAGAGGAAAACATGACAACAATCCAGAGGAGTGAGGCTATGACCCTTTCGCTGACCTTTGCCCCGGCAAGCGAAAACCCGAGCGTGGCGGAGAGGACAATCGCGAGCCCAAAACCAACCCCGACAAGGTGCCTTCCCCTGAAAGCAACCCTTATCTCTTTTGCCAAAAGTGCCCTAAAACTGCGCAATTTTTCTCCAGTCTTTCCAGGGATTGTTTGTGGCAACCACAACAAGCCCATCGAATGACGAAACCATATTGTCCAGAATTGCTTTTCCCTCAGCATCCAGGTGTTGTTCCGGCTCATCAAGCAAAATGACATCCCGGGCCACTGCAAAGGCTGTCATTAGCTTGGCCCTCTGCTTGAGGCCTGCAGAGAGCTCGTGGTAGCATTTCCCAAGATGGTCGGATAAACCCCATGCCCCAAAATCAGGCACAGGCACCCTCGCCAGGTCTGCAAAGAATCTGGCATTTTCAAAAACAGCCATTTCCTTGTAAAGACCAAGATCGGGGGAGCACATGGCAATCCTGCCTGGCAGCTGGAACTTCTCATGCTTCGTCTCTTTGTCAAACCACTCCATTGTTCCGGAAGAAGCCTTGAGCAGGCCCGCCATTATCCTCAACAGAGTCGTTTTCCCCGAACCATTCGGCCCAATGATTGCCCATACACCATCCCCTATATCAAAAGAAACACCAGCAAAAACTGTTTTTGACCCAAAAGATTTTGACAGATTGCTGGCAACCATTCGCATAACAAAAGATTATAGGAGTGTTGCAAAATGAATCAAACCAGACTAATCTTTTTCTGTTAAAGTTGTCAATTATTTCACAAAAGGAGGAGTCATGTCAAAAGGCTATATCTTGAGTGCCGCAAGGACACCCATTGGCAAATTTTTGGGTAGCCTTTCGCCGTTTTCCGCACCAAAACTTGGCGGTTTTGCCATCAAGGCGGCCGTTGAAAGGGCCGGCGTAGAAAAAGAGAGGATTGACGAAGTAGTAATGGGCCAGGTGGTCCAGGCGGGCTGCGGCCAGAACCCGGCAAGGCAGGCACTTATCCATGCAGGTCTAAATCCGGAAACAAACGCTCTCACAATCAACAAGGTGTGCGGCTCGGGATTGAAGGCAATCATGCTTGCTTCACAATCAATCCAGCTTGGCGAAGCAGATATCGTAGTGGCAGGTGGAATGGAATCCATGACAAATGCGCCATATTACCTGGACAAGGCAAGGACCGAAGGTTACAGGTATGGTGATGGCGTTCTTGTTGATGGAGTCATAAAAGACGGCCTCTGGTGTGCATTCAATGGTTCCCACATGGGGAATCTCGCAGAATATACTGCAAAAAAGGGCAACGTGACCAGGGAAGAAGCTGACCTTTTCGCCTTCAATTCCCAGGACAGGGCAATCAAAGCCATAGAAACCGGGATTTTTGATGAAGAAGTAGCGCCAATTACAATACCCCAGAGAAAAGGTGACCCAATCATATTTTCAAAGGATGAGACCCCAAGACCGACGACTATGGACACCCTGCAAAAGCTCAGGCCAGCTTTTGACAAGGAAGGGGTCGTGACCGCAGGAAACGCCCCTGGCCTCTCTGATGGCGGCTCGGCAGTTGTTGTCGCATCCGAAAATGTAGCCAAAAACCACAAACCGCTTGCTTCAATAATTGATTACGCAACTGCACACACAGAGCCAAAAGAACTCTTCTGGGCACCAGTCTTTGCCGTCAAAAAGCTGATGGAAAAAACAGGCCTGAAAATCTCGGATTTCGACCTTATCGAAGCCAATGAAGCCTTTGCTGTCCAGTGCATAGTTGATGGCAGGGGACTCGAATGGGACCCAAATAAGGTAAATGTCTCTGGTGGCGCCATAGCACTCGGACACCCGATAGGTTCCTCCGGTTCAAGGATTATTGCAACACTGATCTATAACCTGAAGAGGAACGGCAAGAAGCGCGGCCTCGCAACACTCTGCCTTGGAGGCGGAGGCGCTGTTGCAATGGCAATTGAACTGGTGTGAGGAGGAAGCAATGGAAATAAAAAAAGTTGGCGTCATAGGTGCAGGTGTAATGGGAAACGGGATTGCCCATGTATTTGCACAGACCGGATACGATGTCGTTCTTGCAGAAGCAAACATCCAGCTTGCTGAAAAAGGCAAGGCAACGGTCCAGAAAAACCTCGGCAGGATGGCCCAGAAAGGCACAATCACACAGGAAGTCGCCGATGCAACGCTTGCGAGAATAAAAACCACCGAGAGCCTTGAAGACCTCAGGGACTGCCAGATTGTTGTCGAGGCAGTCACTGAAAACAGGCAAGTCAAAAACCAGATATACGACAAATTGAATGGCATCCTGCAGGGAGACGCAATCCTGGCCTCAAACACCTCCACAATTTCAATCACCGAGCTGGCCGCAAAATACAAGAACCCAGGAAAATTTATCGGCATGCACTTCATGAACCCAGTTCCCCTCATGAAACTTGTTGAAGTGATAAGGGGAATGCTTACGACTGACGAGACCTACAGCATTGTGAATGATCTTTCAATCAAACTTGGCAAGACACCAGCAGTCGCAAACGATTATCCAGGATTTGTCAGCAACAGAATACTGATGCCAATGATAAACGAGGCAGTCTACTGCCTCATGGAGGGCGTCGCCGACAAGGAATCAATAGACACCGTAATGAAACTCGGCATGAACCATCCAATGGGCCCACTTGCACTTGCAGACCTTATCGGTCTCGACACCTGCCTGGCGATCATGGAAGTACTCTATGAAGGACTGGGCGATTCAAAATACAGGCCGTGCCCATTGCTGAGAAAAATGGTTGCAGCAGGCCTTCTTGGAAGGAAATCCGGAAAAGGTTTCTACGATTACACCGAACAGAAATAACCATAAAATCTGACTCGTAGGTCAGATTTCAACAACCAACAAAAAAGCCCCGCTTTCAGGCGGGGCTTTTTTAATTCATCAGCGACGACAGGGATTGTTTGCTACTTTACCCTTATCTTTTTAGTATAAGTGCAGGAATTGGCATAACGGTCAGTGGTCCTGAGGGTTATGCTGTAGCTGCCCGAGGAATAGGTGTAGCTGAATTCTTTTGTGGTGTCATTTTCGATATTGAAGGTTTTGTCAATCTTTCCGTCACCCTCGAAATCAAGATCAACTGCGTATGGGCCACATCCACCAAATGGGCTCACCTTGATAGTCATTGTGCCAGAGGCAGGTATGACATAAATATTTTCATTGTCAGGTTTTGCTTCTGGAATCAAGATCGAAATGTCGGGGCACTCACAAACCACTGGTTCCTTTGCACCAACTCTGAGCACTATGACTGCGGTATCCTGATCTCTTAAACCCTCTGCGGAGGTGACAACAGCAGTGTTTATGATATTAATGCCAGGATTAAGGCTTATGTCTTTTCTGACTCTCAATGTCAGCTCAATAATTTTTACTTCTCCAGGATTCATGACTCCAAATGACCATACAATTTTTTGCATGCCAAGCGACCCTGAAGGAATTGAGGATACATATTCAAGTTCTCTTGGCAGTATGTCAACCACAACAACGTTGGTTGCTTCTCTGGTACCAACATTTTTTACAATTATTGTGTAACTAACCTTTTCACCCTGCTGGGCCATGAACTTCTTTGTTGTCTTCGTGAGCGTAATGAGCGGTTCGCCAAGAACATCAACGGTGCACTGTGCAAATTCTGGGTTTGGTGCAGTATCGGCATACGTTAGAACGTTGTTGGTGAGTTTAGTACCTTTGGCCAAGTGGCCAACTCTTACCCTTACGACAAGAACGAACGTTTCGCGTGGTGCAAGGCTTCCATTTCCAGCTACACCAACAGAAGTTGTCCATCTGTTGTTGTCAACATCTGGCGGCGGGTTGGCATCGTAGAAGGTTACTCCCTTTGGATAGTTCTCAACAATATTGACGTTTGTCTGTGTGTATGGGGTATCGTTCGTAACAGTTATTGTGTAAATCAGAAGGCTGTCTGGAAGCACGGGGTCTGGAACGCATTTTTTTGTTATCTTGAGCGATGGCACAACCGGGACCTGGAGAATGAAGCCATGCATGTGGCCCCTTTCTTCAGAACGCGGATAATATGGATTTGGCCAAGGTCCACCTGGTGGTGAACCGGCACAAGTATAGATATTGCCGTTTGGCGGGCATGAGTTGCCCCACTCGGCTGATACGCAAGGTCCCTGGCCATCATCAATAGTGTTTGGATCTGATCCGCCGGTATTGGCACAAACCAGATATGGTCTTAGTAAAACTGATGAATCTTCACCAGCGAGATATGTTCTTGTCGGTCTGTGAAGTGCTTTTGTGTCGTAATCCTGGTTTACATAGTCCCACCACTGATCGGCTTTCCAGTGAATGGCTGTCTTTGCAGCAACAACCGTGAAATTGCGGTGCCAGAACCATGAACAGCTGTACTGCTTTGCTGTTGCGGCATAAGTTGGATTTGTGGCCTTTGGGCTCCACAGATAGCCAGCCGGGAAGCCTGGTGGCAACGTTGGAGCAGTTTCTGCCCCGCCACCTGCTCCTACCCATCCATTTGCCCACCATGCGCCACCCTGGCCTGCTGTCGGGTCAGCTGGTTGTGGATTGAGCCAGAACTGGTCAGTTGGAATCTTGTTGGTACCACATGCCCAGAAATCCCACTCCGTATTAAATCTGCCGACTGGGCTTCCACCGCATGCACCATTGTCAGCCGAGTTTCCAATTATTCCGACATAAGCACCTGCATTTGCTCCATCAACAGGCCATGTGGAAGGATCCGGCGGGGTCCTGAAACCGGAGAATACAGTTTGTGAATTTTGCCTGTCATTGTTGCAAAGCGTCAATGCACCGTCTGCAATCATTATTTGGGAGAGTGGGAGAGTGGAGTTTTCAAAAATCATTACTATCTCAAATCCGTAATACTGCGGGTTTCCAGGCTCAAAATCCTGATACACCCTGGACACTGTAATGAAATCGTATGGATCAGTGATATATGGTGTAATATTGAAACGGAATGTTGACTGCATCTGGCCCCAGCCTCTGCAACCACAATTTGGCCTGTAGCCACTGTCATTGTTTCTTCCAAGGAATGAGCCAGTGCAAAGAATCGATTGTGGGTTCCCAGGTCTTCCAGCATTTATAAGGATTGGCTCGTGCTGGAAATTGCCTCCACCTATATCTCTACCAACCGAGTTAGCATAGAGGTAGCAAGCAACAAGCCTGGAGTTGTCCGGTATATAGTCCGGGCGATATTTCAGGCGTGTTATTCCTGCAGCGCCAGTTGAGGTGTCATGGACAAATTGGCAGAAATAAGTCCTGTTTGCCCCACCACCACCAAAATCGGTCGACTGGGCAATCATTGCAAACCCATATTTTCCAATAAATGGCGGAATGTCCTGATTGAGTCTGTTGAAAGATGTTGTGAACTGGTGGACATAGTAGAATCTTCCAGTGTTCACATAATCATACTCTGGGTACGGTGCACCGGCGCCAAAATACTGGTAGCCAAGAACCACGCCGTCAGTGAAAACGCCTTGTGCTGCTGTTGGCATGTTGTTGAATGATGCATCCCCACCAAAACCTGCAAGCCCTGTAAACGGGGAGTTGTCATAAGAGAAAGCTATTCTGTCTCCACCGTTTGTTCCTCCACCAATCATGACTCCACTATGAATAGTGGGACCAACCTGTTCACGGTTTGCAAAATAAGCTGTGATGTTTGCTACCACAGGCGGGATATTGGCAGAAGAAGCATCAAAATTTATTTGATAACCGCCTGTTGGAAGGGGCTGGATTGGGCCTGCTCCATCAGGATCAAATCTGAAATAGAGAGCGGCCGGATATGCTGCTCCACTGCTAAAAGCAGCAAGTCTTCCATCAGCACCGAACGTAAGTGTCGGGTTTGGTGCAACATTACAAGCAGTCCAACCCGTTGGTACACCACTGTAAGCATCATGGAAGCCAACCCTTGTTGTGACATCCTGACCAATTGTCACACCACCCTGGCCATGCATTGAAAATGCTGTTATAGTTGCTGTTCCAGCAAGCGGTGCCTCAAAACCGCCGGAAAGGGTCTGGTAGAAAACCGGGCCAAAATCAAGTCCAAAATTAAAACTTGCTCCAGCATAGTTAAAGAGATGGGACCCGATATCACAAATCCCTGTTCTGTCATCACCAGCCATATAAGGAATTCCACCATCAGGTGTGACTGGGCCATTTGGAACATACAGTTTACCACCAGTTGAGGTGCCAATACCCAATATGTTCTGGGCACCATACCATGTTGTTATGTAATCCTTATTTTCAACATTACTATTGGCTTTGTCAGCGTAGAGAACATCCGAAATAATCTGGTTCAATACAGGAATTTCACCTCTGATTCCTGGGTATCCTGGTGGATATGTAAGATAGCGATCATAATATTCAGAGTTGAAATCTACAAAGAATGTTCCAGAACCATAAGTAGCCGTCTGACCATCATTGATGATTCCAGGTGTTGTTTCTCTCCATATCTTATACCAGGCTGAAGCGGCCATCTGATATCTTGTTGGGGCAAGAACCAACATACGCTCGCCAGGAGTGCTTGTGTAGAAGAAGCCTCCACCTGGTTGTAGGGCTGTCTGGTTGCAGTTTTCATAAAGAGGAAGCGTTACGGGTGTTCCCCAGCTGAGGTTTGGCCTGTTTGGAGGAGTGTATCCATTGCGCTGGCACCACAGTCTCCTTGCAAGGATTGACTGCATTTCTGTCATTCCTTCAACCCATGCGTGGAAGTAAAGGTTGAGGTCATCATAGTAGGCATGGACCATTTCATGTGTCAATGCATCGAGCCTTGCTTCTTGCGCCGTCATGTTCCAGGCTGGCACAAAATAAGCCGGGGGGCGTGCCATGTCCGTTGGCATATCAATGTAACCTATTGTGCCGACACCAGATTGTGTGTATTGGGCAAAAGTGCCAATTGGAAGGTTGTCGTCTCTTCTGAAATAGACCTCAATGGAAAACATCGGGGCGCCAAAAACATCCTGGATACAATTTTTCATTCCAATCGGGAGGCCTGGGCCACCTTCTACAAAAGTCTGGATATTTGGCATTTCAGTCGCACAGTTCCAGTATGAATCAGGAGGTGTAGCACCAGACTGGCATGAACCTGTAAATCTCCAATCTATAATGCCCGAAGGTGCTATTTTTTGGGTTGGCAGTATTGGATTGTCATTGCGGTATGTGTTCTGCGGGAGAGGGCTAGTCATTATTTTCCCGTTGTGCTTGTAGAGTACCAATGGATCAAAATTGAATCCGGCAGGAACTCCCTTTGCAATCTCTTTAAGGGCCCTGTCAGCAATATTCCTAATTTTCTTCTGGTTTTCTCTTGAATAGATCTGGATAAATGGAGTTTTTTCTCCAATGATCGGGGTCACATCAACCACAATCGCTCCAGGGTTCGATTCGTTTACCTTGCCCTTAGTAATAGTCTTTGTTTCGAAGGCAAACACAGAACCGAAACCAATTTGCACAATGAACAGCACAGCTAGCGCCAATGAAAGTTTTTTCATGCTAACTCCCCTTTTTTTTACGAAAAACAACCGAATGGTCTAGAATATAAACAGCTTGAAAACGATAAATACGAGCAGTACCAATACGACACAATTGAGATTATTAACGAACAATTACAATTTATTGATATTGGAATGAATGTCAAGTGGCCACTCTTGGGATAATTCTCAACGCAAATCTTCCTTTGATCAAAATTTCCAAACAAACACAAAAACCACCATAAAATGGTCTATTTGAGATATAATAGCACATTTTTGTATGTCAATGTTACATATATGTATATCAAGTGTATTAAGTTATTCATATGCATAAAATCAGGCAAAGAACCATTCATAAAACATGGGGATTCTCATTTATTTAAGTTTATATTTATAAATAATATTTAAATTTATGACTAAAATTGGTAATTTATATATCAAAAAATAATTTAATGCTTAATCAGTAAATGGTGCTCATGTTTGATATTAATAATTTTTACTGAATTGGAAATAAATCATTTGAACAATTTTGGCACAAACTATGTAAAAGATAAAAATGCCATAGGTTTACCAAAAAACAGGCTTCTTTTTAATTTTTAAAGCGGACAAAAACTTCAAAGATAACTTGACACACAAATCCCCAAAAATATACTACGCATGCATTACAAATTAAGGAGGAACCATGAAACCAACAGTCGACAAAGAGACTTGCATCGGTTGCGGAGTTTGCGCCTCGGTTTGCCCGGACGTTTTCGAAATTGGAAGCGATGGCCTTGCAGGCGTTATCGGTGGCTCGGATTGTGGTGGTTGCGGTTGCTGTGAAGAAGCTTCCGAGAACTGCCCAGTTGGTGCTATTAAGCTCTGAGAAAACAGAAACAAAAAGCGGCCCCTTAGAGGGCCGCTTTTTTATTGAATGAAAAGGTTTTTCTAAAGAAGTTCTATTCCCCGGCTCATTTTTGAAACCGACGAGAAACGCGAGTCTACACCTGTGATGTCTCGCACCCCAACATTTATCACTTCCATTATTTTTGTGGCCATGTCAAAAAGCTCGTTCGAGTAGTAATCGATTTCAACTTGTGTAAACACTTCGTTTGGCCTCGCTTTGTATGTCACCCTATCAATTTTTATTTTGACCTGGTCATTGGGCTGGTCACTGTAAGAAATCGGGTATATACACCTTTCACATTTCAGCCTGATAATCTCTGAAAACCCCATTGATTCAAGGTGTTCCACCACACCTATGGCCTCCGGACTCGGTGGACAAAGCTTTTCAGGATGGTCCCTGAGAAGTTCGGCAATTATTTCATTTGTTTTCAAAACCGATATTTCATTGTCGTATATCTCGGCTGGTTTCCCATAGCTCGCTTCATTGAGTTTCCTGTAGGCTATGAATTCCGCTTCCCTCGATTTTTGCGGCCACACTGATTTTCTAACTCTTATATATGCATCCTGGCTGTGCAAGAGGAACAATCCTGAGGGCTGAAGCTGGTCAAAATACCTGTCATAATTGATCATATCGATTCTTGCCCTGACTGGCCATTTATATTTTTCGATAAGCTCAGAGACAAGAGTGGAAATCTTCGGCGAGGCATCAGCATTGATATCAAGCTTAAGCTCTCTTTCATTGGTTGGATTCATTGTTCTCCTTCATTATTAAGGCCCAAAAGAAATTTGCTTTTTTGCGATGGCCCCAGGGTTGGATTTTTGTTTTTGAGAAACTTTTTCTCGATGGCCTGTCTAAGAGGATCAAGAAAAGCCGGGCCTTCCACTTCTATTTCAGAAAATACATTGCTGGTTTTTGGAAAAACATAAGTATACGTATCAAAAGCTATCTGGCCACAACCTTTGCTGCAGCATATTTCTCTGGTTTTTCTCCCCTTGGTCAGAACAACAACGGGCGAAAGTTTCTCTGGCTCAGAGAGCAATTTTAACGTAGTCTCGTCTGCCGGGTCCTGAAAAATTGATTTTAGTTTCTTGGTCACTTTACCCATAAGATCTTTGTAAGTATTGGACTCCTCCTCAATCCTTATATGGTTTTTTTCATCAAAAGTCTCAAGGGTTTTTAGGGTGATTTTTTTCAAAACTCCACCCTCATAACGATTTCTCAATGAATACCCAGAGTCTTTCAAGACAAAATTGTGATCAAGATAAACGTCAAGCTGATCCACAAACCTGATGTCACCCAAGCCAAATCCAAGCTCAATAGAAAGCTTTTCAATGGCTTCTTCGACGGCTTTCCTGTTCTTTAAAACCATATACTTTGATTCGTTTTCGAATTGGACCATTTTTAATGGTAATATAATGCCGCTTTCAGCCAAGTCAACGACTGATGCCTTGATTTGACAGTGATCACAACTAAAATAACCGTTTGTGAATTCAGATTTTGATTACATATCCAAGGGGCTAGCGGGCATAGAAGAAAACCTGTCAAAGGCCGCTTCATATCCAATAGGGCAAGCATTAGAGCTTGCTATTTCTCTTATTCCACTGGGACTGCCATCAGATTCACGCTTCTGGCTTGAAAAGCTCGCCCAGATGTCAAGAAACAGCCAAAGCTCTGGCAAAAGGTTCAGGGCAAAACTGGCCCTTGCATCTTCTCAGGCCATAGGTCTTCCCGTGGATATGGCAATCAACCTTGGCGCTTTCGTAGAAATGATACAGGCTGCAAGCCTCATACACGACGACGTTGTGGATGAAGCATCATTAAGAAGAAACGAACCAACTGTAAACAGCCTTATGGGTAACCGCTTTGCGGTGCTTACCGGTGATTATGTTCTTTCTTTGGCCATGTCAAAATTGGGGGAACTAAAAAATCATAACCTGACAATGCGCTTTTCCGAGGTCGTATCACAAATGACGTTCGGTGAGGCAATGGAAATAGAAATAACGTTTGATCATACAAGAACAATCGCGCATTATCTCACCACAATATCGCTCAAAACTGCCTCACTTCTGTCATTCTGCTGTCAAAGCGCCTGTCTGATCGCAAACGTTAATGAGGAAACGATAAATAACCTTACGGAATTTGGTGCAAATCTTGGAATGGCCTTTCAGCTAATAGACGATACGCTTGATTTTGTGGGCCCTGATGGGAAAGAAAAATGCCAGGATTTTAAGGAAGGTCTTCTAACTCTACCCATTTTATTATTGGGCATACAGGGAAATCCATTTGATAAAAGCATTGATGAAATCCAGGTTCTGATAGCAGAAAAAAACACTCTTGCGCAAACAATTGGCAAGGCCAGGGAATATTCTGTAAAAGCAATAGATTGTCTGGATGGAATAAAAAGCCTGATCTCAGAACATTGCTTGCAAACATTTATTGACATAAATACGAGTATTTATGAAAGACTTCCCAATAATCTCAATCCATTTCCGAGGAGATAAAATATGAGCGTAGACGAAATGATCCAGAAAACATGGAACGATAGCAACAGGCTCGACATCAATGTCGGTGTGAGCTCAAGACATATTCATCTGCATGAGGATCATGTCAAAATACTCTTTGGCCATGATCTGACATGTTACAAAGACCTCACTCAGCCAGGACAA
Organism: Caldisericia bacterium; assembly: GCA_017992555.1. GTDB lineage: Bacteria > Caldisericota > Caldisericia > JAAYUI01 > JAAYUI01 > JAAYUI01. The sequence goes on along the minus strand of JAGOOK010000018.1, from coordinate 8,677 downwards.
TATGCATGCAACGAAAAAGTTGACCTGGTCGGGCCCAAGGGAACCATCAAGGGAGTCAGGGTGTTAGGCCCAACTAGAAGGGCCACGCAGGTTGAGGTTTCAAAAACCGACTCTATAATACTTGGTCTGGATGTACCACTCAGGATGTCGGATGATATAGAAGGAACGCCAGGAATAAAGCTGGTTGGAGAAAAAGGCGAAATCATCCTGGACAAAGGAGTTATTGTTGCAAAAAGACATATCCACATGTCACCCGAGGACGCTGAAAAAACTGGTGTCACCAATGGTGAAATGGTCTGGGTTTCTGCCAATACACCAAGAAAATTGGTAATGGGTGACATTGTGATAAGGGTTTCAAAAACCTTTGCACTCGATTTTCATATTGACACAGATGAGGCAAATGCAGCCTGGCTCAAAAGTGGAGACAAAATCAGAATAGTGAGGTAACTCATGACAAAAGAAAAAATGGAAAACATACAACAAAGCACCGATACTTTTCCCATACAATATGAAAAGAACCAGATTGACAACAATGGCGTTCGCTCTTCAACAATGTTGCTTGCGGCAAAATATGCTGCCATGGGACTCCTTATACTTCTGACCTATATCACTGGTTTCGCAAGATACATAGGCGACTGGGCGATTACACTTGGTGGAAGTGCCGACAATTTTGTAATATGGTTTGGCTTCGGTTTCGCTTACTCCATTTGCCTTTCGGTACTTGTTTTCCCAATCGACTGGTACAGGGAAGCGGTTGTGCAGGCAAAATCTGGTGTCCATGGAATGCCTTGGGTAAACACTCTGGGAAGGATTCTCCGTAGAGATTTCTTCGATGCCCTGCTTTGGGGCGGATTGAATTATTATTTCCTCGTTATGTATTTCTCACTTTCCACTACTGGAAGGCAGGGTCCCATGGGTGGCAGTACCCCACAATGGTGGATAATTTCAGCTCTCTGGGGCATGCTTTTTGTCCCGGCATGGTTCATAATAATTGATCTCATCAAACTGGTCACTGGCAATTCAGTGAAGCAGGTTCCAACAGGCCCTGACAGAAGGATAATAAAAGAGCTTGGAAGGAAATTTAGAGTAACCGTCCTCGATGTTTTCTACTACAATCTTGGCGGCGATTTTAATGCTGAAACCAAGCTTATTGGTCTCTTTGGCGTATACTTCGTTTTCGTTCCAGCAAAGCTCAAGGGTAAAGATGTCATAATTGCGTCCGTTGCAAAAGCAATGGCAAGAGCAGACGTATTAAAAGGCACAGTCATCAACATTGTAAGATGGGTCCTCTTCGTGGCTGGCTCTTACCTTATATACCTCGCTTTCAACTGGGTCTATGTAAACAATGTTTTCTCCTGGTTCTCCGAACAGGCAGGAACTGGCGATCCAGCAGTTGGAATCATAATAATGCTGGTTTTCGGCATCATTTATCTCATTGCCACTCCGCTCATCAACCTCATATCAAAAAACATGGACATAGGGGCTGACAAACTCGCTTCAAGGGCAATTGGCAGACCAGAAGTTTACTCGAACTATCTCAGGATGGTGGACACTGGAAAAGCAATCTCCAGCGAAACAGACAACATGACAAAGATGTGCCTTATGGACACATACAACTCTGAAGAAATAGAGAGGCGCTTAGCCAATAAATGAACATAGGCATCATAAGGATTTCAACGAAGGCTGACCGATACCGCCTAAAGCAGACAATTGAGTCAATTGGCGTTCAGGTGGTACAGACGATTGATAGTGCAAGCATGCCCCCAACAATTGTTTTTGTTGGCACAGAAGACCAGATGCTCATGGCTTTCAAGCAGGCTGAGAATCTTGGGGCCGAATATGCAAAAGTGTTGACACACATAAGGGAAGTATCACCCAAGTTGGTAAAAACCCTAAAAGAAGGCCCAAAATTCAAACCGGGGCAACCATTCGGAATTCTTGAAACTGCCGGCCCGGAAGCAATCTTGGCTTGTGCAAATCTCGCAGCAATGTTTGACGGTATCGAACTGGCAGAAATTCAGCTGGCAAGCATGCCAAACGAGAAATCGCTCGTGGTCATAACGGGTGATAAGAAATTGATTGAAAATGTTCTTGAGAGCGCAGAAATGATCTGCGAAAAAGCGCATTTCACAGTCCCAGGGAGTAAGCCTGGGCAAAACGACGGAAGGTAAAACTGAAAAACATTTTTACTCCATGGAGAATGGATTTCATCAAATCCAAGAAACCTGAGCACTGTGTTTTTTGCAAAGCAGGCACAAATATTGGTGGCGAGGGCAAAGACTTCATCGTCTATCGTGGAGAAAAATGTTTTGTAATACTCAATCGCTACCCCTACGCAACAGGCCACATCATGATCATTCCATATAGGCACTGTCAAAAGTTTGAAGATCTGGGCAATGAAGAGCTTTCAGAAATGATGATCTTGGCAAAAAAATTTGTTTCAGTTCTAAAGCGTGCATTCTCCCCCGATGGATTTAACATGGGAATGAACCTCGGTGCTGCCGCAGGTGCTGGTATCGCTGACCACGTCCACTTGCACATAGTGCCAAGGTGGGTCGGGGACACAAATTTTATGCCCATTTTTGCCGAAGTTAAAATCCACCCCACCGATTTGGAAGGGGCTTACAAGGCAATCTTGCAAGCCCTTGAAGTTATCGCCTGAAACTTATCGCAAGCCCAAACACAACAAGGGCATAACCAGTTATTCTCACAAGAACAAGCGCAATGCTCAGAATGCTGTTTTCGACTACCGGATATCCAAAAATATTCTCTCCAAATCTCACGGCGTGAGACAGTGCAAAACATAAAAAGGCAATACTTATAATAAGAAAAGCCCTTGCGCCATGTTTTTTATATGCCACTATGCCAAGGGAAACGATTGTGAGGCTGAATATGAGGTTTACTAAGCTTTCAATCCATTGCGGCATGAATATTCAATCTCCTTTCTGACATGGAACACATGAGACGATATCACCATCCTTAAGATCAAGTTTATTTGCATCTATCTGGGCAATTACGAGCTTCTCGTCAAGGTTTCTCATCTTGAAGACGTTGAATACAGGCTTGTAATAAATATTTTTGAATTCTACCGAGTCAATTTTTTGTCCCCTTAGTCTCGCATTCCACATATCATACAAATATTCGTCAACAAAAACCTGACCATGCCTAGTATTGCCAACGCTTATTACCAGTTCTTTTTGGTGCGCGATTTTCTGGATACCCAGAGTGTCATAAAATCTGGGCATATCAATAACTTTTGAGTATTCGTCGATAACTGAAATCGTATTCTTGAGGCAAAGGATGCACATCATATCAGCAAAATCATCAATTGATAGCGACATGGACTCAAATAAGTCAACAAGCCTGGTGCCAATTGTTATTTTTGAAAATATTTCAGATTCATTAGCGTTAAGTTTTGCTTTTGTAGCCTTTGGAATCAAGAAGATGTCCTTTTTAATTTCTGTTTTTTTAATGGCTATCATACCCTCATCAAGCATTTCATTCACAAGTTTTTTGGTTTCTTCCTCGGAAAATGAGAGCGATGAAACAAGATTCGAATATGTAATCCCACTCCCAATGAGTCCCGTGATCAGCCATTTATCAGGATTGATGGCTATTTGACCACCTTCCTTGAGTGGATTTCTTACAAGCACTGTGCTTTGACAAATCCTGTTTTGAAGATTTATATAAACTGATGCGGCCCTCAAAAGACTTTCAGTGAGAGTTTTTATGTTGGTTTCAATGGCATAGCCCTGCTCGAAAGTGAATTTAAGTAAGTCTAGTTTTATTATCTCATAGAACGCCTGCTCGGCTATTTTTTCCTGCCATTTTGCAAAAGTTATCTCTCCAGATCTGACCTGAACAGAACCTGATCCGGAAGCATTTGACACTGTTATTGTTCCAGTCTGGTTTTGTGAGAGAAGGAATTTAAATAAATCCAGTAAACCAGTGCCATTTATTTCACCAGATAGCATGCCAATAAGGTATCATAACGGAAATTATTGTCAATTTCTCAATATTTTTATAATTTTTTAATATTTTGGATAAATATCCACGAACGACCCTTCCTGGATACCGAGCAGTTTTTGATCGTTTGGACTGATGAAAAAAGAATCTCTTGGCATCTTTCCTTTTTCCACAAGAAAACCGATTTTGCCATTTGGGCAAACTATTTCGACAGAATCAATTTTTTTGCCAAAAAGCTGGCTTTCCCACATCCCAACTACAAACTCATCAATAGCCAACGTGTTGGGTCTGACACAAAGTGAATTGTCTATTCTAAGCTTTAGCGAGACTGGCCTGGCAATTTTTTCAAACCCAAGCGATTTATAAACATACCACGGTGGCATTATCTTCCCGTTGTCATCAGACATGACAACCATTTTTTTGAGAACGAGCGAAACAAGTATGTCTGCAATGGATACAGTCTGGTTCTCATATTGCGCTAGAAATTCACCCAGTGCCATCCCATGTGCTATTGAATTAAAAACTTGCTTTTCTCTCTCAGACAGGTCTACTGGGCTCTCTTTTGGGAACAAGAAAAGAGCATCTACCATAAATTTTGGCTTTATGAAAACTAGACCTTCTTCAACCATCGAGGAGAGTGTTTCCTGAAGGCATGGCAAGGAGAGTTTTGTTGAAATGGCCAACTGGGCAACGCTAAGCGGGGTGAGTAAAGAATTCAAAATATTTTCTTTTTGGATGGACAATGGAACATTAGGCAAAGCTCTCTCAGTTTTTTGCACAATCGTTTTTGGAAGGAAACGTTCATCAGGGGAAAGTTTGTTTATTTTTGATAAATACTTGAACGACAGGGGTTTTTCGCAGTGCTGCTTGTTGAGTCTGGTAAAGTTGAACCTCAGCGAACCAATCTTGGATAACGCTATGATCGCATCTTTGCCAGTTAGATCGCCAAATTTGGCCATGGCAATATTGTTTCCATCCACAACAATATCACCACTGCCCGAATCTGTTTCAAAAACAATGGTCCCCAAATGGTTCTGGTTTAAAAAAAACGCAAGAAGATCATACAACTCTCCTCCGACAATCTCGCCTGAGTGCATGGCAAATTTATATCGTGATTAAGCTTGTGTGTAAATAGAACATTAAGGGCCTCCAACTATCCATTTGTTGTCATCAAAATCCACCCAAGTTTGCTTGACTTGCGCACGTTCAAGCATAATTTATTGGAGGAGTCGAAGGAGAATAAGATACCTCCCCCGGCAAAAGTTTAATGGACCCACAAGGAGGACTAAATGAAAGCTGTTCAGAAGACTGAACCGAAAATAGGAGCTAAACTTGTTGAGGTGCCAACCCCAACCAATCTCAAACCAGGATGGACCCTCGTCAAAGTAAGGGCAACATCCATTTGTGGAACAGATATCCATATCTGGAACTGGGACCAATGGTCACAGGGGAGGATAGGCGAAAAAGCTCTACCACAGATACTCGGACATGAATTCTGCGGAGAGGTGGTCGAATTAGGACCAAACTGCAACAGGATAAAAGTTGGCGATTACGTATCAGCAGAAACACACATATATGATCCAGGAGACCTTACCTCAATGCTCGGAATCTTCCATGTTGGCAACAACATGAAGATTTTGGGTGTTGATACTGATGGTTGTTTTGCAGATTATGTTGCAATCCCGGAAATAGTTCTCTGGAAAAACGATAAAACCATGCCGCCAGAATACGCATCTATCCAGGAGCCACTTGGCAATGCCTGCTACGCTGTAATGGGCGAGGACAATGATGTCTATGGCAAAACAGTTCTTATAACTGGAGATGGCCCAATATCGTTATTCGCAATCGGAGTTGCAAAGGCTGCCGGTGCGTCAAAAATCATCCAGTTTGGGATGGCACAATACAATATGGAGATTGGGCGCAAGATGGGTGTCGATGTCCAGATTGACGTCACAAAAACCACTCCAGACGAGAGATACAAAATGGTCATGGACCACACCGGAGGATGGGGATGTGATCTCGTTTGTGAAATGATAGGCGTCCAAAGCTCTCTTGATGATGCGTTCCGCTGCATCAGAAAAGGCGGAAGGTTCTCGGCATTTGGCATACCTTCAAAATCACCGTCACAAATAGACTACACCGATCAGATCGTCTTTAAGGGCATCCAGATACACGGCATTTCTGGAAGAAAGATTTTTGACACCTGGTACCGCAATGGAAACATGCTGGCGAACCGCAAGCTTGACCCAACGCCGGTTGTGACACACTTGATGGCCCTAGAAGATTACCAAAAAGCATTTGAAATGCTTACTGCACCAACAAGACTGTGTGCAAAAATTGTCATGTTCCCTGACAAGCAGGAATTGAATGCGGCCTTGGCCCGCAGGAAATAAGGAGGAAACAAATGGCATACGGAAAGATAAAAGATTTTTTGACAAACGAGCTCAAGGGGATAAGAGATGCCGGGCTGTATAAAGAAGAGCGCATCATAGTAACTCCCCAGGCCGCAGACATCAAAGTCCAGTTTCCAGAGAACGCACCAGTCAAAGAAGCACTCAATTTCTGTGCAAACAACTATCTTGGGCTCTCCTCGCATCCAGATGTTCTAAAAGCAGCAAAAGAAGGCCTGGAAATGAGAGGCTATGGCCTTTCTTCCGTTCGCTTCATCTGCGGGACACAGGACATCCACAAGAAACTGGAGAGGAAGCTTTCAGAATTCCTTGGAGTAGAAGACTCGATACTCTATTCATCATGTTTTGACGCAAATGGTGGTCTCTTTGAGGCCATCATGAAAGAAGACGACGCCATTATCACAGAGGAGCTCAACCATGCTTCGATAATCGACGGCGTCAGGCTTTCAAAAGCAAAAAGATACGTTTTCAAACATTCTGACATGAACGATCTCGAGGCAAAATGCAAGGAAGCCAGAGACGCTGGTGCAAGGCACATGATAATTGCCACCGATGGCGTCTTCTCCATGGATGGTGATATTGCCAATCTGAAGGGCATCTGTGATGTTGCAGACAAATATGATGCCCTCGTCATGGTTGACGATTCCCATGCAACCGGCTTCATTGGAAAAACAGGCAGAGGGACCCACGAGTACAACGGAGTGATGGGTAGAATTGATTTAATAACAACAACCCTCGGCAAAGCCCTTGGCGGTGCATCCGGTGGAGCAACCTGCGGAAAAAAAGAAATCATTGAAATCCTCCGCCAGAGGTCTAGGCCATACCTGTTCTCGAACACCATTCCACCAGTCGTTGCCAACGCAGCCCTCAGGGTCATGGACATACTTTCGTCAACAACCGAGCGCAGAGACAAACTTGAGAGAAACACCATGTATTTCAGGGAAAAAATGACATCTGCCGGTTTTGACATAAAACCAGGCGTTCACCCAATTGTCCCAATCATGCTCTACAACGCAAAGCTCAGCCAGGACATGGCAAAAGACCTCTATGAAAAGGGCATATACGTCATAGGGTTCTACTACCCCGTCGTGGCCAAGGGACAGGCAAGAATAAGGGTCCAGATCTCAGCAGGACACGAAATGGGGCACCTGGACAAGGCGATAAAAGCCTTCACCGAGGTTGGAGAAAAATATGGCATCCTCCACAAAAACAAGGACCAGATAATCGAAAAATACGGGTTGTAATCAATACAGCCCTTGCATAAATCAAAAAAGGCCACCTTTTAGGTGGCCTTTTTTGATTTCAATCATGTGCTTCTCTGTTATTTGACCACAACTTTTCCAGCAGTTCTCTTTTGTTTTTTTACTTGCCTGTTTTGTTGTTCCATTCCATGTGGATTTTTCTGGATAATTCATCTGGGGAAAGCTTGCCATCAGACAAACTGGAAATATTTTTAAAATCTGTTTTTACGAAAAATTTTCTCGTCCCATCGTCAATGCTTGCCTCAATGTCGGACAAAAAGCATTTCGTGCTTTTCGAGGCAACCAGAAGTATGCAACAACACCTGGAGAACTTTTTTTGCCAGTCTTGGCCCTTTATATCAAATTTGGCATTGTTGTTCTCGTCAATTGCCAGCCCCGAAAATCCCAGTGCCGCGCAAAAAGCAATCATGTCCTGCTTTTTACTGGATATCCCAGCCACACTCAAAGGGTTTGGAGACATGTTATATATTTTGTTCCAGAAAGACCTGGAACTGACTGTTCCTGAAAAAATCCCTTCCACGAGCTCTTTCGAAAAAATTTTCACTCCACTGAAATCACCCGATTCCAAAACAAATCTCACGTTGGAATAATTAAAACCAGCCTTTGTAATACACTGAAAAACGTCCCTGGCTTTTGACAAAGAAAGAAGGGCCGCCTCTTCCTCCATTGCAGGATTGCACTTGAAATATACATCAATGGTGTCCTCGCTGGATTTGTTCTGGGTTATCCTACAATCTGGAAGCATTTTGGCAAGCCCTGACAAATCAACAGTTTTGGTGCCAAGGTATGGCGGTGATCTCCCCAATATTATCCCAATCGTGAAAAAAACTGCTACCCCAAGGAGGATTGATGAAAAAACGAAAGCATTCTTTTTGGTTACCACCCCGATTTACCCTCCCTCCAGAACCTGTGGCTCTTTTTTGCCTTGTCTTTGTTTTACCTTTATTGTGGATTTCACAATTGGTTATAGTATAGGTTATACAAAATTTCTAGGAGGTAGGAAAATGAAGAAATTGGCAGGAATTCTCGCGATTGTTC
>JAGOOK010000017.1 GCA_017992555.1 Caldisericia bacterium | reverse complement strand
TGGCAAAATTATCTCATGCAATTCATGTCCGAGAAAATATGATTTGGTAAGCAGTGATTTGATTGTCATATATCAGGATGGGGGAAAGTATTATTATGCACATCTTGAAGAGAGTCGTGATTATGATGATTCTAAAGGGGGACACAAAACAACCTTCAAATTGTTGGAAACATCAGAGATAAAGGGTAAACAAATAATTGGCATAAACTATGAGCATTGCTATTTCTACATTCAATCCGATGATTTGAGGCAAATTTTCCTTTACAATATCAACGGTGAATTTATCAAGGAATATGATCTTCAGAAACCATCAATAACAACCAAAATCCATTACGATGACCAAGAAAGACCTACTTTTCTCGCTTTTGATGGCCAAAAACTGTTTACTTTCAAGGATGGTGAAACAACCGATATAATGACCCTTGAAACAGACACTGGCATCTCCAATGCCTGTTTTTTTGAACAACAAAAAATTGACATACCCTTCCTATTACCCGAATATGATGTCAATGAGCCTATACCTTTAGAAAAAAGAAGCTTTGATCTGGTGTTTTATGATGGCCAGTATCTGCATGCTTTGAGTCTAACCAACAAAAAGACTGCATTCAAGATAAAGATAGATGGACTAAAACCTGGAGCAATAACGATAAACTATATTGTTGCCCCTTACAAGGAAGGCATTTGTCTCATTGATAGGGACACGCATAAGGTTGAAAACCTCCTAAAGTCACATGATGAATATAGATTGTTTAGAGCCCCAATGGAAGAAATCCTGTGCGACATATTTTTTACTTCCTACTCAAAAGGCAAATCAACCATAAAGGGCTGGAGATTTGGTGAGGAGAAGGGCCAAATAAATACCATCAACATTCCTCCTGTCAATGACAAGATAAACGACATGACAATCAATGAATACCTGATATTCTTTGGTGACAAGGGAGTTTATTACTCGACTGAAACATACATGGGCTGGCGAGATATTTATTGGTGATTTGAGATTTTTAAAAGCCTAAAAATTAGAACAAATAACATACAACATACATGGGTTTGTGTCTAAATGGTGTGGCCAGTTATTGGAGAAATAATTCAAAATTTACGCTACAGGATTTGGCCGTTGGGGCGGTTGCCGGATATCTTTTTAATCCAAATTCAAATTTTGAGGAGGATTTTGAGGGCAGGCCTGGTGGTCAATTCTGGAGAGGCGCTCTTATATTTGCATTTGGTGAAAGAGATGGTTTATGGTATCGTTTTGGTAATGATGGAACTGGTGTAGGAGTAAACCCTGATGGTAAACCAATATTAAAAAGCTTGTGTACATATCATGAAGATGATCCAACATATGGAAGATATAAGAAAAATTCTGTTTTAGGTAGAATGTTGGGAGCTAAACCATGACAGTGAAGGTGGCTTAAAATGATCTCGAAACATAAATTTCTTTCCTTGAGCGTCTTTCTTGCGATGATTTATCTTTTATCTTCATGCTCAAGTTTATTTTCTGACATAGACACACACCTGCCTGTCAGAAAAGTGAGCAGCGAACCACAAAAGGTGGTTCTCAATGATCAGGATAAAGAAAAGTATCTTTTCAAGATGGGCAATCCGAATTTACTTTATGGAGCTTTATTGAACAAATCAAAGCTTCTTTTTTATAAGCTCGAAGATGGTGCCTTATTTAAAGCATTTGATTTGAAAGCAAACCCAATTGCTTGGAATTATTATGGAATAAGGTCTAAGGACGATGCTTTATTATTGGGGATAAATTTTGTTTATACATACCCAAGAAATAACAATATATATCTGTCTTGCATTCATTCACCTTATGAGAAGATTGAATTTTCACAAAACTGGGAGATAAAAACTGCCTGTGAGGATATAATAAATAATGATTTTAACCTACTAGATAACAATATATATCTTCTCTCAAAAAACAAACGTGTTTATGAGGCATATAATCAAGATGGAAAACAAGTTAAATCAGCGAATTTTAGAAATCCTGTTTTATTCTCGCCCAATGTGATATATGATGGTCAATATCTATATTCTGCTTCTTCACAAACAAAGTACTACCTTCATGAAAAAGAACCTGTCAATAAAGCTTTTTTCCCTCAGAAAGGAATATTTTTCGGAGAAGGACAGTACAGCGAAATAGGCATACTTTACGATGGTGAGTACCTTTATGGCTATGATTATCAAAACAACAAGGATGGCAAAGAAGATAGCATTGTTTGCATAAAATTCCCTGGTCTTAAAAACACGCCACGACCACTAGGAACAATACTTACAAACAATGGTATCTTACTCGAACATGATGGCATTGATACTTATGAATATATGCAAATAGTTCAAGGGTCTTATGATGCACTACCAGTTATCAATACTTCAAAAAGCTTATACAAGAAGAATTATGTCTTTAGTGAACGTGGTTCTAGTGTTTCCTTTTTCTACAAAGAAGTGGATGGTGCAATAAAAATAATTGCACTTGACTACAATAAAATGGCATTCTCGTTTGATAATGATTCTTCCCCCATGGTTGACATGATTTTGATCTACGAACTTGAGGATATCCCAGGAAAGTTGTTGTCTGATGTAGAAATAGTAAGGGAGAATGTAGTAACTAAGCGTTACGTTGACCCACGTATCAATCCAGATTACATACCTCCTGGAAAAGTTGTTAATGGCATATATGTTCCCCCCAAAACTCGCCTTGTATTCAACACCACCGAAGGTGTTTACGAATGCGATATCACAAGAGTATTTGAGAATGTTTATATAGACAGAACCAATGACAAAACACCTGGGATAATCCTTGATCACGGGAAGGTCACTGATCAACGCAGTGGCAAAGATAAAATTGTGTTTTACAAACCCGAAGTCAGGCGCATCTTGCCTGAAAATGACAACAAGAAGTAGCTAATTAAATACTTCGATGAGCATGGTGTGAGAAAATAATATTTCATTTTCAACACAAGGCTACTTTGCAACAACTACGGCACAGACACCGAAAGCGTCTTTGATTCCTTGTGCCACCCGACACCGCCGCCAATTGCCTGGGCAAAAAACCTTGCCGGCACATAGGTAGAACCAAAAATGATCTGGGGTACAGGATCAACTGTTGCAGGTTTCCCATCGACTATTGCTTTGGATGACCCAATCTGGAATTGGGTTTTTCTTCTGCCAAGGGTCAATGCTAGTTTTCTGGTTGGTGCCTCCCAGGTGAGTTGGGCACCAAAAAACTGGCAATAATCTCTGAGAGGCACCATGGACCTGTTTGATATGAGTTGCGTTGGGTTGAGAAGCCACTCCTCATCTGCATTCACAAAGGCCATGTTGGAGCCAAGGACAGTGTTGACCGTGCAATCCCTGAAGACCACAACTCCTGATTCTGTTTGGTTTCCAGCTTTATCTTTGGCAAACACGCTCACAACCGTTTTACCGGAGCCAAGCTCTTTCTCGGTCTCAAATCTTCCGTTCCTACACTGTAGGTTTGTTTCGCCGATTGTGGCCCCATCGAAAGTGACTTTGACCTGAGCAACGGACGTGTCAGAGATTGTTCCTATGACGTCAATTGTTTTGCTTCTGGTGTGAAGACCAGAAACAGGCACCTCTATGTGCAATTTTAGCTCAGCAAGGATCGGCTCGATTGAAAAAACAAGGGCTAGGATTATTGCTCCTAAACTGATTATTTGTAAATTTTTATTTACAATTTTAAACTTTTTTATGCTTCTCATTGCTGTTACAAATTCTAACATATTGTATAGATGAGAACAACCGGAAACAATTTTAGTCTCGAGGGTGGATTAAAAGCACTCGCTGAGCCAACAAGACTTACCATCCTTGCCCTGCTGTCAAAATATAACCAGCTTTGCGTGGGGCAGCTTGTTGATGCACTTGGGCTCCCGCAAGCCGGAGTGTCACAACATCTAAGGGTGTTGAGATACCAGGGCATTGTAAAAGTCGAGCGCGAGGGGCAGTGGGCTTATTACGGTATTATTCCGGATCGGGTAAACCAGATCGCAAAAAAGGTGCAAGACATCACAAAAGGTGATTACCAGATCTCAAAAGAAATAATCAGGTCCTTGGAAACATCCACCATCAAACATCCAAGACATTCAAGCGAAAACAGGAAATAAATAGTCCCCATTCAATAAATTTTATGTTTCTCTTGTGATAGCCATATAGACATTTAAAATAATCCTATTGACCTTCCCATTATGGGAAGGGCCAGAATGTGACAACGATGAGCCGCTACACAATAGGTGAGTTTTCAAGAATAACTGGAATCAGCGCAAAGATGCTCCGCCATTATGACGGAATGGGGATATTGTCCCCTGAATTTGTTGGCGACAATCTCTACAGGTATTACGCGGATGGCCAGGTTTTATCGGGTCGAATGATTGCCAAACTCAGAGATGTCGACATGCCGCTTGTGGAGATTGCGCGCCTCCTTGAGGCAATGAAAAAAGGGCAATTCCCGGAAGATATCATCCTTGAGCACATGAGGCGCCTCGGCGAGAGGATTGATCAAGACCAGAAGAGAGAAAAATTGTGCAGGGAGCTCATCGAAAACAAATCACTTCTGGAGGTAATAATGAATTTTGAGTCGATGATAAAAGAAGTAAAGCCAATGCAAGTTATTTCGGTCAGAAAAATCGGGATGTACTCCGAGATCGGGGAGATGATTCAGCAGGCGTTTTTCAAGGCTGGCTGCAACTGTAGCGGTGCCCCGTTTGTTTTGTACCACAGCGAAGGTGCACCAGAACCGGCCGACATGGAAGTATGCGTTCCTGTGTCTTCAGGTGCCACCATGACTATACCGGGCGTAAAAGCACTCTCGGTCATTTACAAAGGGCCCTACAGTGGATTGGGCCAGGCTTACAAATTTGGTTTTGACCAGGCGCAGGCAAAGGGGCTAAAGATATCTCATCCCACAAGGGAGATCTATCTGACAGAGCCAAATGATCCCCAAGGTCCGATAACCGAAATCCTGCTTCCATTCGAGAAAATGTGACACAAAAAAACACAGGCCCCCAACCGGGGGCCTGTGAAAGCTTATTTGGGTGGAGCAAGACAAAACACATGTCCGCCAGAATCGGCAACAACTATCTTGCCATCATGGCAAGAAGGCCCGGCGACAATATTGTCTGGCGTTTCAAAGGCCCAGATAATATGGCCATCAGCAGCATCGAGACACAAAAGAGTATTGCTCGTTGCAATAAAAAGTTTTTCAAAACAGAACAGAGGCATTGTTGCGGCTGTTCCTATTTCCTTGCGCCACCTGACTTCCCCGGTCAAGTTGTCTAAAACAGCACTACTTCCATCCTGCTCAAAAATCGCCAGGCCATCCTGGAGAGGAAGCATAAACAAAATAGAGCTGTATTCATTTGCTTGCCAACTTCTCTTCGTGGTCGCAAGATCAAATCCAAAGATCATCTCATTGCTCAATAACATGCAGGTTTTCTCGAAAAGAAAAGTTTGTTTTACGGGCAATCCAGTATTCATCTGCCAGTCTAGAGAAAACCCATCGTCAAAAAGCTTGGCCCTTCTTGAACGATTCGCACTTTTGCAATTACCATTTTCCATATCGCTTACATTTTAATAACATTAATAAAAATAAAATAGTAGGAGACGGGCAAACATGACATTATTCGATAATAATTATTAATAATATAAAATACTAAAATAAAAATAGGATCCATTGCTATTTTTTCGAACAATTAAAGTGACATTTGAAATTGAAATATTTTCACCGCACGCGAAAACAGTTTTCCGATAAAGGTTTACAAAATTTAAATATCCATTTTGATAAAAAGCGACAATTAAAAATATTTCTACAAAAAACAACAATCGTTAACACAAAACCAGAAAGTTACCCTCTACAAAATATTTGATGCTGGCAAATCATGGCATACCGAAAAAATTGTTAAAAATATTTTTCAAGTAGGTGCAATTGACTTGACCAAAACGAGCAAGCAACATAAATTATCTTAGATTGGAGGTGACCTTGATCGTAGGCGCCAAGACCCTGGTCAGAGCCATCAGGGATGACGATCTTCCAAAGCTTGTGCAATGGAGGAACGACAAGTCCATCCAGCAAAGTTTGATTGGATGGCATTTTCCTGTTTCTCTTGAGGACGAAAAGCTCTGGCTCGAAAGAGTGCGGGGCGACAGAAAAAACAAGAGGTTTGCAATAGAGGCCGATTCCGGTGAATACATCGGAAACATTGGCCTCTACGATATAGATTTTATAAACCGGCACTGCGGCTTTGGCATTTTTATTGGCGATCCAAGGTACAGAGGTGGTGGTTATGCCACCGATGCTACAATTGCCCTGGTCAAATTTGCCATCGAGGAGCTTGGAATGGTAAGGCTGTGGCTAACTGTCCTGGCCACAAATGATAAAGCAATAAAGCTCTACGAGAGGGTTGGCTTCAAACTCGAGGGTGTCCTAAGACACCAGAACTTCAGGGGCGGGGAGTATGTGGATGAAAACCTGATGGGTCTTTTGAAAGAAGAGCTTATTACCACATGATGCAAAGCCTGACCACAAGGGACAGGGGCAAATGGCTTGATGTAATAAAAAAGGTCCCCTCCGCTGACTGCTATGCCCACCCGGAGCTTGGAAAGATGTGGGAAGCATCATACCCATACTCTTTTGAGGCAGTCTACGCAGAATTCGGCGACAAGGTCATTTTCTACCCTTTTTTGGTCAGGCCGCTCATCGAATTGCCATTTGGCAAAAAAATAATGGAAGAGCTTGGCCCATGCTTTGACATAACCTCACCAGAATATGGCGGCATTTTCCACAACTTTGAAGATGGTGTTCCCTATGACATCGTCAAACAGTTCAACGAAGAGTTCGGGGAATTTTGCAAAAGAAGGCGCATCGTAACAGAATTTGGAAGGGTCCAGGTCCTTCTTTCAAACACCAACCTTGGCCCCGGCTACAATGTCAGGAGGATGGGCAAGGTCGTCTGGGTGGACCTGATAAAGACACCGGAAGAGCTTGAAGCCGGAATGACCAAAGAAGGCCGCAAGAAGATGCGCAAGGCAGTCAGGGACGGCGTTTCTGTGAGAGAAATGGGCCCCGAGGGTTTTGAGCAGTTCCCGCCGCTTTACTATCAGACTATGGAGTACCACACAGCGGCTGAAAGATACTATTTTCCAAAAAGTTTTTTCGAGGCGATGGAGCGGATGGACGAGAAATTCTGCTTCATCCTTGGCGCGTATTTTGAAGAAAAACTTGTGGCTTCAATAATAATAATCCAGCACGGCGGTGTGGCATATTCATACCTCTCCGCTACAAACAGGGACTACCAGGAACTCAGGCCAAACAATCTGCTGTTTTTTGACATGCTGCTCAAATGCAAGGAGCGCGGGTGCCACAGCTTTGTGCTTGGCGGTGGTGCTGGCGGTGAAGACGGCACATATCTGTTCAAGCTGAATTTTTCACAGCTCGAGAAAGACTTTTTCATCTATGACAGGCTCCACATACCCGATCTCTACCTAAAACTCATTGAACTTAAAACAGAATATGAGCATAATTGCTCCCATGAAGATTTTGACCCCCAGTCCGTGAGTTTCTTCCCGATTTACAGGGCTGAGTGGAGGCCAGGTGAAAATCATTAACCCAGCTTGGAAACGTATAGAAGACCTAGTCCTGGGAGTTTTGGGGACTATCATCCTCTCCCCATTACTCCTGTTTATTTCATTGGCCATCGTCATTGATGATGGCTTCCCCGTATTTTTTATCCAAAAAAGGATGGGGCAGGGTGAAAAACCCTTCAACTGCGTCAAGTTTAGGACAATGGTCAAGAACGCCGCAAACATAGGCACCGGAATATACACCGCCAAGGACGACCCAAGGATAACAAAGGTCGGAAGACACCTTAGGAGCTTCCTTGACGAATTGCCACAGATTTTCAACGTCATCCAGGGAAGCATGAGCATTGTTGGCCCAAGACCATCAATGATCTACCAGGCAAAAAGATACAACGAGGAACAGAGAAAACGCCTCATGGTCAAGCCGGGAATAACCGGCTGGGCACAGGTCAACGGCAGAAATAACATTTCCTGGCCAAAAAAAATCGAGCTCGACTGCTGGTACGCGGACCATGTGACTTTCGCAACTGACATGAAGATCATATTCATGACCTTCTCTACAATAGCAAAACCAAACACCGTCTATTCTGATGCCGAACCGGACGATCCGATTTCCAGGCTTGACGGTGTTGCAAACCCAGACGCAGTGGAGGAATGCAAATGAACAGACTCAAAACGCTAGGTGGGCCCGGCCATTATCCAGGAAAGATACCGCTCTGCCGTCCGCCACTACCGGAACTTGCAAACATAGCCGAAAGGCTCACCATCTCGCTTGCCTCCGGCATACTCACAAAGGGCGACCAGCTATCCGAGTTCGAGGCAGAAGTCTGCCAGACACTTGGCGTAAAATATGCTGTTGGTGTTTCATCGTGCACGGTCGGACTTACCCTGGCACTCGCATCGCTCAAGTGGAGCAAGGGGCTCAAGCATGAAGACAGGCGCACCGTCCTTGTTCCAAGCTTCACCTTCCTCGCAACAGCCTCGGCCGCACTGTGGGCCGGACTCGATCCGGTATTTGTGGACGCAGACGAAGAAACCTTCAACATCGATGTAAAGGACGCGCAGAAAAAGCTCCGCTCCGACACGCTGGCCATTCTCTGCACCCACATCTTCGGAAACCCAACAGGTGTTGACGAGGTTATTTCACTTTCAGAAAAAACCGGCGTTCCGGTCATATTTGATGCCGCACACGGCTTTGGAATCCTCCACAGGGGAAAGGGCATCGGCTCGGAAGGAATAGCCTCTTCATTCTCGCTTACACCAACAAAGCTCCTGACCTCCGGTGAAGGCGGCTTTGTAACCACAAATGATGAAACAATGGCCATAAACCTGAGGATACTCAGGGAATACGGCACGGCACCCGGAAAACACGATATGGTCTACCCAGGCCTGAATGGCAGAATGTCGGAGCTCCACGCCATACTTGGCAGGTGGGGACTGACGAAGCTTGAGTCAGAATCAGACGAGAGAAACCGCAGAGTCAGGCTCTACAAGGACAAACTTTCAAAAGTTCCTGGATTGTCATTCCAGAAGATTGACCCAAAAGACAGGTGCTCCTACAAGGACTTTGCGATAAGAGTAAACGGAGACAAGTTCGGACTCACAAGGGACGAGCTGGCCGAGGTCATGGCAAGGGAAAACTTTGAGTGCAAAAAATATTTCTACCCTGCAGTTTCCAACCACACCTATTTTGCAAACAACAAACAGGACTGCCCGGTGGCAACAAGACTCTCGGAAGAGATGATTTGCCCGCCACTTTTCGGGACAATGACGGACGCCCAGCAAGAAGCCGTCATCGGCACAATCATAGAAGCCCACGAGAAGGCACAGGAAATCAAAAAGGTGCTCAAATGATAAGGGTGGCCATAGTCGGCGAAGGTTCGGAGGGGCTGGTAAAACAGCTTGAAAAATCCGATGTCTACAAGGTGGTTTGCGTCCTGCGCAACCCGGACGAGCTGGCAAGATATGCTGGCCAGATCGACCTTGTGCTTGCCTATTCCGATGTTGGCCACGCATGCAATGTCCATAAGTTCTGCGACCAGCTTTCCGTCCCACTGCAGCTCCTCCCGGAAGGATGCATCATAAAAAGGGAAGTTGGCGACGATGAACTGATAAAAAGGCTCATGGAAACAGGTCTTTTCCCAAAACGTCCACCTTCAACCCCGGGCGATGGCGACTATCTCAAGGGAAAAAGGGTCATGATCACGGGAGCTGGCGGGTCAATAGGCTCCGATCTTGCCATAAAGGTCGCATCGTTTGGCCCGGAACACCTTGTCCTGCTGGACAATTCGGAGAATGGCGTCTACGAGGTCGACCTCGACCTTAGCATTGATGGGTTTGCAAACAAAACAGCCATAGTCACCGACATCAGGGACCTCTCCAGACTGTCGTCAATCATGGACGCATACCGTCCGCAAATCATGTTCCACGTTGCCGCAAGAAAGCACGTCCCGCTCATGGAAAAGTTCCCGGAAGAGGCCGTCACGACCAACATTGGTGGAACAATGAACGCACTCGCGATGGCAAAAAAGCACGGAGTGGAGCTTTTCACATTCATCTCCACCGACAAGGCCGCTGACCCCGCAAACGTCATGGGTGCAACAAAAAGAGTGGCCGAGAGGATAATCGTTAGGCATGCCATGGAGAATCCCGGCAGATACTGTATCGTAAGGTTTGAGAACGTGCTGGATTCAAACGGAAACGTGGTTTATACATTCAAGCGCCAGCTCCTCCGCTCCGGCCATCTTACAGTAACATCGCCCCAGATGAACAGGTATTTCATCACAAGGGACGAGGCCTCAAGCTTCATCGTCAGGGCATCAAAAATAGCCCAGAAGGCCGAAGTCTATGTTCCTGATGCCGGCAAGCCGGTTTTCATAGTCGACCTAGCAAAGGCAATCGCAAAAATCCTCGGGTACAGGGAAGGCGTCGACTACAAAATCGCCTTCACAAAACCGAGGGAAGGCGAAAAGATGAGCGAGGAGCTCCTGACAGAGGCCGAGCAGAAGAGGGCGCAAAAGCTGGACGGCATGTTCATGTGCCAGCCAGACACAAACGACCCGGAAGATTTTGAGGAGAACATCAAGCTGGTGATGGAAGCTGCTGCAAGAGTCGACAGGCCTTCAATCATAAAGCTCCTGCAAAAACTTGAGCCGACATACAAGATATGAACGTCCCGCTAATAATTTTTTCATCCCAGGACTTTGACGACCTCCCGACAAGGAAACACAGGATTGCAAAAAAATTTGCATCGCAGGGGTCAAAGGTCATATACATAGAGGCACCCTTCACTCACCTTTCGGCACTCAAGGACCATACATACAGGCCAAAGGTCGAAAGAAAGGGCCAAATAAGGGAAGTTTCACCAAACCTCTGGGTGGCAAGCCCTCCGCCGATGATGCCTTTTTACGGACGATTTGGCTTTGCACAGAATTCAGCCTGCAGGACACTCGCCAGTTTCGCCAAAAAAGCAATCGAAAAAATCTCTTTTCCGAAAGAATTTGCCTGCCTGTTCTATCTGCCCTGGATGGAACCCATCATTGGGATGATAAAGCCAAAAGTGGCCTTTTATGATTGTGTGGACGACCATGCCGGATATGGTGGGACATCATCGAAATCCTTCATCGAGATGGCCGAAGGCGAGCTCTGCAAGAAATGCGACACGGTCTTTGTTACAGCGCGTTCTCTTGCGAAAAGACTTTCCCTTTTCAACCCGAAGACTGTTTACATGCCAAACGCAGTTGACTCGGAACTCTTCAGACAGGTCAGGCCTTCACCGGAAATCGAGAAAATACCGGCCCCAAGGGTGGTTTACGCTGGCGCCTTGAGGTGGTGGTTTGACACCGGTTTGATGCTTGAAGTCGCCCAGAGAATGCCAAAGGCAAACTTCATCTTTATTGGGTCAGAAAGAAACGGGGAGCTGGGTGAAGAGGGCCAGAGGCTCAGAGGCCTTGGAAATGTCCATTTTTTTGGCAAAAAACCGCAGGAAGAACTGCCATCGCTCATGTCCGGTGCTTCATGTGGTATAATACCTTTCAGGCAAAACAGCCTCATCGCCTCCGTCTCGCCACTCAAGCTGTATGAATACGCATCAATGGGCCTGCCAACAGTTTCTGTGCCAATGGAAGAGCTTGAGGGGATGCCGGAAGACGTGGTCAAAATTGCAAAGACCTCTGGTGATTTCATCCTGGAAATCGGCAAAGCGATCACCGAGGGGCCAAAAAAAGAAAAAATAGAAGATTTTGTTTCAAAAAACACCTGGGAAGCCAGGATAAAGACTTTTGAGGAGACACTTTTAAGGCTATGGCAAGAAAAATAAGAGTGGCACAGGTAATCGCCGGAACTGACGTTGCCGGAGCAAAAGGCTACACAATACAGCTTGTAAACCTGGCTGACAAATCAAAATTTGACACATACATGATCAATCCCCTCGATGGCATGACCACAAAAGAGGCCAGAATGGCCGGCATCGAGCCGTTCATCATAAAGCAAAACCCATACCAGCTGGCAAAGCTGATGAGAGACCTCGACCTTGACCTCATCCACACGCATGGCGTCAGGGCCAACTTCCTTGGCAGAATGGCATCAAAAATAACCGGCATCCCGAACATCTGCACGATGCACTCGGATTCGAGGCTGGATTACGCCTCGTCAGTCAAGGAGAGGGCAGTCTGGTACGCCGACAATGTGTTCAATGGCATGGCCGATGCCTTCATAGGCGTGTCAAACGATATGTCAGAGAACCTTGCAAAAAGGGGCATTCCAAAAGAAAAGATATTTACGGTGCACAACGGGATTGACCTCTCCTGTGTAAAATCGGACGCAGATCCTGAAAAAACAAAGGAAAAATTTGGTATTCCAAAAAACATAAGACTCATAGGGACTGTTGGAAGGCTCGTTGAAGTGAAGGGCCATGCAGACATGGTTGCCGCACTGCCAAGAATTCTGGACAAGATACCAGACGCCGGCATGCTGATCGTTGGCGACGGTAGGTGTCTGGAGCCACTCAGGGAGCAGGCAGAAAAACTGAAGGTCAATGACAGGGTGTTCCTGCCTGGCAGGATAAAGGACCCATTTGACCTTATGAAGGCATGCGACATCGGCTGTTTTCCGTCAATTGCAGAAGCGATAGGTCTTGCCCTTCTGGAGTTCATGGCACTTGAGGTGCCAGTTGCTGCAACAAGGGTCGGTGGCATCCCTGAAGTCCTGACAGAACCTGAATATGGAGTGCTCGTTCCCCCATCCAACCCAAAGGAACTTTCCGGTGCTATAATATCACTTATGGGAGACAGACAGCAGATGGAACGCATTGGAAAACAGGGAAGGGTAAGGGTTGAACAGGAATTCACAACGGAGAAAATGATTGAAAAAACCCAGGAAGTCTGGGAGATTTTCGCAAGAAAATAAATGAAAAAAATTTGGCTTTTTCTGGTTGTGGCGGCAATCATCCTCGCTGGAATAAACCCCCGGCCAACCGTACGCTGCGCCCAGCCACAAGAGAGAGTCACAATAAGACCTTCGACATCAATCGCCCCAAAAGGGACAATCGTCAGGTTGACCGCGCAAATAAAAAACGAAGGCAATGAAGAAACGCCAGAAGGAACTTTGATTGTTGAAGTCGGGGCTGAATTTGAAATAAAAGACACATCTCCGCCAGCGGCAATAGCTGGAAACAGGGTCATTTTCAGATTTAATCAGCTCGATGCAGGCCAGTGCTTCACTGGATATGTAAATGTCGAAATTGTCACCAAAATTGCAATTGTCGCACACCCAATGGTCTGCAAAGTCTCGTCTGATAGACCTCAGGGGCTCATAAAAAGCAATTGCGTCATACTTCTGTGGGCGCCATCAGAATACCCCCCCCTTACTGCAGAACTTAGGGAATCTGGCAGGGAAAAGGGCACAGTAAGGTTCAACCTCAGGATCATCGGCGGTTTCCCACCATATGAATTCTACTTTGACTGGGGCGATGGTCCGAATGGTGGAACAGGGGACAAAAAGGGTGGTCTGCCCCAAGAAGGCCAGCACACAATAGAACATACCTATCTTAAACCAGGGGAATATATCCTCAATGGTTTTATCAACGACTGGCTTGGAAAACAGGTTGTTTCGAGGAGAAGACTCTACATAATCCCTTGGGAGGACAAACCGTGAAATTCGAAAACAGGGAAGAGGCTGGAAAACAGCTTGCATCAAAACTGCCCCAGGAATTCAGGGGAGTTTCTATAGTTTATGGAATAGCCCTTGGTGGAATTGTGTGTTCACTACCAGTTGCCAATTCGCTAAAAGTTCTGCTTGAACCGGCATTTGTTTCCAAACTTCCGCTGCCTTGGAACCAGGAATCGGCCTTTGGAGTAGTCATTTCAGATGGAAACGTGATCCTAGACGAGGGCCTCTATCGCCAGGTCGGGCTTTCGTATATGGATGTACAGCGCATTGCAAGGACCAAGCTTGCCGAGATCAAACGCCACGAGCAAAACATCAGGTTTGATAACCCAATCGAGAACCTGAAAGATAAAGAAGTCCTTCTCGTCGATGATGGGCTTGCCACCGGCTACACCTGCCTTGGAGCGGCAAAATGGCTCCTTGGCAAAAAACCGGCAAAAGTTTTTATTGCAACTCCGATTGCACACCAAGTTGCAATAGCATTGCTTGAATCAAGCGGGTTCAAAACTTTCTCGCTGTTCACATCCACAAACAAAATATTTTCTGTTGGTTCCTATTACAAAGACTTCGCCCAAGTGGGCGATAAAATAGCAAGAACCACAATCAAGGAAAACAGGGACTATCTAGTCTCCCCAGACTGATAGTTTTGGGTTGTATCCCTTATCACTGCCAAAGGTGGATACAAAAACTTTTCTCTCGCCATAAGACAGGGTAAATTGCGCATCAAAGCTTTTGCCAATTTTGACAGATGAGATATTGTTGCCAGTTTTTACAGATGTCATAACCAGATAAAAATCTGCCTTGTTCACATCAATCGATTCTTGAGATTGCTCTGCTTCCTTGGAATCAGGAATGGGGGCGCAAATACCAACAAAAGATTCACTATCCATATAGGTTAGGCCAAATGCCATATAGATTGGTTTGTCTTGTGGAGGCTCAATGACTGGTGATACGTTGCCATCTTTAAGATTAAGTTTGAAATGTATTCCAGCCATTTCTTTGAACCAGATATCGCCATTTGGCATGGCATAGATCGTTTCAACAGTGGGTGCATAACGTGATGCACCATAAACTTTTCTTTCTCCAACATCCATCATCCAGAGACCCGAACCAGTCGAAGCAAGAAGCCTTTTCCCATCTGTGATGGTTCGAACACAATAGGAGATGGATGTATCTTTTTTTGACCACTCCACTTTACCGGTCAATTTATCGTATATGGCAACAAATGCCTTGCTTTTGCTAAAATCCTCAACTTCATCCCTGGAAATTGCGACCACCGATTTGCCAAGAATTATGACATTTGAAGAAACAAAATTCCCATCTGCAACCCACAAAACTTTTAGGTTTTTGTCGCAAACAGAAAGTTTTTTGCCATTTGTTACAACAACAGTAGAATCATCTGCTTGTGGTATTCCACTGACGTTTGAAGACCTAAGCAACTTTCCTGTGTCCGGATCAACAAGCATAACACCAGCCACCGTTCCAAGATAAAGACCATTCTCGGAAAGACACATCGGGGTTTCGTTATATCCTAGGGTATGATAAACTGCAGGATATGCTTCCGAAGGAAATTGCCATATTTCCTTGCCATCATTTATTGAAACACATGAAAAAACCTTTTTTGTGATATTGTAAAGATACGCTCTGGTCTTGGTTGTAAGCACAGGCGCATACTCGCCATCTTTTTCCCACTTCAACTTGAGCGTTTTTGGCAACTTTGTGTTCGTGTAGGAGTTATGAAACTGATTTGATAATCCTTGGGAAAATACAACATCCTTCATATCGAATTTGACTACAGGTATCGAACTGCCAGGGTTTCCTTTGGTAAAAAGGTAAACTCCTCCACTTTGCTGCGCAACAAGTAGACCGCCTTCAAAAGGAACCGGCCAGCCAGAAACCAGATCCCCAAGGTTAATGCTCGATTTTGGTGTCAAATCACCAGACATAAATGATAATTGACCTTGCAGGGGCAAGCACAAGGTTTCACCAATAAACACTGGTTGTGAAATTATCTCTCCGGGTGAATCCACAGAGAAAGAAACACTACCATCTTTCATGTCCAAAGCAATAATTTTTTTCTTTCCAAAAAAATATGCCTTGCCAGAGTTTGAAATTGGCTGCCAGAGCTGCATATCTTCAACATTAGTGCTCCAAATCTTCCTACCAAAAGAGTCTGACAACTGGATAAAATTTTCTGAATCAGAAAAGAGGACCCTGTCACCTACTACTATTGGAGCAAATTTGGATGGTAGATCCATCTGGAAACGGCTGATAAGCTTGCCATCCAGATCATGATAGTAAATATTTGAGTCATCACATGCAGCAAAAATATAACCCTTTAGATCATTTTCAGATTTGTAAATCTGACATGGCACATTCCCGATAACTGGACCTGGAAGATTCACCTTCCACTGCGGTTTCAGGTTTGGAAGAGAGAAAAGACCAAGAAGGCCATCTGTCGAGCCAACAAGGATTTTATCCTCTGTAACAATTGTTGGTGGTGAGGATGCTTTTCCATCAAGCTTGTATGTCGCAAGCTGGGGTGGCTCTTTCTGCGAAAGATCGAAGGACACAATATTCCCCCTGGAATCACAGCCAACAAGATATTTTTCAGTAGCCTGTACAGCAACAACAGAATCCTCCGATACGGTCACCTCAAAAATTTTCCCAAGTTTGTCATCGAGGGCAACCACTTTACCATTTTGAAGACCCAGATAGGTTCTATTGCCAGCAACACAAGGTGGAGAGGTAATTCCTTTTTCGAGATTTACAAAATTCGAAACTACAAGATCATCAGTCGAAATTGCAGGAAGCTGACCAGCTCTTCCAATACCACCATAAATGCTATCTTGTGATTCTGCTCTATCACCAATCACGAATTCAGATTCGAATGATTTTGAAAATGAAGCATTCTTGTATGTTATTTTTATAGGGTAGATACCTTTTTTTGCATCGGCAGGAATGGTAGCCACAAGAAAAGACATGTATGATTTTGAGCTGAGGTCTTCCCTTCTTTCTTCGAAAGTAACATCTTTTGGCAAGCCTTCGACCTGGAATTCAAAAAGCTTCTGGTCCGGAGGAGTCATCCTGCCAAGAGAGATTGTTTTCGGCAGTTCTCCAGGGGCCGATGCACCACCAAACCAAAATAGACTAGCCGGTTCTTCTTGCGACCCACAGCCTCTTACAAGAAAAAATATTATGATTCCTAGAATGGCAATTCCAATAGCCATGATGGTAATGTTCTTCTTTGTCATGCCTGCTATTCTAGTTTTGAACCTCGATTTTGCAATAAAACACCCTATATTCAAAATACTAGTTAGAACTAGCCTGCCAGTTCTTTCCGAATTAAAAAGAAAAACCAGCCCAGAAAAATTTTCCCGTATATAAATGATTCCCAACAGCATTTTACCGTTGGCAGATTAACCTCTAGGCAATTTGTCCTTTTTTCGGGCAAACCTGACAACTATGTCAATCTAGGTGTATAAATGGCATGAAATGGCATACTGTGGTATAGTTAGGAATATGGGAAGATTTGGGTCGGCATTGACTATTTTTGTTCTATGCACTGGCATTCTTTCATGCGCGGGGGGGAAGAAATCTGAAGAGCTTGGAGCCTCGCAAAAAGCCCTGGATGCGGCCTTCCAGAAAATATCAGCAGTGACCAAAGAACCAAAAAAAGGTCGATTAATAATACATTTCATCACGCCAACATCGATTGCATCAAAAGAATCGTGGACATACCTAGACAAGATGGAACCTGAACTTGAAAAACAGAACTTCAGAACTGTTTATATCTGCTCTCCGGAATATGAATTCCTGAAGATCGGCAATGAGCTTTCACGCCAGGTGGGCGAACTTAAGCCGAAAAATCCCGTCGTCTTTGACATGGACTATACAATCTGGGCAGCCTTTGGTGCCATAAAATATGGATACACATCACTGGTTATTGATGGAGAAATCAAAAATTCCACGAGAGAGTTCCTTGGCCAGTCCACGCTGGAAAAACTCCTTGGAAACAGTTTCAGGGCTATTTCAAAAACTGCAAATGAAATGCCATTCACTCCTTCAAGGATCGTAAAATGTGGCTATCTCGACGGGAGGATTGGAAATTGCAAAGGGACTGAAATAGAGCGCGTCTACGAGTTCACTGATCCAAGGTCCTACACGGAATTTACACCATATCTCGAAGGAAAATGGTACTTTGGCCCAGAAATGGCCTGGCACAGCGACGACAAAATCGGAAGGCTCTCCATATCCTTTGCTGGCAAAGAGGTTTATATGTTCGCAAAATCACAATCTGACAAATCTTTTCCTGTACAGGTATGGATTGATGGCCTGTTGCCCGATAAAAATTATTACGGATCCGACATGAAACAAGGCAGAGCAACAATTTCAGATGGAAAAATCTACAACGTCTTCAAAAACCTTCCACCAGCCAACCACACCCTGACAATAGAAACACAGTCAAAGGATTGTGCAATATTCAGTCTGGAATTCCGCTAGTTAGACGCCCTGCCTGCCATTTTCCCACTCTGCCTTTCCGGGGAGCGAACCATCTTCATTGACCGGGATTGGATAATCACCATTGAGGCATGCAGTGCAGAATTGCGAAAGTTCGCCCTTGCAGGCTTTGAGTAGGCCGGGCAGCGAGAGGTAATAGAGCTGGTCGGCCCCTATGTATCCCCTGACCTGGTCAACAGTCAGGTCTGCGGCGATAAGATCTTTTCTAACTCCGGTGTCAATGCCATAGAAACATGGGAACTTGATGGGTGGTGAAGATATTGCCAAGGAAACTTTTTTTGCTCCAGCATCTTTCAGCTTCTGGACCAGTATCTTGGTTGTAGTTCCCCTTACAATTGAATCTTCCATCACCATGACGTTTTTGCCCTGCACGAGGTCCCTCATCACATTCAGCTTTATCCTGACTGCTTCCATGCGCTGGGACTGCTCCGGCTTGATGAATGTCCTGCCAACATAGTGGTTTTTTACAATGGCTGGTATCAACGGAAGTCCTGACTGTGCGGCAAAACCCGCGGCACACGGGTTTCCTGTTTCAGGAACAGGCATGACTATATCGGAGTTTTTTTCCGGGTCCTCAATGGCAAGCTGGCGCCCCATCTCGTACCTTGCCTGCCAGAGCAGGTTGTTTCTTATTCTTGAGTCTGGACGTGCAAAATAGATGTACTCAAAGATGCACATCCTTCCAGGATTCATCGCGTTCTTTGATGTGCCAAGGGTCGCAAGCGTTTCCAGGTCGACAATCTCTCCGGGGGCAACTTCCCTTATATATTTTGCGCCTATTGCATCAAGCGCACAGGTTTCGGATGAAAGCACACCACACCCGTCTTTTTGTCCGAGGACAAGCGGCCTTATTCCGGCCGGGTCCCTGAACGCCATTATCTTGTTGCTGGTGAGCAAACCGGCCGAGTAGGTGCCGTGGACATGGTTCATGAGCTGGAGAATGCCTGGGACAAGCCCACCCTTGCGCTGGCTGTTGAAAAGGATCGATTTTGCAAGGAGCTCTCCGTCGTTTGTCGAGAGGAAGGTGATATCGTTTTGCTCCAGGAAGATACGTTGGGATGTGTAATTTACCACATCACCATTTGAAGCTACCCAGAGGTGTCCGGCCTTGTGGGGCTGGGCATTTTCACGGGTGTTGGAGCCTTTTGTGGAATACCTGACATGGCCAAGCGCATACTTTCCTAAGAGGTCGGCAATGGTTCCTTTCGAGAAAACGTCAAGAACAACGCCAAGGTCTTTGTGGCATGTAAAAACGTCTGGTTCCCTGAAAGTAACCATTCCAGCAGCTTCCTGGCCCCTGTGCTGCAAGGCAAGCAAACCAACATAGGTCAGATAGGCAGCGTCTGGATGACCTGCAACTGCAAATACTCCACACTCTTCGTGCATTCACACACCTCCAGGTAAAATTTCCCACAACCTGCTTTTAAGTCAAGGGCAGCTGGTAAACAAAAAGGTAGGAAATGATTACCTTGAAAAGTGGTCCTTCAAATGGTAACTTGGGTTCATCAATGAAGATTGCGTTGCGACAGGGCCTATATTTTGCCACAGTGTTTGTGTTTTTGTGCACGCTCTCTTCGTGCATGTCCCTGCCAATCCCCAAGATCGAGTTCTCGGTGGAAACCATCCCGCCAGAGGCTTCAATATATGTTGACGGAGCATTTTACGGGTTCACCCCAAAGGTAATTGAGGTTTCAAAAATTTCATCTGTTACGCTCGAGCTTGATGGCTACGAAACCTACAGGTTCTCGGCAACACAGTACAGTGGGGACAGGGCATTTATAAGGGCGACGCTAAACAAGCTCTATCAGGTGCACCTCGCGTACTCGCCGGAAGGCAGCGAGATATGGGAGAATGGCAAACTGCTGGGCAAAACTCCACTCACGATATACCGGCCGGAGAGCAGGATTTCACTGAGGATAAAGCACGAATATTTCCATGATCTTCTAGACACGTTTGACATAGTGGAGGTCAAGCTGAGGGCGCGTGTCCTGAAGGCAAAAACAAGGTACTTCCCAGACACTGTTTGTTCCATAACCTCAAGTCCCCAGGGTGCTGAAGTAGTACATTTCGGCCTTGATGGTGGCAAAATCATCTCGGATGCAAAAGTCATCGGCACAACACCACTGAACATTACAAACGCCGAACTTTCCAAAATCTCGAAGGAACACCTTGTGGTAATAAGAAAAGAGGGGCTCCTGCCATCAATTATGGTGTTCAACGGGAGCATAGAGGCACATTTCGAGCTTGGGCTAAAAGAGAAAGACCCTCCTCCCACCATGCCAAAAAATGGCATCATCCAGGTGCAGTACAAAATGGGGCGCATAACACAAAAAGACGTCACTCTCGATGTCATCTCCAAGAACGGCGAGGTGAGGATAATCAATCCCGAGATCGGCGTTGATGTGGAGGACATGAAAGCCCCTCTCTCAAAAAACTCCGGCGCGGCATTCTGGGGCAACCTCTTTTTCAGCGTAAGATACCAGGAGCCTGATGGAGAGACCTTTTACTTACTCTTTGACAGGAAAAACCGAAAAAGGTTCAGGATAGAGCCATCAAATTTCTTTTACGAAACCCCAATAAATGGCGACATAGGCTACAGGCAAAGAGTCCCCATAACCAATGCCGGTTTTGAAAAATTCTCGGACCTGTCAATTGTCGACAACGGGAAAAACATCTACATATTCGCAAAACCTTATGGTGGAGCAAGTCCGTACCTGATATTCAAGTCTGACCAGTCCCTGCAAAACATGATTTTCATCGGCTTCCTGGGTTCGCCACAATAGCAATTCACCGCCAACCTGCAACCCCAAAACTTTTTCTTTTGGCAAAGATCTTTCGGCATTGTTGCCAGCCGGAACAAAATTGTTAGAATAATCCACAAATACGGCAGATGGCACAAGGGGAGACTTTGTGCAACTGACCCAGATATAAGAATGAAGGAAAATGACATGAAAAAAACCTTGTGCCTCCTTGTTGCGGTGATACTTGTTGCATCGTCCCAGATCAGTCTGGCTTCTGCCCCCTCCAATTTCAGCTACATCGAGAAAACAGTGACTGTCGGGAACAAATCCTACAACGTCAAATACATTGTCATTGATGGGGCGACTTCTCCAGTAGATCTCTATTTTGGCCTGGCAAAACAAAGACTGTTTGTCAGGGACGATCCGGTGAAAATTGCCCAGTACGAAGGCGCGATTGCCGCAATGAACGGCCCCTACCACAACGAGTCCGGTGGATGGTCAAACTACCTCTTTGACTCGCACTACGTCAAAGATGGCAAGCCAGTCAGGATAGCAAACATGGGCTCCAATTTCTGCGTGACAACAAAGGGCGAATGGCTCTTTGGCAGGCTCAGGTTCTCCATGATGGGAAAGGTGAAAGAAAACCTGCTTCCGCCATCCCTGAAAGACGTCTACGTAAGCGGGTTGAACCAGCCCCCATCTGCAAGCTCCACAACGATATACACATCCGAGTGGGGATCAAAAACACCAACAACATACCCTTCAATCTGTGTAACGCTTGAAAAGGGTGTTGTAACAAACGTCAAGGCAGGCTCTGTTGCCATCCCCAAAAACGGATATGTACTTGTATACACCGGCAAAAACAAGGAAAGATGTGACGCAAAAAGATGGCCCAAGGGGTACATCAGGAAAGGCCTTCACATAAGCATCTACTGGAAGGCTGAAAAGGGGAACGAGGTCGACCTTGGAAAATGGAAAGAATGCAGGTTCATATTTGGTGGTTCGCCAACTGTGGTCAGGGACGGCAAACCATACTGGAATTTGACGGCAGACAAACACACAAACAGTGCCGCCCTTTCCTACGAAGCAAAAAGGTCGGCATTTGGGACGAGCCCGGGGAAAGTCTATTTTGTGGTTTTCACAGACGAGATAAAAATCCAGGAAGAATCTGCGGTGTTGATACAGCTTGGAGTCAAAAACGCCTTCAATCTTGATGGCGGATGTTCATCATTCCTGTGGTTTGATGGCCAGTTAAAGTCAGAGGTGTGCAGGGAATTGCCAATGGTTGTAGTTGCAAAACCAAGAAAATAACGGACTGAAACTATCAAAAGGTCATGCCACAAGGCATGGCCTTTTTTAATTTCATGGAGTTATGATTGCTCCGTCAAAACCTTCGTCGGTCCCTCCAAGCCAGATGCACACCTGGCCTGAAATTCTTGGCAAAACCTTGTTTCCGCCACCAGATGTGACCCTGAACACGCCACCACCACTAATTTCGGCACCAAATATGTCTGACCCGCCATCACCGCTCTGGTCATGCCAGACCACATTTCCACCAGAAACGCACGGGATACATTGGGCAGATTTTACATTCGCCAGTATATTTGTTGACCCATTCCAGACTTTAATCTCGGAGGCGTCATCTTTTTTGGCTGACCAGACAACACACGTCCCGGAAACAGAGGGGTCAGATTTATCGTTCCAGGCATCATCAAGAACAACCACTTTTCCTGTTCCGTCGATGCAGCCTGTCACAGGAAAACCGCCTTTGGGCCTTTTGGAAT
Source organism: Caldisericia bacterium (assembly GCA_017992555.1). Lineage (GTDB taxonomy): Bacteria > Caldisericota > Caldisericia > JAAYUI01 > JAAYUI01 > JAAYUI01. The sequence continues at coordinate 9,045 of JAGOOK010000017.1, read as the reverse complement.
AGGCAAGAATGTTGCCGTCTGCCGAAAGGCCTGAAATGACCGAAGAACTTTTGCACAGTAGCTGGGTTATGGATGTCAAAAAATCATATTTGAAAATGGCAAAACCGTTTTCAAAAAACTGCGACCAGAAGACACCAAGGTCATTTATGACAGGCCCCGACACAATCATCGACTGATCAGAGTTTTTCAGCACAACGCTCTTCCCGTCTGAAAAACCAAAGAGCCTTATCCCCTGGCCAGCCTCACTCTTTTTTGTGAATGTCCAGCAAAGATGATTACCCTTCATTATGGGAGCATAAGACGATTCGCCGGCCTCCGAAACAACCAGAAGACTGGTTGTGGTCCTGTCAAAGAGGACTATCTTTGGTGAACCACCCGAATTTGCCTGAAATGCGAGCTTGCTGCCGGAAAGTGCAGGGTTGGAGCAAAAAGATTCGCCAAAACCAATTCTTTCAGCTTTGTTTTCCAGAACGTTTCTTATTTCAATTTCAGAAGCATTTGTGGTGGTTCTGACCGGATAGGCAATTTCAAAAGAACAGATTGAAGCAGAGTTTGCGCTGGAGAGGGCACCCTTGATGCTAAACAGAGAAATACTGACTGCCCCAGCACTATTGCCAACCGGGCAGCAACAGGCAGAAAAAATAGAAAGGACTAGAAAAAGGCCACAGGCCTTTTCTTTCCTCATGCCTGATATTCAACCCTAATTTGAGGGAAGGGTCAATAGACGACAAACAAATTGAAGAAACACAACCGCAATCAGATTTTGTTCTTCCAAGAACAACAAAACTGGAGACAAAACTGTTTATAAATTGTTTACAACTGGCCCTGTCTTGTATAGGTTATTGTGGCCTGCCTGGCCTTTGCGTCCCAGGAAACTTCACCACCCAGTGCATCGGTCACAAACCTCAAGGGTACATAAGTCCTGCCGTCTTTTATTTCCGGTGGCGCATCAAGCGTGATCTCTTTCCCATTCACAACGGCAGTCCTGGAGTCGACTGGAAGGACTATTGTTTTTCCAGAAAGCGAGTATGACACTTTTGCCACCCTGCCAGTTGCGGGGTCCTTTTCAAACGAGACCTCTGCACCAATGGACTCACCAAGAAACCTGAACGGCACCATTGTCCTGCCACCCTTGACATAAGGTGTTCCCTGGCAGGAGAGCTCTTTCCCATCAACTGTTGCAGTGTCCTTGCCAACACTAAAGACTATCACAATCTTTTTTGGCTGTGGCGGTTCAGGCGGCTTTGGAGGCTCCGGAACCGGCTCTGGCACAGGTGTCAAATCGACAACTGCAAGCGCCTCAGGGCCCATCTTGCCGTCTTTTGTTGGGAAGACTTTGTAAAAAAGCTTTGTTTTGGGCGGGAAAGGATCAGTGAACACTTTGTCAAACGTGCTTCCTATCATCTCTCCGTTCCTCTCGATGAGGAATTCGACCTCCTGCTCTGACTCCCATGTAAGAGTTACTGCCCCTCCCTGGACTTTGGCAACAAGATTCCCCACCTTTTCAAGCCTAATTGGTATTTCGACAGTGGTTTCATTGCCAGGGTCGGAGAGTAGACCATTTTTCCCAACTGTCTGCACCCGATATCTGTATGCCTGGCCCTGCTTCACCTCATAATCCGAATAGAAAGTTTCAGACACTTTTGCTTTGTTCAGGGGTGTCTTTGGAAAATCACCATCAAGTCCGGCCCTGAATATGTTGTAGCCCGAGGGTTCCGTTCCTGACTGTGGCGGTGACCAGAAAAGCTCAACATGGTCAACCATCCATTTGGCCGACAGGCCAACTGGCGGGTTTGGAGGCTCGTCCTTCTGCTCTGGCGGCTTGTCCAGGACAATAACTGATGCAGTCACCATCGCAAGCGTCCTTTTGCCGTAATCCGGATCCTGGTAGTTGATTGCCATCTGGCCATTGTATTTTCCTGGCCTTCTGTTTCCAGCCTTTATTGCGACCCTGATGGTGTCTTTTTCTTTTGGCGCAAGCCCCAGTATTTCCTTTGACGGGAAAAGGAGCGAATCTCCTAGGAGCACAAGTTCGAGAGGGATTTTCCCCTCATTGGTAATGGTTATTTGCCTTGTTGTCTCGCCCTTGTAGCCAACTTCGGCATTTATTTTTCCGCCATCAACCCTGATCTTTGGCTCCTGGTCTGATGTCCTTGGCGGTTTTCCGAAACAGCTCAGTGTCCGGTTCCTGTAATTGTTACTCTCGCCATGCTCGACGAACATCCTATCCCAGGCCACAATGGGCTGGAAAACATAGGACGACTTGAGTGGTATCTTTTTGACCTGCTCGCCAGTTTCGCCGTCAACAATATAAACACCGGCGGTATCGCTCCCCTTTGAACCAACAGGAACAAGCACATAGTCACCCATGACCGTGCAGCCATCAGTAATAGGTCCCGGCATCTTTTTGTCCCAGATTATTTTTCCCTCTATGTCGAACCTGACCAGTCTGCCCTCATCGTCCCCTATTATCAGCGTATCTCCAAAAGAACACGGCGGGGCAAAGGTCATTCCACCTGTATCAAGTATCTTGGGGTCTTTTTTGCTGTAGGGTCTTGGCAGGGCAATGATCTCACCGCCAGACATTGTGCAAATGCAGTATTTGTCAAATGCCATGGTGGCAGAAAAGCTCTGGGTGCCCACTTCCACCCCGTCCACCATACCACCAGAGCCATCGTCCAGCACGCTCGCCTTGTAGTGTGTGGCACAGCCAACATACCCATAATCGCTGTTTACTCCCATTGCCCCTGGACATGGCCACTCTGTTTCAATTTTCCAGGCAAGTCTGCCAGTGTTCAGACTGTATTTATAGGCCCGACCAGTTTTCCCATCATGAGTTGTGAAATACATCCACTTCCCGCCATGGTCGTCCTTGTAGACGGTTGGCGATGAAATATTGTCCCCAACGTCTCCATTGTACCACCTGACCTCCCCGTTTGCCGTCGAAAACCCAAGAAGCCTGTTGTTCATTGGTGCAATGACAGTGTCACCCAATATGGCACAGCTTCCTGCGACCGGCGAGGAAACCTCAAAACTCCACAGGATGTTTCCAGTGAAAACGTCAATGCAATATATTTTATCAGAGTCTCCGATAAAAAGCCTGCCCTGGTCGACAACAGGGTTTCTTCCCCTGCTCTCGACACCTTTCAGATCAAGCTTCCAGGATTCCTTGTCATACGCATTGAAGTCCCATCGCCCAAGTGCATTTGATGAGTGCATGTGGTCAGAGGCATACTGTGTCCACGGCTTTGGCCCCTCGTCATCAACCCTGAACGCAAAAACCGTCTGGCCAAATAAAACCTGGACAGACAATAAAAAAACCAGCACTTTTGTAAAACGTCCCATACATATAAATACCGAAATTTTAAAGAAAAGGTTGAACTCGCCAAACAAAAAAGGGCAGAGGTTTCCCTCTGCCCTTTGAATCCTATTTTTCCTATCTTGTCAGTTTTGGCAGGAGTTCGTTGAGCTCTGCGTCTCCATTGAGCCTTGTGGAATCCAGCTGCCCAACAACTTTTGAAGAAGAGTCGACAGCAAGCAGGGAGGGGGTTGAATCAAAGAGCATCAGAGAGACAAGCTCTTTCTTCAAATCGATGAAGAGGTGCGAACCCTTGACTTGGCTTGGGAACTCTTCAAGCTTTGCCTTCTCCGATGACGACAGGAAAATTACCTGATCCGGTTTTATTCCAAACTTTCCAAGAATGTTTGCAACCTCTCTCGCCCTTTTACGGCAGGATGCACATGAAGAAACATAGATCACCACATAAGGCCTGCCCTTGAAATAAGCCCCGCTTATCTCTTTTCCACTGTCAGTCTTCATTTTTGGAAGCACAAATAATGTTCCGGGACGGAACGAGAGTATCCCGTAAGGATACTTTTTCTGGTAAGCGGGATAACCCTCTTTATCTATCACAAACAGTTTTACGGCACTTGCCACGGCAGATCTTACAGCCATTGCATAAGGCGTAAACTTGTCATTCTGCGGGATCCTTGCGTTCAAAAAAGCCAGTTGATCTGGAGTCGCACCCTTGTATGGATCGAAAATAAGTTGGCCATATTGGAGTATTGTTGGGTCAGGTGATTTACTGGTAGATACCGGCCTAACATACCTTATCTTCATATCATCATCAATGGCAATAACAATTATTTTTGTGTAGACATTTGTCATGACTGCAGACCAGTATTTGTGTTTATAGTTGTTGTCAAAGATCTCAAAAAAGGTGACCGCCTTGGTTTGTGACGATGGCTCCGGATCGGCAACAATCTTTGCCTCTGGTGACGGGAATTCGCCCTGTTCAATAACACTTGCCGCCCAGTGCGCCATTGGTGGATCACCCATGTCCAGCACAAGCTTTCTTTGCCCCCCATCCGCCTTTGCAACAACAAAATCAACAGTATTTGTTTGGGAAAACTCCATTGCAAAGGGAAACGCAGATGGTGGGTCAGCCTTGGATGCGAAAGTGACCCTTAGAGTTACCTTGTTTGCTCCCTCAAGCATCTGGCCCCTGTATGTCCAGGAATCCTGACCTTTCTCGTCAACCACTTCAAAGGTCGCACCTTTAAAAAACTCCGAGAGGGCCTTCGCATGATACGGCATCTGCAGGACAAACTCATTCTTGTTTTGGGTATAAAGGCAAGCTGTATGAAGATTGTTGAATACAGCATCCCATTTCCCCTCTCCAATGGCTTTTAGTGTATCAATGGCCATTTTGGCATCATTAGAGCTTCCACAACCTGCAAAAGAAAGGCAGGAGAGAGAAATTAAAAAACAAAATATGACTGACAATATTTTCTTCATTTTGACCTCATTTTATTCGTACAAGCACAAAATCTTTTGATTCACTCACAGCACCAAATGGCTTCTCAGAGTATGAGAGGAGGTTTTCTGTGACTTTCACCATAAATGGGACTGTGGAATGGTTGTCACCTGTCACCTGGAGATAGTATGTTCCACGCTTGATGCCATTGAGCAATTTTCCAAAATCCAGATACTCCCCTGGCAAAACATTTTTCATGTCCTGCTGATAGACAAGCCTCCACATTTCATCCCTGAAGGTCACCCTGAGCAACCTGATGGGGCTTGTTGTTCTGACAGTAACCTTGATGTACTCCTGGGCCTGTTCCGGGACATAGGCCTTGAAGTTTGGAGCAGACAGTTTTTCGATGCGGCAACCAAAAAGGGGTCTTTTGAAGACAAGAAGGTAATCTTCTTTTTCAGGCTTTCTGCTCTCGCCCACATCCTCTTCACCCCTGCTATTTCTTATTGCAAAAGTTTTTCTGTCCCAGTCATAGAAAAATACGCCAATAGGGTCGCCTGTCGCATACGTTGCCCAGAACCTCAATCCGTGCCTTGCGTAAAGGTTTTCCTTTGTGGACTGGTCAAGTGGCGAGATAAAAGCTGAAAGGTCAGAGAGTTGTTCTTCGGTTATGATCGGCTTGCCAGTTTTTGCGTATCTTATTGCTGTGTTCTGGTAGCCCGCCATCAGGAAGACGCAAAGCGCGATAAGAACAGCTGCTGCCATTTTCTGAAGCTTCTCCTTAAAGAGTAATCTGGATGTCTCGTAAAAACCAAGGCCCATCATCATTGACAGGGGAACAAGCATTGTCATCACATTTCTGCCCTGCCATTCGTATTTTGCAAGGAAACACGACAGAACAAATATTCCTGCCAGAAAACCGAGTGACCAGAGAGTAAATTTCTTCCACCCTGCCCTGGCGCAAAAGGCAAGCCCAAAAACAGGCACAGCGGCCAGGAGCCAGTCAAACCCCTTGAAGTCAACAGTCTGCTCAAATCTGAAGGCAAAAAGGCCCTTCAAATAGATCGCAATCGTGTTGTACCCTTTTGGATCGATCTGGATCATCTTCTTCGCAAGGATGGGCAATGTCCATGGGGTGGAGGCCAGACCCAGAACAAAGAGGACTAACATTGAAAAACCAAATATTTTTTGGATCTTTGCTTCACTAAAAGCCAGCATGATTGCTGCAATGACATACGATGAGGCCAGCAGGGCCAGAAAAGACGGGGAATGCGAGAGATAGACAAGCGGGAAGGAAAGCGTAAAAAACAGACCCCATAAAAGTTTTTTCTTCTCGGTAAACAAAAGATACAGTGACATCAAACCACCAACAAGGAACGGCAGGGCAACTGTTTGTTTGAGGTAACCCATCGGATACGTGACGATGGCCGTGCTGACACACCAGCCTGCGAGAGCGGCTATTGCTGCAATATCATCACCCGTAATTTTTCTGACAAACAGATATATCAGAAGACCAACTGCAACAAGCGACATCGTTACTACAATCTTTATGCCGATATTGGCCGATGAGAACATGAAACCAAAAATTGCCGAGAGGGCAAAAGGCACTGGCGGGGAGCCATCGTAAGGCATGGATTTGAAAGACATCAGCGCCTTTACATTCGCCGCATTGTAGCCACCATCCATGTTGAGCGCCAGTGGGAACCTTAATTGAAGGAACAGTAAAAAACCTGTTAGTACCAACAAAATAAAAACCATCGCAATGTGTTTTTTCAAATTGCCCCCTTAAAAAACTGGACAACTTCTTTGGCTTTGCCGCAAGACTGTCTTCCTTCCCTGCACTCTCCCCAGCGATAGCATGATGGGCCAGCCTTTTCAAAAATTATTGGTGCGACCTTTTTGATTGCCCCAAGCATTTTCATTGCGTAGTCTCTTATCTCCCACTGCGCCCTGTTGCAGCATCTGAGGCTGAAGAAATGGTGCAGTTCCCTGGCATTCATTGTTGTGACAACATCAATTGTCTGCCCGGAAAGATAGGCATAGACCCTGTTTTCCTGTGGGACCTGGAACCTCTCCATTGCCTCCCAGAACGACCTTTGTGAAGAAACAGCGGAATTGAAAACGGCCAATGCCTCCGGGTTGTTGCCAACTGTTGAGGGACAAATAACTTCTGGTGATTTTCCTGCCTGGACAAGGGTTGGCACTATTATGTTCTGCATCCTGTGGCGGGTCAGGTGGGTGAGCATCGGCAAGCTCATGCCGGAAAGCCTGAATGTGAAAATTGCCTGTTCAAGTTCCCTTGCATGGCCATTCTCGCAGACCGCCCTTATAGTCTCAACTTCGGCTTCTTTTGTGAGCGCTTTTTCAATTTGTGAGGCCGTTGCCCTGGATGCACCCATTAGCGCAGAAACTGCAACTGCCCTGTCAGGGTCCGGCGTATGCCAGAGGAGCTGGACCTTCTCTTCAGAATAGTTTCTTTCAAGGCCAAGTTTTGAAGACACGGAAGCAAGTCTCTGGTCTTTCTCGTAGCTCAGCCTTTCTATATCATCAATCCTCGTGAAGAACGCTGGTGCCACCTTTGAAAGCATCTCCTGGAGCTTCGTTCCGACCCAGTGTATTTCTGAATAATTTTTGCCCAATCCATTTTTGGCCGAATGGATCAAATGTATCCACGATCTCGCATTTCCAGTTACTATGAAATTTGACTTGAAAGAGTACGGAAGAACAAACCTGGCGTCCTCTGCCGGTATGCCCAGCTCGAGGAGCCTCTTGTAGGCCATAAAAAGTCCTTCGCAAAAATGCAGGTATCTCTGGCTCAGTGGCCCATAGAATTCTGGCCCGATATATGGCTTGTCATCACTGCCAAAAAGATCGTGGCCGCCTTCTGGCGCCATGTAGGGAACAACATACCCGGCCTCGTCATGCGGAACATACCGCCTGGATTTGACCGTGAATGAAAAAAGCCTGAAACCGATTACAAACTGTTCCACAAAGACCGATACATTTTCAAATGCTACCGTAAAATTGGCATGCTCCATCACTGAATGGTGGCCCATCGAAAGTATGCGCCTGAGATAGTCCGGGTAGCCACCCTCTGGTGTCTCGTCGAGTATTTTTGTTGGGGATCCCGGAAGGCTGGAAAGCCTGGCCGCGCTGGAACAAATCCTTTGCGGATCAGGTGTAAAAGAAAGCAGGACCAGCCTTGTGGCATTGCTCATTTCTATAGCCCCAGTTCCTTGCTGATGCCTTTCATTGCCTCAAGCCCTAGCGACACAAACTCTTCAAGGGAGAGGCCAATTCCACAGCAAGAAGCAATCTGCTCCCTGTTTGCACCAGCGGCAAAGCGTTTTTCCTTGAACCTGCTGAGCACAAATTCCGTGTCTATGGATGAAAGCTTTTTGTCTGGATGAATGAGTGCACAAGCAACTATCAGACCAGTAAGTGGATCTGAAACATACAACGCTTTGTCCATCAAGGTTTCCATTTTGGAACCATTCTCCGGGTTGTGCGCCATCACGGCCTGGGAAACTTCTTTTGGATATCCCAGTTCAGAGAGCAACTTGGCGCCTATTTTGGCGTGATTTTTGGGGTCTTTTTCAGTCTGGACATAATCCACATCATGGACAAGCCCGGCCAAACCCCACAAATCCTCATCCTCGCCAAACTTTCTTGCCAGGGCCATCATTATGGTCTCGGCTGAAAGCATGTGTTTTACAAGATTTTTATTGTCAACTTTGGACTTGACCAAAGCAAGCGCGTCTTCTCTTGTCGGCATTTTACACCTTCCTGTTACGTGAAGTTTAGCAGATGGGGCCTGCCGGTCAAGAACTTTTGCTGTGTATTTTTTGCACGAAAATCACATATAAAAGTGCATTTTCTCAAAAAATTCATATTTTACTTTTATAGTCAAAAGAAAGCTTTGTCTTGCAAGGTTCGAATCCATAATACAATAAACAATTTTTGTTCAATTTTTGGTTAAATAAACCTATTGACAAGCCCATAAATCATCTTAACTTGTAAAAAAGGGGAAGTGTAACCTAAGAAAGGAAAGTGCGATGGCCGTAAAGAAGGTTCTTCGTGGGACAACTGTTATGTTGCGGCCCATGGTCGAGCAGGACCTGACCACAAGGGCACACTGGCTGCTTGATTCGGAGATCAGGCAAAGCCTTGGTTTGCCTGATCGTCCCAGTTACACTTACCAAACCGCACTTGCAGACAGCCACAGATGGCTTTCTGACCGAAAATCTTCCGGTGATCTTCTCTGGGCCATTGATGTGGATGGAAAACT
>JAGOOK010000047.1 GCA_017992555.1 Caldisericia bacterium | reverse complement strand
ATATTGAAGAATTAAAGGCAAAGATAAAAGGGCAAAATTTTGACGAAAAAAAAGGCAAAAGAAAAAAACAAGGAATTTACTACACACCAGCCTACATTACGAGTTTCATTATAGAAGAAACCATAGGTGCTTGGATTGAGCGTGAAAAGATAAGGCTTGGTTTTGAAAGCTTGTCACAAATTACCGAAGATGAAGAAAAATTGCTTTCCGAAGCTGAAATAAACCCAAAAATAAAGATACCAAAATCGCTCGAGACAAAATCAAAGGAACACGCAAAAGCATGGACTGGCCTCCAGGAAAGGCTCAAACAGATAAAAGTACTGGACCCTGCTTGTGGATCAGGTGCTTTTCTCAATAAAGCTTTTGACTATCTGGTTTCATCACATGAGAAAATAGCCAGCCAGAGAAAACATTTTGGCGATCGTCCAAACACTGGTGTGTTCGTCACGATTGACCAGTCAAAATTTGATGATTTTGTTGCCAAAAACAACCTTTTTGGTGTGGACCTCTCAAAAGAATCCGTGGAAATAACAAAGCTCTCTTTATGGCTGAGGCTCGTCTACCACAAGGAAAAACTGCCGTCTCTTGACCATGCAATCAAGCATGGAGACTCAATTGTCGCTGATCCGGCATACACAAAAGTGCCTTTCAACTGGGCAACCGAGTTCCACAATATTTTTGGGGGAGACAAATCCAGCCTTGCCAATGACACCTCCGGTTTCGACATAGTCATTGGCAATCCACCATACGTCAGGCAAGAATTCCTCAGCCCCATAAAACCGGCACTCCAAAAAGAATATCAGGAATTCTACAATGGGACCGCCGATCTTTACACCTACTTTTATCGCAGGGGTTTTCAGCTCCTCAAAAAAGATGGGTATCTTGGCTTCATCACATCCAGTACATTCACAAAAACAAGCTCCGGGGCCAACCTTCGCCGTTTCCTGAAAAATGAAACAGCAATCGACCGGTTTGTCGACTTTGGCGATCTCCAGATATTTGAGGATGCTACAAATTATCCATGTATAGTGGTTGCCAGGAACACAAAACCAGCATTAGACCACAAGGTACAGTTTGCAGAAGTTGAGTCGCTGCCGGGGCTGGAAACCGAGAATCTCCTGGAAAAGGCAAGCCATGTCAAAGTGGCGCAAAACTCCCTTGGGGAGGACAGCTGGAATTTTGACAGGCCAGAAGTCGAGGCGCTAAGAAGAAAGATATTCTCAAAAGGCAGACCACTAAAGGAAATTGTGCCAGTATTATACAGAGGCATCCTAACAGGCTTGAATGAAGCTTTTGTCATTGACAAAGCGACAAGAGACAGGCTGGTAAAAGAGGAATTTGAGCAGAGGAGTAAACAACCTCACCCCGACCCTCTCCTGGAAGGAGAGGGGGAGTTTCCTTCTTCTTGCGGGAAGGATGCTGTTTCCCAAAACAATCCTCCCTCTCCCTTTGGGGAAGAAAAGGACGGATCTTCTTGTTCTCCCTCTCCCTTTGGGAGAGGGGAGGGTGAGGGGGTTTTCACTGACGGCCTCTCCCCCACAAGCCACCCACTAATCAAACCGTTCCTTGTTGGACGCGACCTGAAACAGTGGCATTACGATTTCAGGGAGAGGTATCTTGTTGCCATCCAGAAGGGCTGGACAAAGCAGTGGGCTGGGAAAGAAGACATCACCGAAGCAGAAGCATGGGGAATTTTTGAAAAATACTATCCAGCCATCTCAAACTATTTAAAACCTTTTGAGGAAAGAGCAAAAAAGAGGCAGGACAAAGGTGATTTTTGGTGGGAACTCAGGGCATGCGAATATTACAAAACCTTTGAGGGGCCAAAGATTGTTTATCCTCATTTTCAGAGAATTCCGAAATATTGTATGGATGTTAATGATAATTTTTTAAACAACAAAGGTTATATAATCCCCTATTGCTATTGGTGGTTAATATCAATCTTAAATTCAAGATTGATTTGGTATGAGACACAATTATCTTGCAGTGCAATGCGTGGAGGAATGTGGAGATATGAAATGTGCACTCAATTTGTTGAATTATTTCCTATCATCGATCCCCCAGGCGATGAAAACAATCCATCCACTCCAAAAGGCAGGCTTGCCCTTTTGGCCAAAAAAGCACAGGAAAAGGCATTCAAAAGGCTCCAGCTCAGGCATGATCTGCTTGAGATGATAGGAGACCAGCTGGGCCAGGGCAAAGCAAATGAAGGGGATGACGCTGAAGAAGTTTCTGAAGGATCAGACATAAACAAGTGGGACACGCTTTCCTGGAATGATTTTGTAAAAAAAGCGCAAAGCCCATCTGCCTTTGGCAAGGCGTTTAAAGAGCAGTTCGCACCAATGACCAGGAGACTGCTTGACCTCAAGAGGCTCTTTGAGGAGATGCAACCTGAATGCAAACAGCTCACAGAAGAGATACACGCATGTGAAAATGAGATAAACCAGATTGTTTATGGGCTCTACGAACTAACACCTGATGAAATAAAACTCCTGGAAGAGTTGACCGGAAACATATACGAAGATTGACAAACAAGATGGAATAAAATAAAAAGGGCCAGAAAAATCTGGCCCTTTTGTGTTTTCTTATGGAGCGGGCGACGGGACTTGAACCCGCGACCATTAGCTTGGAAGGCTAATGCTCTACCACTGAGCTACACCCGCATGGCCATTAAAAATTAGCCCAGGTTGGCTACCTTGTCAAGGTTCACATGCCAATCCAGGTATCATCCTTGTGTTGCTTGTGTTTTTTGGTGTCCATTATCCACGGTGAAACCAGCACGCCTATATAGCCTAAAATCAGGAACGGCTGACTCTTCAGAAATACCCTTGAAAAATCAAACCCTGCAATGACAACTATGACCACAAGATCGAAACCTACATTGAGGAGAAACCAGAGAAGTCCCAGCCTGCGATTCTCCTTTTGCTGAGTTGGGACAAACCTCATGTATCTCACACCATACAGATAAAGAAAAATCGGTGAGAGAACCATTCTTATGATCCAGTGTGCATAGTCAGAACCGGTTGTTGCCCAGAAAATAAAAGAGATCGCCTCTGCGAAACCAAGTCCCCAAACAAAGTATTCAATCGCCCTGGCCCAATCAGACAGAAATCTTCTCTTAAAAGCAACAATTTGTGTCCAAAAACCAGTCTTTTTAGAGGGCGATGTAATCAATTCCATTCTTTATGACCTCCGCTCTGTCAAAGGCAAATCTGCAATCCAGGAGCAACCCCGGTTTTGACATGCCAGATAGCAGTTTCAAGCCAGCAGGGCTTTTTTCCGGTAGCGGTTCCTGTCTAGCAGCTATTATAACAACATCGGCACCTTTTGTCGCCTCTTCGATTGTCGAAACACATGGTGGCAAGCCGGAGATGCTTTCAACATCGGCAATCGGGTCCCAACAAACAACACCAAGTCCGTTTTTGAGAAGTGCTCTGGCAAGATCAACAGCCGGGCTGAGTCTTGCATCAGTGCTGTAATCCTTCATTGCAAGTCCGATCAGGGCAACTTTCCCATTCTTTTTGCCATGCACATCAAGCCATGATTTTGCGAGGCTGGCAACATGAACAGGCTGATCATCGTTGGCCTTTCTGGCCGTTGAAATGACCGGTAACCCAACTCCGACACTGTCTGCCGTCGGTTTTAGATAAAACATTGCCTGTGGAAGGCAGTGACCGCCAACCCCTGGCCCAGGATGATGAAGAAATCCGACCCTCTTGTGGGTGCGCACTATTGAAAGCACTTCTTTTGTGTCCAGGTCATAGGCCGCACAGAAATTTGCATACTCGTTTGCAAGGGCTATGTTGACATCCCTTGCGATATTTTCAAAAACCTTGGCTGTTTCCACCGCTTCTGGGCTGGAGGCCTCAAGCACTTCCTTTACACCCATTTCCCTGAGAAGGTCTGCTGCCCTACGGGTTGCCCTGGGAGTAAGCCCAGCCACTGGCGTTACCATGCCGATAAGCTCCTCAAAAGCGACATTCTCGGCCATTCTTTCCGAAGAGAATGCGAGATCAAAATCCTCTGTCGCGCAAAGACCAGAACGTTCTTCCAAACGCGGTTTTATGAAAGACCTTGTGTAGCCAACTATCACCGTTGACCTGGCAATTACGAGGGCACCTTTTCTGAGCCTGTTGCCAAGCGTATCAAGGGCGGCCTCCAGGTCCTTGGTGTAAGTTTTGCCATCAACAAGGGGTATGCCAACCGTAAGAATGATTTGCTGGTCATCATAACCCAGGGCAAGGTCCGGATCAGTTGTCGGATGGTATCTACCAGAGGCAACAGCCCTTTTCAGGACTGACGTGATTGGTTCTCCATTGAAGGACTCGGCCATTTTGACCCTGCCCTCACAAAGGTCCTTGATGTACCTTTCCCTGACATCAAGGCCGTAAACCTCAATACCTCTGCTCCACAAAACAAGCGAAAGTGGAAGACCAACATAACCCAAACCCATGACAGTCGCTTTTTTCATGGCAAGAATTCTATTTTTTGAGGCCATTCTTTTCAAGGGCGATTGAAAAAGCGAGACAGAAACTTATCATGGTCTGATAAAAAGGAGGCAACGCATGAAGAAATCTTTGGGCGCAAAGGTGTTGGCTTTCCCAACGCCGGTATGGATAGTTGGCAGCTATGGCGAGGATGACAGACCAAACATGATGTGCGCCGCATGGGCAGGAGTCTGCTGTTCAAAACCACCATGTGTTTATATTTCGCTGCGCAAGGCAACACTAACCTATGGCAACATAATGACCAGAAAGGCATTTACCGTGTCCATTCCATCCCAAAAATTCGTCAGAGAAGCAGACCACGTCGGCATTGTGTCTGGCAGAGACGAGGACAAGTTCAAAAAACTTGGTCTAACACCAATAAGATCAGACATCGTCGATGCACCATATCCATCAGAGTTTGAAGTAGTGCTCGAATGCAAGCTCCTGCATACGCTGGAAATTGGCCTCCACACCGAGTTTGTTGGTGAAATAATGGATGTAAAAGCAGATGAGAACCTTCTTGATGAAAAAGGACGTATCTCGATGGAAAGATTTAAGCCTTTCGTCTGGGACACCGGAGATTCAAGCTACAGGGCAATTGGTGAAAAAATTGGCAACGGTTTTGAAGACGGAAAAACCGTCAAATAAATGTTTATGGCATTTTTTAAATCGCGTCCTTGACTGAAAACACCTCGATTGCTATATATTCATGGAGTAGTGGGCAGTTAGCGAAGCGGTCAAACGCGGCAGACTGTAAATCTGTTGACTCATGTCTTCGGAGGTTCGAATCCTTCACTGCCCACCATTAACCCTCAAAAAATCCCCTCTTTTTTCTTTTTAAAAATCAAAAAATCGAAGGAGCAAAAAAATGGCAGAACTATATGCAAGGTGCGGTCTGGACTGTTCAAAATGCGATGCCTATATTGCCACAAAAAACAATGACACAAAACTGAAGGCGGAAATCGCAAAGAAGTGGAAGGCAGAATTTGGTTTTGATGCAAAACCGGAGGACATCAACTGCGTTGGCTGTTCTCTTGAAGGTGCGCATATCGGCTATTGCAACGAGTGCAAGGTAAGATCATGCGCCAATTCCAAGGGTGTTGAAAACTGCGCAAAATGCGATTCTTACATGTGTGAAACACTAAAAGAGTTTGTGAATTTTGCAAAAGAGGCTGGCAAGAACCTGGAAGAACTCAAGGATAAGCAGTAATCCATTAAAAAACCAAATATTGAAACCGGCCTCATTTTGAGGCCGGTTTTTTTATGGCCACCATACCAGAATGAAACGCAAACCTCTATAAATAGCGATTTTTTCGACAACATCATGGCTTGGGTTTTGTTTTAAAGATTCAAATTTTATTTCGGGATAGAATCTAGGGCCTATGGATGAATACAGAGACACAATCATAAACAAACCCATTTCCACAGCACTCTGGTCACTTGCCTTGCCTATGATGCTCGAATCAGTGGTGTTGACGATACTGAACCTTACCGACATGTTCTGGGTTGGGAGACTTGGCAAGGAAGCACTCGCTGCTGCAGGCATCGTTGGAATGCTGATGATAACAATTTCCTCAATTGCATTCGGCCTCTCAATTGGAGTCATAGCAATTGTCTCCAGGAGAATCGGGGAACGCAACGGAAAGGGTGCCGCAGAAGGGTGGCTCAACGGTACGATCATAGGGCTGGCAATAGGTATTCTGGTTACCCTGATAATGATAGTTCTACAAAATCCGATCCTGGATCTTTTCGGAATGTCACCTGAAACACTGGAGCTTGGAAAACAGTATTACATCTGGATATTTGCTGCCAGACCACTCCTTTTCATCTCCTCCATTAATGGAGGAGCATTAAGGGGTGCAGGACGCCCAAAACTGACACTTATAGCAAACATCATTGCAGTAGTATTAAACATGTTCCTGGATCCGGTACTCATCTTCGGCTGGCTTGGATTTCCAGAATTGGGCATTGCAGGAGCTGCAATAGCGACCATTTTCTCCGAATTTGTAGCCGCATCCATACTTACATGGTTCTCCTACAAAACATTCTCAGAGATGTCTGAAGGTCTGATAAGAATAAAATCCCATCTCATGATGAATGTCCTGAAAATTGGCCTTCCCTCGTCACTCCAGACATTTGTAATGTTCACCGCAAGGACATTTCTCATGGGGATTGTCTCAAGGTTTGGCGACGCTGTCACGGCAGCATACACGGTTTCGATAAGGGCCCAGGAATTCATAACGTTGCCGGTAGTGGGAATGGGCAATGCAGTCGCAACACTCGTTGGTCAGAACCTCGGGGCCAGAAAACCGGAGAGGTCCGAGCAGGCTGTTTATAAGGCCCTCTTCTACAATACAATCATAGTTGTTTCCCTAAGCATACTTTTTGTGGCATTCGCAAAAACCATAGTTGGGTTGTTTAATAACGATCCAACGGTAATTGATGAAGGCAGAATAATACTCTCAACAACATTCATCGCAAACATTCTCATGCCACTCAGCTTCATTCCACAAAGGGGTCTGAGTGGCGCTGGGGACACGATAACTGCTCTCATGATTTCTGCGGGCACACAATGGGTCCTCCAGATCCCTTTGTGCTTCGTTCTTGCGAACATGTTTGGGCAATATGGCGTCTGGTGGGGTATCAATGCAGGCTCTATTGTGATGGCCATAATCTCAATTTCTGTATTCAGGACTGGACGCTGGAAGCGACACAAGGTTTAACCAGCTTGTTTGCAAATTTCTAACACAACTCTTACAATCACTCCTCGCGAGGTAAAACATGAACGATTATGTGAAAATGACATTTGAACTCCTTGGTGGCCTTGCCCTTTTCATC
>JAGOOK010000046.1 GCA_017992555.1 Caldisericia bacterium | reverse complement strand
AAAGGACACATTAAATCATATATATCTGTTGAAGCATAAGTATTCTTTATTGGCAGATATGCGCTAGATAGCGAGCTTAAGAGTATCAGTAGAGAACATATAATCCTTAGGTTATCTTTCACCTTGCCCTCATCATTTATATCCCTAAAGATATTGTGTAAAATTTCCTCAAATTGTCAATAGTATGAAAATATGTGTAAAATATTACCTTAGTTGTATTGGAGTGTAGTATGTTTATTAATAAAAACAAATAATAAGTATAAATAGCAATAAGATATAATGAATCTTTTTATTGATTTGCCAAACAAATTTTGGTATGTGCGGAATTTTTTACAAATGGCTTATTTTAAGACCTCTCTCGCCTTTCGTTGTAGATATGTTTATTGACAGAAATTGAGATAGATGACTAAAATCACTTGAAAACCTTTACAAAATTGTGTTTTTGTCCCTAGAAGTGATAAATGTTGTAAAATATCCCCTCTGTGTATACAATATTTGTCAATGGCAATAAATATGTTTTATGAAGACTAAAAATTGAGGGATGCAAAATGAAAAAACAGGAAATAAAAGAGAAAAAAAGTTTTAAAAAGACAATGACATCAAAAGCCATTGAGGCAAATAGAAAAAATGCCAGAAAATCCACAGGGCCAAAAACACAAAGGAGCAAATTTCTGCCCCCATCAAATCTGAAGCATGGCATTTTGGCCTCAGTTCCGGTTTTGCCAATACTTGAGAGCCAGAAAGCATATGATGAATTAGTCACAGAATTGAAAAAAGATCTTTGCCCCCCGCGGTGTTCTTGAGGAAGAGCTTGTCATCAAAATTGCAAATATTATCTGGAAAACCAGGAGACTTGTTAATTATGAGAACGTATGCCTGTTAAAAAAATATGCTGATGCATGTGTTGAAAACAAATTTGGATGGGTGCCATGGAACAGGCGCACTTCCGTTGTTGATATATCAGGAAAACTTATTGTACCATAGATACAAGGTGAACAGTGATGTCGGAAACATTTAAGCCAATACTTAAACCAATACTGCTGGTAATAGGAGTTGCCGTGATAATGGCATTATTGAGCCAGTCCATAGGATGCATGAGGATAAGAAGACTGATATTCCCAGAGTCATATACACTACTCAACGTTGGTGCAGGAATGGGCATCAGCCATTGCGAAGCATACTGTTTTGGTGGATCAACCATCTTTGACTTCGAAGGTCCAGAAGAAGAAGTGGAATACAAAGATGGAATTCTGCCGATATTTCCTAAACTGAAAATAATATCCAAGATCGATCTCCCTGGCAAAATTATCTCATGCAATTCATGTCCGAGAAAATATGATTTGGTAAGCAGTGATTTGATTGTCATATATCAGGATGGGGGAAAGTATTATTATGCACATCTTGAAGAGAGTCGTGATTATGATTCTAAAGGGGGACACAAAACAACCTTTAAATTGTTGGAAACATCAGAGATAAAGGGTAAACAAATAATTGGCATAAACTATAAGCATTGCTACTTCTACATTCAATCCGATGATCTGAGGCGAATTTTCCTTTACAATATCAATGGTGAATTTATCAAGGAATATGATCTTCAGAAGCCATCAATAACCACCATTATTGATTACGATGACCAGGAAAGACCGATCTTTCTCACTTTTGACGGTCAGAGACTGTTTACTTTCAAGGATGGTGAAACAACCGATATAATGACCCTTGATACAGACAATGGTATCTCCAATGCTTTCTTTTTTGAGCAAACAGATGCTATACCTTTCCGGCCACCTGAATATGATCTACCCCCTGAAAAAAGGAGCTTTGATCTGGTATTCTATGACGGTCAGTATCTGCATGCCTTGAGTCTGACCAACAAAAAGACTGCCTTCAAAATAAAGATAGATGGCTTAAAGCCAGGTATAATAACTATAAATTATATTTTTGCCCCCTACAAGGAAGGCATTTGTCTCATTGACAGGGACACACATAAGGTTGAAAACCTCCTAAAGTCACATGATGGATACCGTTTGCTTGATTATGGTTGGTCAACAAATGATAACCTTTCCTACGCATTTTTTGGTTCCTATTCAAAAGGCAAATCAACCATAAAGGGTTGGAGACTTGGTGAGGAGAAAGGCCAAATAAATACCATCAGCATTCCTCCCGTCAATGACAAGATAAACGACATGACAATCAATGAATACCTGATATTCTTTGGTGACAAGGGAGTTTATTACTTGACTGAAACATACATGGGCTGGCGAGATATTTATTGGTGATTTGAGATTTTTAAAAGCCTAAAAATCAGAACAAACATACATGGGTTTGTGTCTAAATAGTGTGGGCAATTTTCAAAAGTGGAATGAATAAAAATTTCAAATTTAAAGCCACTTTTTGAACCAGAAAAAACTAGATCAGCAATATAACTGTTTGATATTAAAGTGTTGATGGGAATTGTTTAAAGAGGGGTGAACCTCACCCCTCTAGATCAGCCCCAATATGTCTGATGGCCGAAACCTTTGCGCAAAGCACCTTCTTCGTGCCTGACCCATCCACAACAAGGCAGTTGTACCAGACGCTTGGATGGATTGCTATGTTCTCGCTGATGTCGAATGTGAAGTAGTTGTCCCTGGTGCCTGTCATTTCCAGCCCGAGACCGTTTTTCAGCGCAATCGAGAGTATGCTTGCATCCAGATGCACATTCTTGCTTCTCGGGCCGCCAGGGTAATCCATCTCCGCCTCGATGTGGTGGTGTTCTTCTCCGCCTTCCCAGTGCCATTCGACACGGAAAGAGCATCCGCTAAACAGATAGTTGCCCATGTGGCAGCCTCCTTTTTATAAAATTGGGGAAGTTTCTACCACCAGTGTTGGGGCATATCAATTAAATTGTATGACGCGGGATTTTCTAGCCCAGTCTCTCGTCCTTTTTCGCAAGGATGTCCTTGACCCTCAGTAGCCTGGATTTTGATGCCCTTTCGACCTCGTCCAGTTTTGATTGCACCTGCCTGACCTCATCTTGCAGGGTTGGCACAAGAACATTCTCCAGTGCGTTCACCCTTCTGCGCACCGTCTGTATCTCCAGTGCAAGTTCCCTCAGTGCCGACTGGAGCTGTGCCACCTCAACGAGGTTTGGAAGGAGCTTCGAGTATGAGTCGAGCGCAAGGAGTGCCTGCGTTGTTGCCGACTGTGGGGGTATTGCAGTGTCCGGCTCGTATTCCTCTATCTCCAGTTTTGGCAGGAGGAGGGAGACAACCCTGAACTCTGATTTCTTCAGTGTGAGTTTGCCATACCTTGAGAGCCCGATCTGGGCAAGCTCCGGGTTGGCAGAGGCCGAAAGCGCATACCTTGCCTGCGCGAGGAGGAGTTCGGAGAACAGGCCCTTCTTTTTCCCAAGGTAGGAATTGGCCATGTGCATGAACTGGGCAAGCAGGGCCTCCAGCTTGTCCTTGAGCATCTTCAGGCCCTTCTGGGCCTGCACAAGCTGGCGTTTCCTCTTGAAAAGCTCCATTCTGTTGGCAGGAATGTTTTGCGCCATTTTTTATGCCTTGCCGTATTTTTCCAGGAATTCCTTGTGGACCCTCTTCAGTTCCGCTTTTGGCAGAATGGAGAGCAGTTCCCAGCCAAGCTCCAGCGTCGCGGTGATGTTCCTGTCCTCGAACTCGCCCTGGCTTACAAACCTCTTTTCAAACTCTTCTGCAAAGCGAACATAGGTCACATCTATCGGAGACAGGGCCGATTCACCAAGGATGACAGCAAGCTCCCTTGCTTCCCTGCCCCTTGCGTATGATGCAAAGAGCTGGGACGAAAGGTCGGCATGGTCTTCCCTCGTTTTGCCATCGCCGATTCCCTTGTCTCTCAGCCTTGAAAGTGAGGGCAGGACGTCAATTGGAGGATAGACACCAGCACGCTCGAGGCTCCTCGAGAGCATTATCTGGCCCTCGGTGATGTAGCCGGTCAGGTCCGGGATCGGGTGGGTTTTGTCGTCGTCAGGCATGGTGAGGATTGGCATCTGGGTTATGGAACCCTTTTTGTCCCTTATCCTGCCGGCCCTTTCATACAGAGACGCCAGGTCGGTGTACATGTAGCCCGGGTAGCCCCTTCTGCCTGGGATTTCCCTTCTGGCCGCGCCTATTTCCCTGAGCGCCTCGCAGTAGTTGGTCATGTCCGTCATGATGACAAGAACATGGTAGCCAAGCTCAAAAGCCAGGTATTCAGCACACGAGAGCGCCATCCTCGGGATGGCTATCCTCTCGATGACAGGGTCGGAGGCAAGGTTGATGAACAGCACCGATCTGGCATCGGCACCTGTTGCCTTTAGTCCCTCAATGAAAAAGTTGGCTTCTTCGAATGTCACGCCAAGTGCGGCAAAGACCACTGAAAATTCCTCGCCCGTCGAGATGGTGGCCTGCCTGGCTATCTGCGCGGCTATCCTTGCATGCGGGAGGCCGGCACCGGAGAAGATCGGTAGTTTCTGGCCCCTGACCAGCGTGTTGAGCCCGTCGATTGCGGAAATGCCGGTGGATATGAACTCGTTTGGGTAGGCCCTTGAGACCGGGTTGAGCGGAGAGCCATTTATCGAAACCCTCTTCTTTGGTATCGGGACCGGGCCGCCGTCTTTTGGCCTTCCGAGACCATCAAAGACCCTGCCGATCATGTCAGGCGTGAGCCCTATCTGGAGTGGTTTTGCCGTGAAGCGGACCCTTGTTGTTCCAGGGTTTATGCCGGATGTGCCCTCAAAAACCTGAAGGAGTGCCAGGTCGTGGGAGGTCTGCAGTACCATTGCGTGCCTTGTCTGCCCGTCAGGCATTGTTATCTCTGCGACCTCGCCATAGCCGACGTCACCACAATCAGTGACAAGGATGAGCGGCCCGACAACCTCTTTTGTGGTCATGAATTCTTTCATTGCATGCCGCCTATCTGTGCAAGTGCTTGCTCAATTTCTTTCATCAGTCCGGCAAAGAATCCGTCTGCCGGTTCCGGGGTCATCTTTGCCCTTGAGATCTTTTCCCTGACTGGGTTTGAAAGCAGGGCAGAATATTGTTCCTGGGTCTCGATGACGCCTGCCGCGCCATCGTAGAGCTCGCAGATGGCAGTCAGTAGCATCAGCTGTTTTTGCGGGGATGTGTAGGTGTCTTCGGCCACAAAAGCGTTTTGCTGGAGGAAGTCTTCCCTGATTGATCTGGCAAATTCAAGCGTGAGCCTCTGCTTCGGGGAGAGCGCATCCTGGCCAACCAGCCTGACTATTTCTTCGAGCCTTGCCTCTTCATCGAGGATGGTCATTGCCCTCTGGCGATATTTTGTCCAGCCCTCGCCAACGCTCCTGTCAAAGCTTGGGCCGACCTCGCTGGCGTACAGCGAGTACGAGTTCAGCCAGTTTATGGCCGGGAAGTGCCTTCTGTATGCAAGCTGTGAATCAAGCGCCCAGAAGACCTTTACGGCCCTCAGGGTCGCCTGGACCACCGGCTCGGAAAGGTCGCCACCTGGTGGTGAAACTGCGCCTATGATTGACAGCGTGCCCTCTCTTTCCGGTGTTCCGATGCACTCCGTCTGCCCAGCCCTTTCGTAAAAGCCGGCCACCCTTGACGCAAGATATGCAGGAAAACCCTCTTCGCCAGGCATCTCTTCCAGCCTGCCGGAGATCTCCCTCATCGCCTCGGCCCACCTTGAGGTGGAATCGGCCATCATGGCGACGCTGTAGCCCATGTCCCTGAAATACTGTGCGATTGTGGCGCCGAGGAAAACCGAGGCCTCGCGGGCCGCAACAGGCATGTTGGAAGTGTTTGCTATGAGCACTGTTCTGTTCATGAGCGGTGCGCCAGTCTTTGGGTCAACGAGTTTGGGGAATTCATCGAGAACATCGGTCATCTCATTGCCCCTCTCGCCGCAGCCGACGTAGACGATGATGTCTGCATCGGCCCATTTTGCAAGCTGGTGCTGGACGACCGTTTTTCCTGAACCAAACGGACCTGGAACGCAGGCCGTTCCACCCTTTGCGATCGGGAACAGCATATCAAGCACCCTCTGGCCGGTCACCATGGGGTCTTTTGGCGGCAATCTTTTTTGCACCGGCCTTGAAATCCTGACCGGCCATGTCTGGGCAAGTTTCAGCTCGTGCTTTTTTTCACCGTCGATAACGTACCCTATCGGTTCAGTGATTGTGTATTCCCCACTTTTTATTCCCTCAATCCTGCCTTTGACGCCAGCAGGTATCATTATCTTGTGGGCAACGATATCAGTTTCCTGGACCGTTCCGATTATGTCACCCTCGCCTACCTGGCCTTCAGTTTTTGTGGCCACAAAGTCCCATTTCCTTGACTGGTCGAGGGCCGGCTCAATGACGCCCCTGGCCACGAAATCGCCGTATTTTGACTGCAGGACTGGCAGTGGCCTTTGCAGGCCATCATAGATGCTTCCAATGAGTCCTGGACCGAGGAGGGCAGAGAGCGGGACACCTGTGCAGGAGACCGGCTCGCCCGGCTTGAGCGTTTCGGTGTCCTCGTACACCTGGATTGAAACAATGCCTGAGCGCATTTCTATTATTTCGCCAAAAAGGCCCACCTCGCCGACCTTGACGAGTTCATACATGAAGGCCTCGTTCAGGTCCCTGGCCTCTACAAGCGGGCCTGAAATCCTAGTTATTATTCCCATTGAGCCTCTCTTTTCCGAGCAGGTCGACGCCAATTGCCTCCATGACGAGTTTTCGCAGTGCCTCACCGGCCGGGTCGTCTTCCTCGAAGCCGTCCGGAATTACCAGGACGACCGGCCCGTGGAGGTTCTGTTTTTCAAGGAGGTGCTGGTTTCTGACCGCCAGATCGTTTGATATCAGCAATATTCCTATTTTTTCATCAGAAAGAAGATTTGTGAGTTGTTTTTGCTCATCTTCTTTTGTTGGAATAACGACTTTTGCACCCAAAAAACCCCAGGGTGAGACCTGGAGGGCGTTTCCTATTGCCACGACATTAAGAGACATAGGCTCTCCCGTAACCCATCTCGAGCTCTGCTGGCGGAAGTGCGACCAGCGAACCTGCGAGCAGCATCGAGGCATTCACAAGCTCATTTTCGAGCTCTGAGAGATACCCAAAAATGACCTCTGGGCCTGCAGGAATGGCCCTAGAGGCCGTTACTTTTTCAAAAAACTTCTTGCTTGCAACTTTTTCAAGGTTCTCGAGGTCAGGGTTTGTTGTGCCAAGTGTTTTTGCAAGCTGTTCTGGTGTGCAGTTGCCATTTATTTCACAGCCTTCAATTGGCACAAAAGAGCCCTTCCTTATCCTCGATGCGATCACGAGCCTGACCTCAAGAAGATTCGAATATGTGCCTACACAGTCGGCAAAATATGGCAACCTGGAAAACCTCGATTCCATTAGCATGTCTACCAGTTTTTGGGTCATCAGGCGCCTTGCTTTTGGTTTTTCGCCTGCCCCATATAGATTCTTTGCTTCGGAAACCGTTTCCCTCAGACCTTCAGGAAGGTCGGAAATGGAGCATGAATCAAAATAATTGCCAAGAAAAGGCATGATTACAGGCGAGTTTGTCGCACCCTCAAGGCTGGCCTGCACCTGGGCAAATGCCCTTGGAAGAAGGAAGTATGTTGCAAG
>JAGOOK010000016.1 GCA_017992555.1 Caldisericia bacterium | reverse complement strand
AAAGCCTTGGTTTGCCTGATCGTCCCAGTTACACTTACCAAACCGCACTTGCAGACAGCCACAGATGGCTTTCTGACCGAAAATCTTCCGGTGATCTTCTCTGGGCCATTGATGTGGATGGAAAACTGATAGGGGACGTAACCGCCCACATTACAGATTTTGAGCGCAAAGGCGAGATGGTCATATCAATCGGTGATAAGGCGATGTGGGGAAAAGGCTATGGAAAAGAGGCCTGCAGCCTTGTCCTGGACGAGATGTTCAGGGAATCGGAAATCTATTATGTAGACACATACGTAGTGCTTGGGAACAACAGAAGCTTCTCTCTTGCCCTCTCGCTGGGCTTTACGCCTGTGGGGACACAAACAGGCGGCACAAGGGTACTCAGGCTCATCCGAAAAGCCTGGATGGCACGCCGCAAAGCAGAGCTGGCAAGCTAGTCTTCCCGTCATAAGAACAAAGAAATCTATCTATCCATAGGTATTTTTTAGATTTGCATTTTTGGTGAATAATTCCTAAACTCCCTTATAGAGGACAAAAAATAATTGGGCCAGGAGGGTTTTATGGGCAGGAAATTCTTCGCTTTTTTGCTTTCTTTTATAATTTCAATCCAGTTTGTTATTTTCCCGGGTAATTCACTGTCAGAGGAATGTAGGACAGGATTTCAAAGGGGCAACCTGGCAAGAACAGGCTGTTATCCGGATTCCTGCGCACCTGCGACCGATGAGGTCTCTCTGGACTGGTCCTATCAAGCTGATTCCAGCTCATCCGCAAGCACAAACATCGCTCCAGTTGCGCTTGATAATATGGTGTTTTTTACAACAAATAACAACACATTCACAGGGCGTGTCCTTGCCATCAATCCCCAGAATGGGGCCATAGTTTGGGAGACAAACACTCCTTCAGTGAACCAGTTTACAGTTGCAGGCGGAAGGGTGATCGCCTTGTGCAATGAGGAACTCCGCTCAATCAACTATTCAGATGGCTCTACGGCATGGAAAATCTCTGATTTTTATACAGATGATCCCTACTACCAAACCATAGGGTCACCTCTCGTGAATTCCGGCAAAATATATGTCGCATTGAACCATGGACATATTTACTGCCTTGACTTTGCAGATGGCAAAAAAATCTGGGAATGCAAACTGGACAAACTTGACACCCTGCACTCGGTTTCCGAAGGAAAGATCTTTGTTGGGTCAAGCAGATACATCTATTGCATTGACCAGTTCAAGGGGACAAAAATCTGGGATTCCCTACTTGATTTCAGTTTTCCCCCAAACTCGACACTCGCAATAGAGCAGGGGAAAATCTACACAATTGGTATCGATGAGAACAGCAGCAAATTCTCCCTGTACTGCCTTTCGATAGACAAATGCAAAAAAATCTTTGCAGTCCCGATAAGCGAAAATAAGGTGCAAAATCCTGTTGTTGCAAACGGGAAAGTTTATCTGGGAACAAAAGATGGCGGGATCCAGTGTCTTCAGGCAGACACAGGAAAACTGGTCTGGAAAAAAACCTACAGCGGGTCGATCCTTAATTCCCCAACCGTTTCAAACGGAAAGCTGTTTTTTGTCGCAGGTGAAAATCTTGTTGTGGCTTCGTGCACAGACGGCAATGTACTCTATGAGGAAGAGGTTGGCGCCAAACCTGGCATAGACATCGTTCCCTCAATGGGAAAACTGTTTGCTGTTACAAAAGATTCCAGGTTGCTCTCCTTCGATTCGCCAGGCAAAACCAACATCAAAAAATCATCGATAAACTTTGGGTTCCTAGAACCCAAAAAGGCTATTCCAAAAGATATCGAAATAAAAAACAACGGCGATGAAAATATCGAGATGACGGCAGTAAAAACGGGGCCAATTAAGCTCTCATCGGAAAAATTCACTGTTGCCCCAAAATCAAGTTATAAATTAACGGCCACCCCAAATCTGGACCTGGCAAAACTCGGCCAGTCAAATGGGGAAATAGTGCTCTCCTGGGGTGATAGCTCCAAAAAGATACCATTCACTTTTTGTAAAACTGCAGGGGATTCTTTTACATACGCAAACGATAGAAACAACATCGAAGGCAAAAAATATGTGCCTGCAAACCAGCTTCCAAAAAGAAACACATTAAAGAGGATGTGGTATGGGATTACAAAAACCTACTGGAACGGTTTTTTCTATACATTTGGATACAATGGTATCGTATCCATCCTAGAACCACAAAACGGCAAGACGATTCTGGAAGAAGGTTTCGGCCGAGAAATAAAAGAGATCTATTTTGATGGCGGAAAAATGTTCCTGGAAATAGATTACGGGATAATTTGCATTGATCCTCTCACGCTCAGGAAAGCATGGCGGTGGGACCAGAGTAGAAGGATGGCCCAGGAAGCAATCTGTGCCAGTGCCGGGAAGATTGCAATTGAATCTGATTCCCATTATGGAAACATTTTTATCGATATCCTGGACCAGAAAACAGGAAAAATACTGCACAATATCGAGGTAGATTACCAAAAAAGGGGGTTCCATTACGGGTTGGCAATCAGGGACAACCTGGTCTACTTTAACGCCGACAGGCTGTACTGTTTCAACACAGACACGGGGAAAGTGGTCTGGAAAACAGGGACCGAATGCCAGGAACCATTCATCATGCGCGAAGGGGTAATTTGCAATGCGACAGAAACTGGCAAAAAAGAAACTTTCGTAAGATGCTCGGACCCAGGTACTGGGAAAAAATTGTGGCTTTTTGAGGGAAACCTTATTTGTGCCGGCAACAAGAGGGTCGTTTCAGAAAAAAAAGGCCAGCTTTCATGCCTGGATGCGTCAAACGGAAAATTGTTGTGGTCAAAACCACTAAACGACAACGCTCTGGAATCAGTTATGATAATGGGCGACAGCGTGGTTATGAGCAATGGCAAAAAAATGCTCTATTTTGACATTTCAAGCGGAAACCTTACCGGCTCCTCTGAAATGGTTGGCATTCCGGTTTGTGCTGGTGGCGGCATGATATTTACAAAAGACCTGGATAACACTGAAAACAGATACACATCATACTGTTATGGGGACTTTGACAGTGTTGAAATAGACACTCCCTCGCTGGATTTTGGAACAAAACTCTCAAAACTCTCGTTTGAGCTAACAAACTACACTGGTAAGACAAAAAATATCACGGCAGAAGCAGATGATGGCAGTATTTCTTTCAAGCCAGACCAGTTCTCCCTGGAGCCAGAAAAAAAGATCCAGATCGAGGCAACAATTGGTAGAGTTGATACTACCCCGGGAGCAAAGGTGGTCCCGGTAAAAATAAAATGGGACGATGGTCTGATATGCCTCAATGCCATTTCATACAAAGACGCTGGCCTGCCATCATGGCCAAACGAGGATGGCGACGGAGGCGGAAGGACACCCACAAGCTCCAATCTGAATATGGGCAAGCTGTCACTGCTTTGGAAATACAAACCAGAGGAAGGTTATAAAGATGAATATGGTCTTTTGGAGCGTGCCGTGGAGGAAGGAAGCCAATTCCCTTCCGGGGCAGTATGCGGCGATGGAAAGCTCTTTGTATTCGACAAGCAATTTGAAAACCCTTCAAGAAAAATCCGTTACCTGAAATGCTTTGACATATCAAATGGCAAGCTTTTATGGAAAAAAGAGTTTTACTACAGTGATGTCTCGTGGTTTGAAGGCAAACTGTATGTCAAATCAGATAATGGATTGATATGCATGCTCGGTGAAACGGGTGAAACACTTTGGAACAAGTTTATTCCAAATATTTCAAGCCTCACCCTTTATGATGGGCTGCTCTATTCCAAAGATGGCTGCTATGACACGAAAGATGGGGAAAAGCTGTGGGAGAGTAAGGGCAGGGAATTTGTTGTTGGTGATGGAAAGTATTTTTCATACTATTACTCATACGATTATGATTCCAATAAAATAAAGAAATTGGCCTGCCTGGATGCCAGGACTGGAAAAAAGATCTGGGAAAATGATGCATCAAAACTGGACGCAATTTTTAGAAATTTCCTTTGTACAAATGGCGTCTTGGTATACTTCTACGGTCACATGCAGGGTGTTGATACTTCCACCGGCAAGATATTGTGGACAATAAAAGATCCTTTTCCAAGTGAAATAAAATCCATAAACGCTGCAAATGGTCTGATTGTTATAAGCAGTCATATACAAGGCGATGTTTACTCAAACAGAAAAAGGTTTTTTCCACAATATGACATAAACATTTTTAGTGCCAAGACCGGAAAAAAAATAAGAGAATTGCATTTCGAGGAAACAAGCAACCCGATGATTGCCAGAGACAAGGTTTACTTCCTTAGTGCAATGCATTTGCTCGGATTCAGCACAAATTCAGATTCCATACGAGAAAACTACTCTGACTGGAAATTATGGTCAGCTGGTGGATTTGGAGCAATAACCTGCGTTGGCGACAAACTCTTTGTATCAAAATCAGACGGAAATGTGTACTGCTATTCCAGCGGCGATGGATTCCTGCTGGATGAAAACTTTTATGATTTCAGGACGGTTGCCCCCGGAACAAAAAAGGACATCTGGGCGACAATTGAAAACCTCTCAAAAAACCAGGTGAAAACAACCATCGAGGTCACAACTCCATCGGTGACGGCAGAAACAAGCGAACTCACCTTTGAACCTGGCGAAAAGAAAAAACTCAAACTGACAATGGACCTTTCGGGAAGCACATCGCCAGAGAATGGAAAGGTGCTCAGGGGGGAACTGGTAATCAGGTGGCCGGGGCCAGAAAAACGTTTCCAGTTGAGGGGTTATGTTGAAAACAAAAAACCAGAAATGGCATGCACAGATTCTTTCCTGGAAAATGAGCTCAACCAGCTATTCATTTACCCGGAGGCATGCGGGCCGAAAAAGAACTTGAAAAAAGTGATGGCCTGGCCAGACGCCTATCTCACAAAGGACAAGGTTGTTGCACTAAACAATGGCGCCCTGGAAAACTACAGCCTTGATGGTTTGAAGAAAACAATATTCATCAAGTCACCGGAATGCAAAACGCTTGGCACCCCGGACCATGAAGGTGCTTTTTATGTTGCAGATGGAAAACAGGTGCACAAATATGACGAGACGAGAGGGAAAAAGCTCTGGACAGCAAAAAATTTTAAAATGGATGAAGAAATGATTGTTGATGAAATCTACTGCTACAAAGGAAAGGTCTTTGTTTTTGTTGGAAATCTGTATTGCCTGGATTCCAAAACAGGCAAGACGATCTGGATGGCACAAACAAAACGCAAGGAAAGCAAAAATTATCCTTATAGTTATGATCGTGACGAAGGCCTTATTTTTCAAATGGCATTTGATTCAAACAGGGCATATCTGTGCCGTCTGGAAGACAGAAGAACTGGTGATTATGAAAATCCTAGAACTGGTTTTTCATTTGTGCTGTCATGTTTTGATATAGCAAACGGGAAGGTGTTTTGGGAACAAAACTTCTTCGATTCAGATATTGACCAGTCCGTTTTTGGTGATTTTGGCTTTGCAAGCAAGTCAATTATAAACAACATTTTCATAAAGAACGGCATCATTTACTTGCAGGTCGAAGCTTATTCTCATGGAATCCAATGGGATGGGCTTTGTAGCTTTAATATGTCGAATGGTAAAAAAATTATCGAAGTGCCCTATACCTGTGATGCCAGCTCGGTCTCTGATGGAAAACTAAGGTGTGAAAATATGTTCATTGACATAGAAACCGGCGAATGCATCTGGGAAGACAAATCATATATGAATTGCCACGCAAGGTCCGGGGACTACGCTTATGCAAAAAACTCATTTTTCCTGGACTCTTTATACTTTCATGATGGTGATCTCGAAATATACAACACCTTGACAAATACAAAAACAGGGAGCTTTGATTTCTGTTTTGATGGCAGCAGTGACAATAAAACCTCGTACATCAGCCGCAGGTCTTTCGTCGTGCCCATAAAAGACTATCTCTTCGTGGTCAGAGAACCAAACCTTCTCTATTGCTTTTCCGAAGGTGCAACAAAAAAGCTGGAATTTCAGATTGGCAGCAGCAAATTCAAGGCTGACGGAGCGGAGCAGGACATGGGAGTAAAACTCCAGACAATCGGTGGAGTCACATACCTGCCTGCGAAATTTGTGGCCGAACCAATGGGTGGCGACACACTGTGGAATGATAGATGGAAAGAAATTACGGTTATACTGAATGGCAACACGATCAGAATGAG
Source organism: Caldisericia bacterium (assembly GCA_017992555.1). GTDB lineage: Bacteria > Caldisericota > Caldisericia > JAAYUI01 > JAAYUI01 > JAAYUI01. Next base: position 33,162 of record JAGOOK010000016.1, on the reverse strand, counting down.
GATTGGTTATGAAAAAGCCACTGTCAACGCGAACGATATCCAGATAGACCCCAAAAACCCCAAGGTGGTGCCAATAATCTCTGGCGGAAGGACGCTTGTCCCGATGAGGTTTCTTGCCGAAAACCTCGGGTGCAAGCTTGACTACGACCAGAAGACCAAAAAAATAACCATCACCTCAGGTGTCAAATAGGATACAAACCCAAGTTTTGGTTTGCATGGCATTTTGGGTAAGCCAAAGAAATAGCTGGAGGCACAAAAAATGAGCGCAGTTGGGCAAACAGGGGCAAGGGCAAATAAAAATTTGATTTACTGGGTGATAATAATTCTGGTGTTTGGCTCACTGGTTTCGGCCGCGATAATTCTTGATCCGGGACGTGCAAAACTCAAGCTGGTGGCAAGCAACACCGACAGAGAAATCGTCGGCTGTCTGTACGAGGACCCCAAAGACACGGGCAAGGGGTATTTGCCAGTTGTCTTTGACAAATCAGACGGCGGCCGGCGGCCGGCGCATTCTCACGGAAGACCTCAAAGAAACGCTGGCCAGTATAGAATCGCCCAGCAAACTTCTAAGCATAAACATCAAGAAAGACCCAATACCAGGCAGTCATGACCCCAGCACAACCAACATAGCGGCCATCTTTGAAAGTGACACAAGCAATGTTCTTGTTTTCTATAAGGTTGAAAACGTCCACACGGTTTTTTCTGACTACTACAAGCATTTCGAGAACGCTTTTTATGTGGAGACATACGCGGACACAATAATTGGCCGGTATCTGCCATTTGATGACAACAAGACAATCATTCTCTGCACAAACAAAAGAGGAGAAGTTTTCCATTACAACAGCACCGGAGAGCTGGCATCATACCCATTTGAGCCCAAAACCATTTTTGCGGAAAACTACAAAAATGGTTCCAACAGCCTCGTTGGCTACGATGGCACAAATCTCATTTTTTACACCGTGTTCAAAGAAAAAATAACCCCGTACAAGAAAATCCCGCTTGGGACCAAGGGTGACATCGAAAAATCCTTCATCTGCGGAAACACCAAAAACCCGGACAGGGGAATCATCTCAATTTATGACGGCCAAAAACTGTTTTTGTTCGACCAAAGGGAATCCAGGTTCATATTCTCGATAAAACATGACGGTGTGCGCCCCGGCCTGGCGAACATGCTCTTTCCTTTTGACGGGGGCCTGTTTTTCGTGAACGGCTGTGTGTCCTATTATGGCGGGAAACAGCAAGCGCCCCAGAAAGCTGCATACCTGGCTTATGATGACATCAGCCAGACGAAAAATATAAAACTGCTGGCCTGCACGAGTTTCAATGAAAACGGCGGAGAAAATGCAATTTTCATCGTCAGCTGCGAATCTCTCGGCAAGCACAAGATTTCAGCCTTCAAAACAAGGATTTTTGACTACTTCACAAGCGAAATCCATTACCTCTCAAGGACAGATTTTGAAGACACACCAGAAGAGGTTGAGGCGGCGCTCTTTGACGCCAAGGGCGAAAATTGCACGCTCTATTCAAAAAACTTTGTCTGGTCGTTTGGTGTTGCCGAAGCCTTCAGGAACCAGGCACAGGTGACGCTGTACCACAGGGTGTATGAATATCTGGAAGAAAAATGACAAATCCAAAAAAATTGAATCCATAAACCCTTGAGCTCCTGACTGCACCTGCCTGTTTACTTCAAAAATTCAATGGAACCGTCTGCAATTGCAAACTTGTATCTGCGCGTCTCGCCAGTTGATGGAATCACCATCTCCAGCAACAAAGATTCTCCGTCATCGGTTATTTCATAGTGCTTTACCCATCCGCCTAAATTCTTGTGCAATGAATAAATGGGTTCGGCAAGACCAGGGGCAAAAAGCGCAAAGCCTTGCCTGACACCCCTTGAAAAGCTCTGTTCAGTTGGCAAGGTGACAATTCCATGTTTTGTGAAAACAATTTCCGACCAGTTGTATGGAACCAGGTATTCATAAGGTTCCAGAAGTCCAGTTTTCAGGTCGACGGTTTCAAACCGGAGAAGCGGCCTCTCGTCCTTTTCCCCAAAAACCATGTTCTGGACATAGTACTTGTAGCCACCATATTCCCCGGCTTCCCCGCCAAAACCAAACCTCCAGAGTGTTTTCCAGGTGGCCATATCAACTGCACCGCAATCAAACCAGGATTGGTAGTAAAGAACATCGCCAAAAAAATTGGCAGCTTCCGGGTAAAATGGCCTCTCAAAAACAACCTTTCCGATTCTTGCATCAACAACCAAAAGCTTCTGCGGATCAATTGTGGCAAATGACAAGAGGTAACTTTTCGCATCAATCACTTCATTTGTTGCCAGTTCAAACACACCCTCAACTGAAAAAGAGAAATTTTCAATGCCCTTTTCCCTGGTGTATCTTGTCCAGTTCCAGTTTGATTCTGTTTTTATAACATCAGGCAACCGGCTGTCTGTTCTACACACAAAAACAACTTCGCTATTTCCAAATATTGGGGTCACGGCCGAGTGGATTTTTGTCTTTACAAGCAATTCCAGAGTTTTCCAGTCCAGAATATGGCAAATGAAATCCTTTGGGCCATCAAAAATGTAGAACACACCAAAATCATCATTTTGTCCTGCAAACTGGATAGTCTTGCCATCCAAAAAACAGGCAACTTCCCCTGTAAGCGGATTGAGCACCTTCATAAACCCTGGGCCAGAATACAAGAACCAGCCATCTTTGTATTCGATTTTCTCTCCCGATTTTGTAGTCATTGCCCAGATTTCTTTATTGTCATCTACAGATAAAACTCCAAGAGTGTAAGATTTGTCAGCATTCTGGACGATCTTGTGTCTGGTTGGCGGGCTGGTCTTGTTGATGGTGGGATCAAAATATTCCACGTTTCCGTCAAAATCCATGCGCATGTTGCTTTTGGCACCCTTGTCCGGGTCATAAAAAATTATTTTCCCATCTTCAAGGAAGGGCCCATGGCTGTAATCAACCCAGTCATGGCAAAAAACACTCTTCCCCGTTTGCAATGACCTCACCTCAAAAAATCCTTCCCTCTGGCAAGTGAACAGAACATAAGGGCTCCTTGATTTAAAATCCAGTTTTCCCCGACTTCTGGTTGCAACACCAAAATCCGATGTTTTTGATGTGCCAGTTGCCAGTGGAAAGGTGAGCAGTAACATCAATAAGGGCAAGGAAAAACATTTCTTCATTCCCAACCTCCTCCTCTTTGATGAGTCTACTATCAAGTACCGGTTGGGCGCAAGTTGGGATTATTTGCATCTTGATGGCAGCATTCTGTAGAAAAACATCTGCCAATTGCTGATTCAAACCTGAAACTTGATAAGCACAAAAATTTATGCTAGAGCAACCATAAGCAAGGAGGCAAGATGAAGGCAATAGTTGTCTATGGCAGCCCTAGGGGCAAAAATTCTGCCTCGTACAGGCTTGGTTCAAAATTCGCCAGGGGGCTGGAGGACGGGGGACATCAGGTGCAGGAATTCATGCTAAATGACTATGAAATCGGTCATTGCAAAGGATGCAAGAGCTGCTGGACTGCAACACCTGGGAAATGTGCCCAAAACGATGACATGGCAAAAATCGTCGAGGACCACAGAAATGCTGACCTCGTTGTGCTCTCCGTGCCACTTTACTTCTTCACCGTCCCCGGAAAAGTGAAGGACTATCTGGACAGGCAATTGCCCCTTTATCTGGAGACTTTCCACAAATCGACCTCATCCACCCCAAAGAACTCAAAAACCTGGCTGGAAAAGATCAAATTCGTCCTGATCTCGCCGTGCGGGCTACCGGAAAAATCAAACTTCGACGGGCTGAAGGTCACAATGAAGCAGATTTTTGGCAGCTCTTATGCCCAGGATTTCCTTGTTCCCTTTGCAGACGGGATGGCCAAAGACTATGATGAAACAACATTTTCCGATGTCTATGCACTCATGAGGGACGCTGGCATGGAATTCGGGAAAACATTGACAATATCACAGGAAACAAGAAACCGGTTCGAGCAGATGACGACCATGGACAAGGAAAAAATTGGCCAGATAATTATGGCCCTGAAGGCAAGAAAACAGCAAAAACAAAGCTGAGAGGGTTTTACTACAAACAAAAAAGGAGGGGTTTCCCCCTCCCTTTTGAATATTCTAGACGCAAAATTACTAGAGGATTATCGTTATCGTCTTGCTTGCCTGGTCCCATTCCACCTGGGCGCCAAACACCTCGGAGAAAAATCTTAGCGGGACCATCATCCTGTCGGCCGCACCATATTCCGGCGCCTGGGCCAGTGGGGTTGACTTTCCGTTGACAAGTGCTTCCTGCCTGCCGATCCAGACGATGATGATGTCCTTTCCTCTCTGGAGCGTGAGCCTCTTGTCAGCCTGGCCCCAGGTCAGTGATGCGCCAAAGTATGCGGTTACGACCCTGATTGGTACCATTGTTGTTCCACCCTTGACGTAAGGTGGGGCATCAATGAGGACGTTCTGGCCGTTGACCGATATGACACCAAGACCAACGGTCAGCTTGATGATTGTCTTTGGTGGCGGAAGTGTGAGTTTTGTTGTGAACACCTTTGTTCCCTTGCGGTCATAAGTGATTGTTACCTGCTGGCCTTCCTTGATGTCTGCGCAGGAGGCCGGCTTGTCGCCGCTTGTTATCTTTGTGGACGAGACAAGCTCGAACCTTTCAACACCCTTCTGGGTCTTTATGAAGATTATCTTCCCGACGCAATCAGCAAAGACAACCGTACCTGTTGAGGAGAGGTTTTCTTCGGATTTTCCAAGCGACTCCACTGTTCCGGCATTGAAGATAAACTGGTTGTTCGGATCATAGGAGCCTGTCACTGTGAGCACGCTTGCATAGACAAGATCGGCCACTGTTCCGGTCTTTCCAAAGGCCAGGAATTTGGTTTCGGTGCTGTATTTTATCATGACAAACCTTGTGCCCTGCTCGTCTGAAATCTTGATCCAGAGCTGCTGCCTTGTTGAATCCAGCGCCATCATTTCACCCTCGATGGTCGCTGTGCCAATCTGAGGCTTAAGGGCCTCGACCTTTTGTGCAGAGACATAAAGATCGAAGGGATCAAGTTTTCCGGTAACGGTCACTTCCACACCTTTTACCAAGTCGGCACATGTGGCTTTACTGCCTTCAAGGGTCACTGCAGTATCAGTTGAAAGTTTGATAAGAACATACTTTGATTCCGGATCATCGGTTATGAGCCAGAACATGCTCTTGTCGCAGAAGACATCGGCAACGCGGCCTTTCTGGGTAACATCAATTGCCTGCCTGGCCGAGAGCGTTATCGTGTTTGTGGTCATCACCGAATTGATCGGATCAACAAGCCCCGAAATTTCCATCATTACGCCAGGCCTGAGGTCCTGGATAGTGAGTTTTCTGCCCCTGTACTCAAAAGTCGTTGTCGGGTCAATGTAGACGAGGACATAATCGCCATCTGACTTGACACCGCCATTCACCGACATGGTGCTGACACCTGATTTGACCGGCTCCAGCTTTACCCAGCCTTTTACTTTATCGACTTCGACAATGCGGCCGTTGATCTTGTTTGGGAGAGGTGAAACCGGAAGAATTTCACAAGTAGTGGCGTTTACATTGGTGCCCTTGCCCCTGACGCCGTTGACCTTGATCAGATAGCCAACCTTGAGCTTGTCGCAGGTTATCTGCTGGTCTTTGTAGTTTATTGTGCCATTTTCGCCCAATTTTACGATTACCTTGGTTCCGGCATTGTATTCATCAGTTCCTTCAATGGTTTTATTTGCGCAATCAATTTTTGTGACTGTAAGAACAGACTCAAAGCCCTGCCCTTCGTTGTCACCCGGGGTTGGAGTTGTACCTCCACCGGAGCCACCGCCACCAGGTGGTGTTGGCGGAGTACCACCTCCACCACCACCGCCACCCGGGGGTGGGGTTGGTGGTGGAGGATTTGTTGGCGTGGTTGCCACAATTTTGACTGCAACAAGGGTCGGCGGGTTGCCAACTGCCTTGTAGGTGACAACGACTCTCATTCCAGACCTGAGCGCTGCACAAGTGGTTTTCACGCCATCAACGATGATTTCGGTCTGGTCATCAATCATGAACACGGTGTAGTCATACTCGCCGTCAATCATGACTGAAATCTTTTTGTAATAGCAGCTGGTCCCGCCAAGTATTCCACTGACAGTCCCGAGTTCCGATCCACTCTGGCCAGATTTTATCTCGGTTGCATACAAGCCCTTGTCTGGAACACAATTGCCCGTGACCGTAACAGTCATGCCGGCTTTCAGCTGCTGGCAAGTGGCGGTTTTTCCATCGATTGTTATTTTTGTTGAAGAAGTTATAAAAATGATCTTTTTTGTGTTGCCAACGACCAGGATTATTGTTTGCGGCTGCCCAAGGCAGTTGACCATTTCAATTTTGCCGGTATAGGTGAACGGCCCATTGCAATCACCGCCACCGCCCGAAGTCACAACCTCAACCTTTACCGCGATGACCTTTGCCTCATTTGGAACAATGCTACCCCAAACAATGACGGTATCGCCAACTTTGAGGTCGACACAGTTTATGGTCGCACCATCTTTTTTTATTGTTGCACCCTGGAGCATGACCACGATATCAAGACCGTTGTATTTGATGGTCATCTTCATGAGTACACAGTCAATCGACGTTATTTTGCCTTCAAATTGCGCGATTGCTCCACCCTCGCCAACAGTATAGACAGTCTCTGCAACAAGAATGCCCTGCGATTCGATGCCAGTAACACTTGCTGTGTCACCCGGCACCAATTCAGAACACTCTGCAGATATGTTATTTCTGAAGAATTTTGTTAGCGGTGTAAATCTGACCTGGATAGCACCAGATTCAGTCTCAAGGACCATCAGAAGTGCCTGGCAATCAATGGTGATTATCTTGCCGCTGACAGTCTTGGTTTCTCCACCGCCAGTTTCTCCTGCAAATTCGGCCTTGGTTGCAACTATCGTTGCACCCGACTGTGTTCCTTCTATGTAAGCATTGTCACCAATCTTTATGTCATCGCAGGTGGCCGCATTGCCATTTCTTGTGAATGACTGCGGAAGGACAACCTGTACAATAATTCCGTTCTGTTTTTTTACCGTGACCATCTTTGTCTGGCAGTTTTTCGAGAACACTGTTCCCTCAATCGAAACCGTCGTCTGTCCCGAGCTGGTCACTGTTACTGTCTGGGCAACCTTTTTCCCGTTTTGCATCACACCAGAGACATAGGCGATATCACCCTGTTTGAGGTCGGAGCACTGCTTCACGACTCCGCCAATCTTTATCTGGGCCTGTGATACATCAATCGTAAAGGTGCCTGAGGAAGTCTTCAGGGTGATTTCTGAAGGGCAATTTGTTGCTTCAATCGTGCCAGACAGGGTGAAAGTTTGGATCTGCGAAGTGGCATTGATTATGTCTGCGACATAGACGCCATTTTCAACAGTACCCGACACCGTGGCTGAATCGCCAACCTGGAGATCGCTGCAGGATGCAACAACACCACCTTTTTTTATGATGGTGTTTTGCATTATTTTGATTGTGAGCATTCCACCAGAAACAGTGATGGAAATGACTGAAGGGCAGGATATGGAAGCGATCTTGCCAGTCACATTGAATGTGCCTGTTTCCCTTGTGACAGCAACGGTCTGCGCAGTGTATGCACCCTTGTCCGCAGTTCCTTTGACCTGGGCCGAGTCACCGGCTTTCAGCTCATCGCAAGAAACCGATTTCCCATTTAGCGTAAACCTTGCACTGCCAATAAGGATTTTCACTGTCTGGCTCGTCGCCTGGAGGACCATTTCGCCTGAAGAGCAATCGATCGAACTTATTTTGCCTGTGGCGACAAAACCAACACTGCCCGTATTTACTTTGACATAGCTGGCATAGTAGCTGCCATCTGCCCTCTGTTCGCCGCTAACAATCACCGGGTCTCCAACTTCCAGGTCTTCGCAGGAGAGCGAACCTGTCGGCCCCATTATCATGGCCCTCGAAATATCAAATTGGATGTTTCCGGACGAGGTCGCAACAACAATTGCATTTGGACAATATGTTGAAACAATTTTCCCCGTTGCAGTTATCTTTTTTACAGAGCCTGCCCCCTGGGCAGCTATCTTCGACGCAATTATGCGACCCCCGTTGTCAACTCCAACAACAGTAACGCTCATGTTCGGTTGCAAATCGGTACATGGTGATACTGCGCCATTCACGGTGATGACCGTCGAGCCAACAATGGCAATATCAAAGACTCTGCCAAGTGATGGAGACGAAACCTGTATCGAAGAATAGCATGAAACTGACGAGATGACTCCCGAAACAGTGACCGATGCGGCCTGTGCGGAGCCAATGGGGAGAAGCCCGAAAAGAAGGGCCCCTGCAAGAATTATGGACATAAACTTTCTCGCAACCATTTTTATGCACCCCTAACTTAGGATTTGAAACAAATACGAATCTTTCTTGTTAAAGGTTCAAAAAATGGAGCGACAAAATGAGTGGAGGCAAGCTAAATTTTCTGTTTATTTTTGGTATTCAAGACCATCATCGAGCCAGGCACCATCCTTGTGATATGCCATGCCAAGATACTGGATCCTTGTGTATTCCCAGCCTGGTTTTCTTGTAAATTCCAGGCTGAGTGTGCGTCTACCCTTGCTTATTGCCAGAAAGCCATAACCTTTTTCTGCATCATACGGGACGTAGCTGGTACCACCTTCAAATTTCCCCCAGCCGTCATCCTTGGCTTTTTGCATGTACCACTCGAAAATCTCTGCTGGGTCGCCACCTGCAAACAGTGGCCCGGAAACCTCTACGCCGAAAGCCTTTTCGGCAACCGTCTTGACATCAAACCTTTTGCCATAAATTTCGTTTTCAAAGGCACCATCATAAACGGGATAATTGGTGGCAATTTTTGGTATAATTTCGTATGACTTTTTTACTTCAAGCTTTTCGGTCTTGACACTGCTGCCACCACAGCCAGAAAGCAATGCGACAAGAAGAAGGCTACTTGCTAAAAGGCTTGTCGCTCGTGCCCTCATAATTCACCCTCACCCAGCCTGGATAGGCTGTCAGTGTCCACACGTCAATCTTCATGAAAGATTGCTTGCCTATTGCGGTAATGTGGGCCGTACCATCCGCTTCCACAAAGATGAGCGGGTCCTGATCATTAATCTCCTCTTTTTTTGCCACCCTCAAGCCAGTGTCTGTAAGATGGTCAACAATCCAGGTGTAGACCTCTTCGGCTGTTGCATTGTGATAGGTCTCGGCGGTAACTTTGGTTTTGCCAATATTTTCGTTGTCTTCATCTACAACAAATGACCTGGTAGAGTCAAATTTGGCATCTTTGTATATTGGAACATAAGGAGAGAGCTCGTTCAACCTTGTCTTGTCAGCTTTGAAGGGTGCCTCGGTTATCACTGGCTCAACTATTTCAATATCTGGCTTGTCGCCTGCTTTTAGCGGGTTAATGAGTTTATCAACATCAAGCTCGCGCGATGCTTGCGCGCAACTTGCCAGGGTGGCAAGAAGGCCCAGTAAAAGCGCAAAATTTCTGATATTTTTCATTTTCCATCCTGTGGTTTGGTGAACTTGTTGCCAAGATATAAAATTTCTGTTCTGCTCTGCACTGGATCATAATTTATCGTGATTGTAAGGACAAGGTCGCCCTTGATGCAAGTCAGTTTACCGGTCTGGAACTTTTCGCTGTATGGAAGGTCATAGTTGGTCGCCCAGCCCTTTGCCGCAAACTCGTCCTTGTACCACTCATATATGCGCGAAGGGTTTGAGGAAGTGTACAGTGTGCCGGTAATTTCTCTCACAAGGTCCGTCTGGCCCACCTTTTCATTCAACACCCTTAACGGGTTCGATGGGTTGTCGGAAGACGGCCTGAACACCGGAACGTAATCGGGAAGCGGGGATGGAAGGCCAGTTTTGTCCTCAGGTTTTGGCAGCTCAACCATGGATATTGAACCGGCAGTACAACCAGAGAGCATGATTACCACCATAACAATAACGGCAAAATACTTCATGCCCCCTTTGTACGCAATGAGTAGAGGCTGTCAACTAATCGCATATTTTGTTGATTTTTGCTTGCATTTGGCTTATTTTTGATTGGTTGATATCAAAGGAGTGAAAATGACAGACAACTATACCGCACAAGATATTAAGGTACTGGACGGCATAGAACACGTAAGGCTAAGGCCGGCAATGTACATTGGCTCCACGGACGAGAGGGGCCTTCATCACCTTGTGTATGAGGTGGTGGACAACGCAATTGACGAAGCAATGGGTGGATGGTGCAAGAACATCGAGGTAACAATACACCCCGACGGTTCCATTTCAGTCGGTGACGATGGAAGAGGAATACCTGTTGATCTCCATCCGCAACTCGGAATACCAGGTGTCACCGTGGCACTTACAAGGCTCAACGCTGGTGGCAAGTTCGACAAAAAGTCATACAAGGTTTCGGGTGGACTCCACGGCGTAGGTGTTTCTGTTGTAAACGCCTTATCTATCTGGCTCATGGTGACAATAAAAAAGGACGGCAAGGTCCACCGCCAGAGGTTCCGCAAGGGTGCTCCAGAAACGGACTTGGAAATTACTGGCGAGACAAAAGAAACAGGGACAATAGTTACTTTCAAACCTGATTCTGAAATATTCTCCACTGTCGAATTCGACTTCAAGACCCTGAGCCACAGGCTAAGAGAACTTGCTTACCTGAATTCGGGACTCAGGATTGCCATAAAAGACGAGGTCACCGGCAAGTTCGAGGAATACAAGTTTGATGGTGGACTCACTGAGTTCGTGGAATACCTCTCCGAAGGTAAAGAGGCAATCCATCGCGAAATAATACATTTTAACGACACAAAAGACGACGTGTACATCGAGTTCGCCATGCAGTACACAACCGGTTACGGCGAAACGATTTTTTCTTTTGTAAACTCGATAACCACGGCAGACGGTGGAACACATGTAACAGGCTACCACGCTGCCCTAACAAGGGTTCTCAACGACAAGGCAAAGCTTCTGGGTATCATAAAAACTGAGGAAGACAGTCTGTCTGGCGAGGACACAAGGGACGGTCTCGTTTGTGTTCTTTCAATACGCATAGCCGACCCGCAATTTGAAGGGCAAACCAAAGGCAGGCTCGGCAATATGACCGCCAAGTCCGCAGTTGAAAGATACGTTCAGGAGAAACTTGGCTACTACTTTGACAAAGACACCCAGACCATTAAAAATATTCTCGAAAAATGCGTTATGGCCAAAAAAGCCAGGGAAGCAGCCAAAAAAGCCAGGGACCTCGTAAGGCGCAAAAGCCTTCTGGAATCTTCAGTCCTCCCGGGCAAGCTTGCAGACTGCTCGGAGCGTGACCCCTCAAAATCAGAGTTGTTCATCGTCGAGGGCGAATCGGCAGGCGGATCGGCAAAACAGGGAAGAGACAGGAAATTCCAGGCAATTCTTCCACTGAGGGGAAAAATCCTCAACGTTGAAAAGGCAAACCTGAACAAGGTGCTCTCAAACGCCGAGGTCAGGGCGCTTATAACATCGCTTGGTTGCGGCATTGGCGAAGATTTCGACATTGCCAGACTCAGGTACCACAAAGTAGTCATCATGGCCGATGCTGACGTCGACGGTGCACACATCGCAACACTCCTGCTCACCCTCTTCTACACACACTTCCGCCAGCTCATCGAAAACGGCCATATCTATATTGCCCAGCCACCGCTGTACAAAATAAAAGTGGGCAGCAAAAACTCTTATGTCTACAACGATGTACAACTCCAGCAGGAACTTTCCAAAATAAGCGGCAAATCAGAGATCCAGCGATACAAAGGTTTGGGTGAAATGAGCCCCGAACTGCTTTGGGAAACTACCATGGACCCCTGGAGAAGGACACTTCTCAAGGCAAGGATTGAGGACAATGCAGAGGCAGAACGTACTTTTTCGCTCCTGATGGGCGACAAGGTCGAACCAAGAAGGGCGTTCATCGAGCTGCACGCACTCGATGTCCGCAACCTTGATATATAGGTGAGAGATGGAAGATAAAGACCTTCAAAACAGGCTTGGTGAAAAAGTAAGGGAAATTGAGGTCGAGGAAGAGATAAAAACTTATTACCTCGACTACGCGATGTCCGTAAATATCGGCCGTTCAATACCAGACGCCAGGGACGGCCTAAAGCCAGTCCACAGACGCATTCTCTTCTCGATGGGCGAGCTTGGGAACAACCACGACAAGCCACACAAGAAATCGGCAAGGATCGTCGGAGACGTCCTGGGCAAGTACCATCCTCACGGAGATGTCGCAGTATACGACTCCCTCGTCAGACTGGCACAAGAATTTTCTAGCCGCTACCCACTCGTTGATGGACAAGGAAACTTTGGTTCAATCGACGGTGATGGCGCGGCCGCCATGCGTTACACCGAAGTAAGGCTGACCGAATTTGCAGAATCGATGCTTGAAGAGCTGGACCAGGAAACCGTCCAGACAATGCGCAACTTCGACAACACGCTTGATGAGCCAACGGTCCTCCCCTCAAAGCTCCCTGTCCTGCTCCTCAACGGTTCGTCAGGAATAGGTGTCGGAATGGCTTCCAACATCCCGCCGCACAACCTTGGTGAAGTGGTTGACTGCCTAATCTATATGTTAGACAACAGTGAACCTTCCCTTGAGGACATCATGAGAATGATGCCCGGTCCAGATTTCCCAACCGGAGGCAGAATCGTTTCGCCAATGGGGATTAGGAAATTCTACGAAGAGGGCAGGGGCACAATAATCGTCCAGGGTGTCGGGAAAATAGAGTCAGAAGGCAAGAAACTGAGCTATGTGATCAACGAATTGCCATACATAGTCAACAAGGCCACGCTCGTTAGTACAATAGCCGATCTCGTCAGGGAAAAGAAAATCGAGGGCATAAGCGACCTCAGAGATGAATCCGACAGGGAAGGTATCAGGGTAGTCATTGAGCTCAAATCGGGCGCTGATCCACAAATCATAGAAAAACAGCTTTACAAACACACTGCATATCAATCAACATTCGGTGGAATAATGCTCTCTATTGTCGACGGCAGGCCGATGGAAACCGGATTGATCAACACGCTCAATACGTTCCTCGATTTCAGACGCCAGATTGTGACAAAACGTACCGAGTTCCAGCTCAAAAAAGCCGAGGAAAGAAAACACATCTTGGAGGGCATCAGGACAGCCATTACAAATATTGATGAAACCATCAAGATAATCAGGAATTCGCCAACCTCGGAGGCCGCCCAAACTTCACTCATCCAGAGGTTCCAGCTGTCAGACATTCAGGCAAAAGCAATCCTCGATATGAGACTGGCAAGGCTCACCGCCCTGGAAGTTGACAAGATAGACAAGGAAATAACAGAACTCATAGCAAAAATCAAAGAGTTCACAGAAATCCTTGAGAATCCCGAAAGACTCAAACAGGTCGTCAGGGATGAGTTCCTCCTCCTCAAGAAAAAATTTGCAGATAAAAGACGCACAGTTATTGAAAACTTCGATGAGTCCGGCATCAAACTGGATGACCTCATCCCAGATGATCCATTCATTGTTTCAATCACAAAAGACGGGTATCTCAAGAGGGTGAAGGTTGATGCCTGGAGGGCCCAGGGCAGGGGTGGAAAGGGAGTCACCGGCGTGCAAACAGTCGGCGACGACCAGGCCCAGGACATCTTCCACGTTTCAGCCAAGCAGGACATGCTGACCTTCACAAATCTTGGGAAAGTCTACAGATTCAAAGTCTATGACATTCCGGAAACTGGAAGGGCAGCAAAGGGAACTCCGATAACAGCAATCATCCCTTTAACACCATCAGAGTTTGCCACTTACATACTCCCAGTCAAACAATGGGATGACAACCATTTCCTGATGTTTGTAACAGCACAGGGAACTGTCAAAAAAGTCGAACTGTCCTCTTTTGCAAACATCAGAAGGACTGGAATCATAGCAATAACGCTAGACGGCGATGACTGGCTAAGGAAAGCAAGGCTGGTCAATCCGAGCGAAGAGATAATAATCGTCTCCAAGCATGGCCAGGCTGTACGCTTTAATGAAAGCGACATCAGACCAACCGGCAGGTCATCAAAGGGTGTTATCGGAATCAGGATGGGCATCGGCGACATGGTCATGGGCATGGAAGTTGAAGAAGAAGATGGTTGCCTGCTTTGCGTTTCTGAGAACGGATACGGCAAGCTCACCGATTTTGACACATTCAGGCTCATAAAGCGCGGCGGAAAGGGTGTCCGCGCCATGAACATAAACGACAAGTCCGGTCCGCTGGTTGCATGCAACATCGTAAAACCGGGTGAATTGCTCATGATAATCACAACGAGCGGCCAAACAATCAGGATTTCAACCTCTGACATACCGGAGCTTGGAAGATACGCAACAGGAGTCAGGCTCATAAAACTTGAGCAGGGCGACTCAGTAACCGCAATCTCAAGGATGACCGACAATGGAGAAGAGGAACTGGCAGAACCCGAAGAACCAGGACTGGTTTAAGCCATTTGACCATACGGCAGACCTTGGGGCCTGCCTGAATGCAGATTCTCTGGAAGGGCTGGTGCGCCAGGGCGCGCTGGCCCTTCTTTTTTTCACTATAGACCCGGCAACCGTGGAAGCAAACCAGGAAAAAAGCTTTGAAATTGAGTTCGATTCCCCGGAGCAGCTGCTGGTTCGAACACTGTCAAAACTGGTTTATTTGCTTGATTGCGAAGGCTTCCTCACCCGCAACATGGAACTCGAAATATCAGGGAACAAGGCGCTAGTAAAAACCTTTGGTGAAACCTACAACAAAAACAGGCACCAGACAAAGCACCTGATAAAGGCCGTTACCTGGGGAGGGCTTGAGGTAAAAATCGAAGACGGAAAGTACCTGGCAACAGTCATATTCGACGATTAGGCTGGATAAATAAGGATTTGTCTATTTGACTTGGCACCAGATATTATTAAAATATTCTTAATCATATAAATTTTGTCTATTTTTTGAAAAGAGGCCATGGCTCATTTTAACAACGTGTTTTTATTCTCCTCGCTTGATGTTCTTGCCCATAGAAAGCTCACCGGTATGGTTAAATATAGCTTCGAAGATGGGAGCAATACAAGGTTTGCATTCAAATCAGGAAGGATAATCCAGGGCCCACCAGATGGAAAAACTGACGAGCTCCTCTTCAGGACATCTGGCGAACTGTCAATCCTAGGCTACGATAACCCTTCATTCTCTGCGCAGAAGGACAATGGCTGGATGCCAGACATTGAAGATATTCTGGAGGATTTGCCACAAATATCTGCAACATCATACCCGTGCATGAGCAGGATGTTTGTTTTTCCGACGGGTGTCCCTCTCAAATCAAATAAGATATGGTCGAACAAGTCTGAAATGGTTCTGTCCCGTATTGGTCAGGGTTCATCCGCCCAATACGCAATGAACTGGATCGAACCAAAATCTTTCTGGAGAACAATTTTCAGGCTCATTCATGACAACATTGTAGATTTTTCCTATGATGAAACTGTTGGTATCGTGGCAAACCGTTTTGTAGAAAAACTCGCCAGGATAATTGCCCAAAAAAATGGCAAAAACATTGCAGCAAACTTTGAAAAAAGGGTGAATTCAGAATCAGAAATGTTCTTCAGTCCATCATCACCCAAGGAACTCTCGCCAGTATATGGAACATACCCGTATGTGCATAAAATAAGGACCGCGATCAGGCTTGCAGGATTCATAAACAAAAATGACTCTCACCAAAAAGATATTTCAGATACACTCCAGGAACTCTCTGCAGATGAAAGGCAGCTCGTAAGTCTGCTGCTTAAATAAAATCATGGCAGGTTTATTGCTTTTCCAGTGTCAATCTGTAGGTCCAGACTTTGCGCTTTTTGTCCCCCACCCCCAGAAGTTCTTCTATCTCATCGAGTGAAGCCAGGTCCCAGTCCAAAGAAAGCTTTTCGACTTCTTCGCGATCGCTGTAGTGGACAAAATGCTCGAACCCATCTCTTTTAGTTATATATGTTCCACTCTCCCCGGGGAGCAAAGCAGAATCATCCGGGGCCGGGGTTTTTGTGCTCCTCAACGTAACAAGAAATTTGCCTTTTGGAGAAAGCCAGGCTTTCACCTTTCCAAAAACCTCAAAAAGCTCGTCTGTCCGGCAATTGAAAATGGAATTGTAGCAGATACACAAATCAAACGACTCTAGAGGAAACAAGAGGGATGCAAAATCAGACTGGACAACATCCACGGACACTCCCTCTTTTTGGGACTTCTCTTTCAAAAGGGAAAGCGCAACGTTCGATATGTCCACACCAGTCACCTTGCACCCCATCCTGGCCATGGGGACAGCATTTCTTCCGTTGCCACAGCCAAGGTCCAGGACCCTGAGGCCATCAGAACCAACCTCTTCGGCTTCATCAAGAAACCACTGCTCTGGCACCTTGAAGCCATACTCTATTCTTGCTCTGTCTTCCCAGAACGCATCGAACCTTACTGGGAGGCCATCATTGTTCATGTCAAACATTTTAGCCGGTTCTCCTGTTTTTTCATCAATTCAAAACAAAAAGCCCGGGGATGAACCCGGGCTTTTTTCATATTGCCAACTACTTGTCCTGTCAAATCACTTCTTTTCGGGGACCATGACTTTCTTTATGACAAGCGCCTTGCCATCGCGGTAGTCAACAGCCACCTTGTCGCCCTTTGCGAAGTCCGAGAGTTTTGCTTCCTGCGGCTTCTCGCCCCTCTTCATGATGACAAACTTTGTGTCTGATGTGATCTGGATTGTCACCTTTTCAGTGTTTTCCTTGTCAATCCTGGCGTTGATTGTAACCGATGATGCACTTATCTCCACAATTTCGCCCATTGCAACTTCTGGAGGAAACTCGTCAATCAGAACTATCCTGATAGCCAACCCTGCAATCACACCATCTTCCGGCTTGGTGTCTTCGTTCGGCCTAAAATCAACCATGACTTTCTGACCTGGCTTCAGGTCTTCAAGTTTCTTCTCGACTGGCTCCGGTTTCTTGTCTCCATCCTGTTTTGGAAAGTAAAGAACTTTGGTCTTTTCATCAACAGTGAATCCGGCTGTCTTTATGTCCTTGTTCTTCCAGAGCTCAACAGTGAGATTCTTCCCATCAAAGGATTTTACTGAACCAATGGCCGTTGGCCTGCGCTCTTCGCGTCTGCCTTCTCCTGGTGGCGGGAGTTCTGGGAACTTGTCAACAACGGTGACGATAACGGCGGTCATTACACGCTCTTTGTCATCGCCCTCTTTGTCCTTTAGCGGTACTGCAACAACAACGAGCTTGTCGCCTGATTTTATGTCCTTGATTGTAATGTCCTGGCGTTCTTTCTTGCCATCTTTTTCCACGATGCGGACAAATTTGGTTTTTTCGTTGTAGTTGAAGGTCCCTGTCTTGTCAGAATCTGGTGCCTTCATTGTGAAAGCTGTGTCGGTTGCAGAAACGAATACGCCCAGGACCTGGGGTTTCCTGTCGCCCTTGTCATCTTGCGGTGGCCTTGGCTTTGGGAACTCCTTGACCTTGCCCACAGTTAGAGCTGTAAATACTGCATCTTTGCCTTCTTCTCTTGCTATCTTGCCCTTGCAGACAACCTTGTCTCCAACCTTAATGTCGGCCTTGGTCAATGCTGGCGGCTCTTTGCCTTCCTCTGGCTGGCTTGTAAGATCTAAATACTTGCAATCAGGCGAGAGAATTACTTTTGCGGTCATAAACTCTGTGAATGCCATCTTCATGGTGAGATTGTCCTGTCCGATCTGCTGGACGGTTCCCATAAACATGCCACCCATTCCCTTATCTTCTTCCTGAGCAGCTCCTACCATCCCGGTGGTGAACATTCCCAAAACCAGTGCCGCTGTTGCTATTGTTGCTAGAACCTTTTTCATCTTAGTGCCTCCTTCCTTTCATGCTTCATAATACGAAAGGGCATAGTAAAAAGTTATTTAGTGTAAAAAATTCTGCAATTATAGTGGTTTGTTTCAATTTCAGAAAGTTTGGTTTAATCATTTGAAATAAGACATGGTAGCTTATTGGTTCTGATTATCATTACCACTTTCAAGAGAGGATGATAATTATTTCTGTTGCTATATTTCAAATGTAAACAAATGCAAATAATACACTTTTTTGTAATAATAATTCAATATATTGATTTGCATTAATGCCGTGAAATGATTTCGTGTTCAGGTTTATTCTGGATAACATTAAAGCGTAATTTTGACCAACCCAATTGACAGTCATGCTAAATTTGAAGAGGAGGTGAGAGATGTTCAAAGAATTTAAAGAATTCGCACTCAAGGGAAACGTCATTGACCTGGCAGTTGGCGTCGTAATAGGAGCGGCATTTGGGGCAATTGTCAACTCACTCGTGAATGACATAATCATGCCCCCTATAGGTTTTTTACTTGGCAGGATAGATTTTTCAAACATGTATCTTCTTATTTCATCAGGCAAGACCCCTCCGCCGTATGCTTCACTTGCAGAGGCAAAAGCTGCTGGCGCCGTGACATGGAACTTCGGGCTCTTTATAAATGCGCTCATATCTTTCCTGATAATATCTTTCTCAATCTTTATCGTGGTCAAAATGATCAACAGGCTCAGGAAAGAGAAACCCGCAGAAAAACCAGCACCAACGCAAAAAGAATGTCCATTCTGCTTCACTCTCGTTCCCATCAAGGCAACAAAGTGCCCAAATTGCACCTCAGAAATTAAATAAACCATCCAATTTTAGGCAGGACGCACCGGAGGCCTCCGGTGCGTCTGACATTTTACGCTAATTGCACTCATCAAAAATAATCCTCTCTAAATAAGTCTTTGTCGCTTTTATAAAAACAATTATCAAGTAAATTTTAGACAATTTACATTATTTAAAGATATCTTCGTTTTTGCCGTTCGCCTTTCTTTTGATAATCCCCCATGTCGATCTTGAGGAGCCATTGGGGGCCAGCAAAGTCTGGCAAAAAGAAAGGAGGATTGCCATTAACGCATATAAAAAAATCGCTGTTTTAATGGTAGTCGCGCTTTGCCTTCCAATTTATTTTGGTGGCACAGCGCGCTTTGGTGTTTGCGGGGAGCATGATGGGGAAATACAAGTAGCCGTTTCGGTAGACGAAACTTCCTATACGCCCTTCCCGCTTGATGGCAAGGTTGTCTGGATAGGTTCTGAGAATGGCCAAAGCAAGGTTTTCTGCATGGATCTGGAAACAGGGGAAAAACGTCAACTGGGAGGAGGAGGGGACCAGCTTCCTTCCTTTTCAACCGACAATTTCATCTATGCTTCAGAAAACCACGTCGTATGGCTTGACCAGCAGCTCATGCAAACAAAGAAGAAAAATTCCATCTGGTTTGCAGACATCAGGGCCGGGGAACAAAAAACCGTCGACCTGCCTGCTGGATACCGTGCCTATGTCAACGTTTCGGGAGGCATCGCCACATGGCCTGACTACATGTCCAAAGACCTTGGTGTTTACTTTTGTGACCTGAATCACCCCGGGGAAAAACCAAAAAGGGTTCATAAATTCAAAAACAGCCTGCAGAGGGCGTATCCGGTCACAAACGGAAAAGTGGTCGTCTATGAGGTGAGAAACTCAAGCAATCTTGACCTCATAATGTATGACATTGAAAAAGACAAGGTGGTGCCAATTGATGATGGTCCAGACCATCAGTATCTGGCAGTCATACAGGGGGATTTTGTCTACTATCAGGAACAGTCCTATCAGGGCGACAGGGCAATAAACAGAATAAAAGGCTACAATCTCATCACAGGAGAAAAATTCTATGCCATGAATCCAGTATCTGATGAGGTTATGTCTATTGATCTGATAAATTGTCCTGACTCAAACTTTCCCGTCATGCTCGTTTCTGGTTTTTCCAAAAAAAGATACACCCAGCTTTTGGGTTTTGACCAGGCAAAAAATAGTGTCTTTGAGATCTCTGAAAAAGTCTTTGGCAGGCTGAACATAGCCGGAGGTTGCTCTTACGGAAACAATGTGGTGTGGACGCAAAACACACCTGAAAATCCGGAAGATTTCGATCTCATGTTGTTTAGTTATGGTGAAGACAAAACGCCAGAGGTTCTTGTTCCAGGAGCCAGAAGGATCAAGGCAGAAGTCAGACACTGGGTAAGAATACACAAAAATCTTGTGACCTGGGCAGAACTCGATGAGTTTGACTGGGACATTTACGCCATGCAAATCAAGAAAGGAGAATATACGAAATGAAATGGATTGTGAATCCGATGGATGAGTTTGTAATCAATTGTTCTGGACAACAGTGCAACCACCACAAGTGTGTTCAAAACCAATGCAACCCACCAGCAGCATATTGCGGTGGGAATATGTGCACAAATGGGTTCGATGATGTCGGGGGGCCATGTGACTGGGCTTGTTCAAAAACTTGCACTGCATATTGTCCAGACCATGAATGTCTTCCACCTGATAGCTACACTGGTTGCTATACCAATCAAGTGTGCCCTGCAGGTTGGGAAACAACTTGCCCGACCAATGCTCCATGCCCATCATGGTATCTGTGAAAAAGGAGGCGTATAAATGAATTGGATAATAAAACCTGGATCACCAATCGATGATTTTGCACCCTATTGTCAGGCAGATGATGCATCACAGTGCTTCTACAAGGACTGTGCGGGTGCCGAAACCTACAACTGCACAGGTGTCCACTGTGAAGTACTTAATTGTGTTGCTGGTGGCTACACCTGCAATGGGGCAAGCTGCAAGGACTACTGGGGTCAATGCTACCAGACAGATAACTCATGCCCGATATATTGCCCAACATATTGCTCAACATACTGCCCGACACAAGGATGGGTATGCCCTGGCGGCAAGATATGCAACCAATACAAGAGTAATTTACCCTGATAGATAAAGAAGGCAAATGACTTTTGAGGAGGGGCCTGCTTGCCCCTCCTCACAGAACAAAAAACAAAAGGAGCAATCTCGATGAAAGAATCAATGTACAACATCTGGATGGAAGGTGATAATGGGGCAAAGCTTTGCTACAATGCTTTTGCAAGCGGCTTTGCAGAGCTGGACAAGGAAACATACAAATTTTTTATGAAATGTGCATCAAATAAAATTGATCCAAACAATTTTACAGACAAGGAAAAGGAATCTTACGAGCAGTTCAAAAAAGGTGGAATGCTCGTCGAGGACACGCTCAACGAACAGGACAGAGTAAAACTCAAATTCTTCCAGTCAACATACAACACGAATTCCCTGGGCTACACCCTCCTTCCAACAATGGCGTGCAATTTCAAATGCACCTACTGTTTTGAGGAACAAAAACCTATCAGCATGTCCAGAGAGGTCATCGACAAAATAAAGGAAATGACGACTGAAACATTCAAAAGTTCGTTCCTTGAATATTTTGCCATCACATGGTTTGGCGGCGAGCCTCTCATGGGATACGACACGGTCATCGAGCTTTCGGACTTTTTCATAAACCTCTGCAAGGAAAGGAAAGTCAAATATTCATCACACATGATCAGCAACTGCTGGCTCCTGGACAAGGAGAAGGCAAAAGCGCTTGCAGAAAGAAACGTCACCCACATTCAGGCAACAATCGACGGACCACCAGAGATCCACAATCAGCGAAGGGTGCTTCGTGGCGGAGGGCCAACATTCGACAGGATTGTGCACAATGTTCTTGAGGCATCAGAATTTATCCCGATTGCTGTCAGGGTAAACATAGACAAGGAGATAGCAAAAGACTTTACACCACTTTTTGATAGCATAAAAATACTGGCTGGCAAAAAGAACATCTCCATTTACCCAGGACTCCTTACCTCCGAGGCAACCAAGGCATGCGCATCTGTGGAGAACATGTGTCTGAATGTACAGGAATACGCTGAGGTCCTGACAAAATTCTACCAGTCGGCAATTGAAAAAAATCTCGGCTTCTCCTGGTATGTCCGCTCGATGTCCTCATCGTGCTGTGCCACAAGGCCAACCTCAACCGTCATCTGCCCGGACGGGTCGCTTGTCAGGTGCTGGAACCAGGTTGGACAGGAGAAGGAATCTTATGGCAACATAATGGACATGAAGGCCATCAACGGGGAAAACTATTTCAAATGGGTGCTTTTCAATCCATTCGACAAGGAAGAATGCGATGGTTGCGTATTCATGCCATGCTGCCTTGCAAACTGCCCCGCGAAGTGGCTACCGATGACAACAGACTTCACCCAGACCGACAGGAAGCTTGAGAAGTGCGCGAGCTACAAATACAACATAAAAGACCTACTCAAGATAACCTACGCGGAGAAGAAAAAAGAAGCACAGAAGAAGCAGGAAGAAGAGAAGGCCGCTCAAAAGGCTTGAGCTGCTCATGCCTAAAATACAAACAACCCCGCGCCATCATAAAAAACGCGGGGTTGTTGACCAGGCAAAGTTTTATTTACATTCTTTCAGGCGCAGAAACGCCAAGAATTGACAGCGCGCTGGATATCACCTTTTTTGTGGAGAGCACGAGGAGCATCCTTCTGTCTGCGACCTCCTGCTCCTCCCCAAGGACCCTGCAGTCATGATAAAAACTGTGGAAGCATGCGGAGAGCTTTTCGGCGTATGCTGCAATGCGGTTTGGGGCCCTAGAATTTGCCGCACCAAGGACCTCTTCGGGGAAATCAAGGATTGCCTTTGCAAGCTCCGTTTCAAGGTCACCATCGAACGCACCTGCCTTTAGCGGGTTTGTGGATGAGGCCCTCGGATCGTCGGCTATTGCGCAACAGCGGACATGGGCGTACTGCACATAATAAACCGGGTTGTCCATTGTCTGGGATTTTGCCAGGTCGAGATCAAAGTTCAGATGGGTGTCTGAAGAGCGCATCAGGAAGAAATACCTTGCCGAATCGGTGCCGACCTCGGAGAGCAGTTCGTCAAGCGTCACAAACTCTCCGCTGGACTTGCTCATCTTGACCTGCTGGCCACCCCTGAACAGGTGGACAAGCTGGTAAAGCAGGAATTCAAGGCTATCCTTTGGCTGGCCAAGCGCCTCCAGCGCAGCATACATCGGCCCGGTGTGCCCGTGGTGATCAGCGCCCATGACATCTATGACGTGCCCAAACCCCCTTTTAAATTTTCCAATGTGGTAGGCGATGTCAGTTGTCGTGTAGGTTGGTTCGCCACTGGATTTTACAACAACAAAATCTTTGTCATCGCCAAAATCAGTGGAGCGCATGTATGTTGCGCCATCCTGCTGGTAGAGGACGCCTTTTTCAGAAAGCGTGGCAAGTGTTTGTTCTATCTCGCCGCGCTCGGCCATCTCACGCTCTGAAAACCACCTGTCAAACTTTATTCCGAACTTTTCGAAAACGGCCTTCTGGGTGGCAATAATCCTCTCAACAGCTTGCTTTCCAAAAAACTCCAGCCTCCTTGCCTCATCCCAGCCGAGTGGCTCTTCTCCAAACTCTTTCGCAATGTCTTTTGCTATATCAAGTAGATACTCACCCGGATAGCCTTCTGGGGGAAGGACAAGCGGCATGCCAAGCGCCTGCTTGTATCTGGCTTCCAGCGATCCGGCCAGGTGCACCACCTTGGCACCCCTGTCATTTACATAGAATTCCCTGTAAACATCATAACCGGTCCATTCAAGGAGCCTGGCAAGCGAATCACCAAGAGGCCCACCTCTCCCATTGGCAACGGTTATCGGCCCTGTCGGGTTTGCAGAAACAAATTCCACCTGCACTTTTTTGCCGCCACCAACACACCACTTGCCATAAGAACTGTCTTCCAGGGCCTGTTTTATAAAACCTGTGACAACATCTTTTTTGAGAAAAATATTTATGAAGCCTGGTCCGACAACTTCGACCTTTTCAAATATTGACCCATCAGTCAATGACTGGTAAGTCAATGAAATAATCTCTTCCGCAATCGCCCTCGGCGGCTTCTTCAACTGCTTTGAAAGCCCCATGGCAACATTGGTGGAATAATCGCCGTGTTCTTTCGAGTCGGGACGGGTAATGCCCGCCTCGACATCAAAGACGCCCATCTTTTCGAGGGCGTCTGAAAATATCTTTGAAATATGGGTTTTTATGCTCACAATCTTGGCTCCAGCTCCATGTAAACTTTTTTTACGCCAGGCATCGAGGAAATCATTGACTCTGCGGCAATAATTTCCCTTGTTGAGGCGGCGTAGCCCCTCAAAAACACATTCCCGTGAACAACTGCCACTTTTATGTCCCTGGCCCTCACTGAAGACGACCTTATCAGGGAATCGAATATCTTGTCCCTCAGCTTGTCATCTGTGGTAATCGTTTCGCCAGGTATCCTGATGGCATTCTCGACAGATTTCACTCCTGATACCTTGGAGATTACATCTGTTGCCAGTTTTACAGATTTGTCGTCCTTTGCATTGCCTGTCACAAAAACATTCCCGCCCCTGGCCATCACCTGGAGGTGGTAAACCGAAATGCCGGCCTCATTGCCAAGCTCCAGCATCACAGAATTGGCCAGATCAATGTCCGACTTGGCCATTGGCAACCTTGTCTGATCAGCTACCTTTTTCACACCTGGAGTTTCTTTGGCCAGATCAAGGATGGCCTCTCTGGCATAGGCCGATGTGGTAGTGCCATAAACCGTCATGACGCCATCCCTCACAGAGCCACTGACTTTTGTTTCCTTGGGGATGTATTTCTGAAGGGAAATTCTAAACTGGTCTTCAATATCCTCATCGGAGAGCAACCTGGCAGGCCCTTTTTCTTCTTGGATCTTGATGTTTTCAGAGCCTTGAAGTTCCATGATCGCCTGCATAAGCTTTTCTCTCTTTTCTTCTTCAAGCATCGTTGGCAAAACTAGCAAAACCTTGTTTTTCTGAAGTTTTACGGAGTAGTCCACAATCTTTCTTTTTTCCAAAAGGGTGTTCAGCTTTTTCAACAGCGACTGTGTGGTCCTTGTCGCCTCCACCTTGTCAGCGTTTGGTGAACCTCTGGTGAACTTTTTCTCCAAAAATGCCTCCTTGTCAAAGAAGTATTTTTAGCCCATCGGAAGAGCCAAGGACGTCTTCTCCTGCTCTTTCCGGGTGGGGCATCATTCCCAAAACATTGCCATCCCTGTTGCAGATCCCGGCTATGGCATGCACGGAACCATTAGGGTTCTTGCCTTTGTATCTGAAAACAATCTGGTCGTGGGATATAAGGCTATCAAGACCAATATTGTCAATGTAGTATCTTCCGTCTCCATGCGCTATTGGTACTCTAAGCACATCACCTTTTGAAAGGTTTTTTGTAAATTTTGTGCGCGTGGTCTCAACAGAGAGCTCGACCCATCTAGACTCAAACTTGAGCGTATCGTTGCGCAAAAGCGCACCTGGCAAAAGACCCGATTCGGTGAGTATCTGGAAACCATTGCAAATCCCAAGCACAAGACCGCCAGAGTTTGCATGGGCAATGACTTTCTCCATTACAGGGGAAAACTTTGCTATTGCACCAGTGCGTAGGTAGTCGCCATAGGAGAAGCCACCAGGTAATATTATGAGTTCTGCGCCATTGAGGTCCTGGGACTGGTGCCATATTGGAAACGACTCGTGGTGTTTTACGGCGCCGGTTGTCCACAGCGCATCCATGTCGCAGTTTGAGCCTGGAAATATTACAACTCCTACTTTCACTTTGGCCTCACCGCGAACACTTCCATGACCGGGTTCGAAAGGAGCTTTCCTGCCATCTCTGTTGCAATCTTCACAGCCTCATCCTGGCTTCCAGCCTCAATCTCCAGTTCAATGCTCTTGCCAACTCTTACAGACTTCACGTCCTTGAATCCGAGCTTGCTGAGCGAATTTTGCACAGTTTTACCCTGCGGGTCCAGAATGTCCGGCTTGAGATGGACCAAAACCTCAATCTTGTACATGTATCCTCCTGGCAACTTCAAGGTACGCTTCCATGACTCCACCCATGTCTCTCCTGAAGCGGTCCTTGTCCATTTTTTCGTTGGTTTTCACATCCCAGAGCCTGCAGGTGTCTGGTGAAAATTCATCGGCAAGAATGACCTGCCCTTTGTGTGTCCCAAATTCGAGCTTGAAATCAATCAGGCGCAGACCCACATCCAGGAAAAACTTTTTCATTGCATCATTTACCTTGAACGCCAGGCCTTTGATGACATCAAGATGTTGCCTTGTTGCAAAACCAAGCCCTGTTACGTGATTTTCACAGATGATCGGGTCATGGAGGTCGTCATTTTTGAGGTAAAACTCGATAAGCGGTTCCTGAAGAGCGGTCCCTTCCGGAATGCCAAGCCTCTTTGAGATTGAGCCTGCCATTACGTTCCTTATTACGACCTCGACCGGTATTATTTCTACCTTTTTGACCTTTTGTGTCCTTGGTGGAACAAACTCGATGAAATGATTGGGAATTCCCTGTTTTGTGAGGTAAGAGAAGATGGCAGAGGAAATTTTGGCATTGAGCTCGCCCTTTTCCTCCATTGAATCTTTTTTTGTTCCATCAAATGCCGTCAGCGAGTCTTTGTATTCACAAACAAGCACGTCTGGATCATCGGTTTTATAAACGATTTTGGCTTTGCCTTCGTAGAGTTTTTCCATAATATCACTCCTCCAGGTTTCTTCTGAATATGTCATCAACATAGCGCAGGTAGAACCCGACGTCAAAGATGTTGTCTATTTCAGCTGTGGAAAGCAGAGATGCCACTTGTGCATCAGCCTTGCAAGCTTCCCTTAGTGGAGTTCCACCCTTGGAGGCCGGAATTGCGAGTCTCTGGACTATCTCGTATGCCTCTTTCCTGCCCATGCCCCTCGTCATCAGGGACACAAGGAGCCTTCCACTGTAAATTGCGCCGCCGGTGGCCTCGATATTCTTGCGCATCCTGTCAGCATTCACAAAGAGTCCGTCAATTATTCTGGCAAATCTCCTGACAAGGTATGTCGCAAGGACAGATGTATCGGGGAGGATGATCCTTTCAACAGAAGAGTGTGATATATCCCTCTCGTCCCAGAGGGCAACATCCTCAAGGGAAACCATTGCATTGCCCCTGAGGAGCCTGGCCAGTCCGCAAACCTGCTCGCAGGTTTTTGGGTTTTTCTTGTGCGGCATGGCCGACGAGCCAGTCTGCCCAGCCTTGAACGGTTCCTCAAGCTCTCCGGTTTCCGTCCTCTGGAGCAATCTTATTTGGAGCGCGAACCTCTCCAGCGATGCACCAAGCATGGAGAGTGCAAGCAGATACTCTGCGTGCCTGTCTCTGGCGATGACCTGGGTTGAAAGCGGGTCTGGCTTGAGCCCAAGCCTCTCGCACACGAGCATTTCGAGGTCTGGATGGAGGTTTGCATAGGTGCCAACGGCGCCGCTCATCTTGCCGACACTGTTGGTTTCAACTGCCTGCGCAACCCTCTCCCTGCCCCTTTTCAATTCCTGGTACCAGGAAAGGAGCTTGAGTCCGAAGGTTATTGGCTCGGCATGCACGCCATGCGTGCGGCCCATCATCGGGACGTATTTGTATTCTTCCGCCTTTTTGCGCACAATTGAAATAAGCTTGTCTATTTCAGAAATTATGAGCTTTCCGGCTTCCTGTATCTGGATTGAAGTCGCAGTGTCAAGAATGTCTGATGATGTGGCCCCCTTGTGGATGTAGCAGGAATCCTCGCCAACCGTTTCGCCAAGAGCATTTACAAAAGCCACCACATCGTGGTCTGTCACTTTCTCAATCTCGTCCACTCTCTCAAGGGTGAAAGACATGTTCCGTTTTATCCTGTCGACCGCGTCATAGGGAACTTCACCCATTCTGGCCCACGCTTCAACAAGCGCCATCTCGATTTTGGCCATGATGTCATAGCGGTGCTGGCGTTCCCAGATGTCTGCAGCCTCCTTGACGCTGTAGCGCTCTATCAAATTGCCCTCCTGATTGTCTGTTTCTCGTCCGGGCCGACCGAGACTAGGCAAACTGGTATTCCGGTGTAGTCTTCAAGAAATTTTATATATTCTTTGGCCTTGCCAGGAAGGTCATTATAGTTCTTGCACTGTGAGATGTCTTCCTTCCAGCCATCAAGCTCCTTGTATACCGGCTTTACTGCCGAGAGGAAATCTGCATCGTTTACAAACTTGTCGGTTGTCCCAGATGGGGTTTCGTAAGCAACACAGACATTTATCTTGTCAAACACATCAAGAACGTCCAGCAGGGTGAGACCCATTTTGGTTGCCCCCGAGACCTGGATCGCATACTTGAGCGCAACGAGGTCGAGGAAACCGCAATCCCTTGGTCTTCCAGTCGAAGAGCCATACTCCTTGCCCCTCTCCCTTATTATCTGGCCTGTTTCATTATTTTGAATGGTTGGCATTGGACCCTTTCCAACCCTTGTCTGGTATGATTTAGCAACACCTATGATGTCCGTCAGGCTTTGCGGTGAAAGCCCAAAAGTGGCAAGACCCGATGCAGGGACGCACGATGATGAGGTCACAAAGGGATACGTTCCGTGGTCGATGTCCAGCAAAACACCCTGGTTGCCCTCCAGAAGGAGATATTTGCCCCTTTTCACATAGTCCTGTGCCATCGAACAGACATCGCCCAAAAGCGGCAATATCTTGTCCCTTGCGGCCATGACAGGCCCAAAGACCTGCTCGAATGACAACGGCTCGGCACCAAAGGCAACAAATGATTTGTTTTTGTTTTCGAGGTTTTTTGAGATGGCTTCCCTGAGCTTGGCTTCGTCTTTGAGGAACCCAAGCTTGATGCCTGTTCTGTTGGCCTTGTCGGCGTAAGTTGGGCCAATGCCACGGAGGGTCGTGCCAAGCATTGCCTTACCCTTGGCAATCTCGTCCAGTTTGTCTTTGTAGCGATGGTACTCAAGTATCATATGGGCCGATTCTGAAATGAAAATACGGCCTTTGTAATCGATCTGTGAGGCAACGCCTTCCAGCTCATTGATTAAACCCATAGGATCAATAACGGTGCCTGGTCCTATGAGGCTGATTGAATTTGGTTTGAATATCCCGGCAGGTATAACATGGAAAACAAATTTTTTCCCTTCAGATATGATTGTGTGCCCGGAGTTTGGCCCACCAGCATATCTTGCAACAACATCCGCCTTGTCCGAGAGCAGGTGCGTGAGTTTGCCCTTGCCCTCGTCCCCCCACTGCAAACCACAAATAATTCGAACTGGCATCTCTCAAGTCCTCCTAACCTAATGTTATAAGATTATAAACCAAAATGCCCACCAAACAACGAGCCCAAAATTTCATAGGCTTTTTGGCCATTAAATTCAACACGCCACAAAGCCAAATGTTTACAAAAAACGACATACCCTTTATAGATTTAGCGGAGGCAAGTGAATGATAAGGGCAATATTCGTCACAAAGCAAGGCGAGATCATCGAAGTTCCGCAAAAACAGGTGCTGGACAGCTACATTACAGACCAAAAAACACTGCTCTGGGTGGATTTTTACAATGAGCCCCAGGAAATAGTGGAACCTTTGATGATTGAAAAATTCAAGTTCCACCCCCTCTCCGTCGATGATGCGGTCCAGGAAAACCACGTTCCAAAACTCGACGACTGGATTGATTATCTCTACATAGTCCTGCACTCCCTGGCAAAGAATGAAAACTCCGATGATATAGAAACACTGGAGCTGGACATCTTCCTTGGCAAAGATTATCTGGTGACGTACCACGAGCGCACAATCGAGGCCGTCGACAAGGTGTTCCACCAGAGCAAGAAAGACCCGAGGGTGCTAAGAAGAGGGCCTGATTTTCTTTTATACAATCTGATTGACCAGATAGTCAGCGACTACATGCTGGTGATCGAGGACATGGATGAGGAAATAGACACTGTTGAAGACCGCATTCTTGACTCAAGGGAGCCCGGAATACTGGGAAATGTCCTATCAAAAAAGAGGGGGCTGCTGACACTGCGCAGGATACTCAGCCACCAGAGGGAAGTGCTAAACAAGCTGGCAAGGGACGAATACCCGGTCATTGACGCAAAAGACAGAATATACTTCAGGGACATCTACGACCATCTTGTGAGGATATATGACATCACGGAATCGATGAGGGACATCATCGGTGGCGCACTGGACACCTATCTTTCAGTGGTCAACAACCGCATGAACGACATCATGAAGACGCTCACAATCATTGCGACAATCTTCATGCCAATCTCTTTTGTCACGGGGTTCTTCGGGATGAACTTCTTCCAGCCAGTGTCACCAGCGCTTGGCCCATGGACAGGCATCCTGGCATTTGTGTTTTGCCTTTTGATTGTCATTGGCACACCGACATTCATGCTGTGGTGG
This sequence comes from Caldisericia bacterium, assembly GCA_017992555.1. GTDB lineage: Bacteria > Caldisericota > Caldisericia > JAAYUI01 > JAAYUI01 > JAAYUI01. The sequence goes on along the minus strand of JAGOOK010000016.1, from coordinate 2,921 downwards.
ATAAGGGGCAAAGGGTGGCTGTAACGAGGAGGTGAAGCTGATTTAAGAATCAATGCTCCGAATAAACACTCGCATCTGAGATTGTTCAGTTATCTGTTGGTATTGATATACTCCATCTTTATTTTTTTGAAATCCTGCTTGCTCAACTTTATCTTGTAAACATGTGTTTTGCCAAAAACAAAAAATGAATCTCCATCTGGGCCAGTATCAGTAAAAGTGGTACCAAGATCGTATACTTCGTCATCGATGTTTCCTACATCTGATACCTGGATTATACCTTGCGATATATCACATGTATCATCATCGTAAGAATAATACTTGCATTCGTACCCTTTATCCAATTTGAACAAGCACAAAATACACACACGGTCATTATACGTTTCATTGACATATATGTAATCACAAATTTCGTCAGATACCTTATATGTGTGAATGCCAATCTTTTTGTCAGGCTGTGTAACAAACAAAAGACCCTCTTTTGTTGGAACAAAGGTGTAGTCCCAGTTATATTTTCCACCATTGGCATCTAGCAACTTTGGAATAGATTTTGTTGCTGGTGTGGAGTCCATGAAACAAAGATTGGCAAAACAAATATAGTCTTCATCCGGGAGGTCACTTCTGAGATAAAGGCGGTAGTTCACGAAGAAGCTGTTTTCTAGTTTGTTTCTGACTATCTGGTATTTCTTCAGAGGCTCAAGTTTACTATTGAAATACACCAGATAGTTTCCATCATACCCTGCAATGCTAAACTCATATTTATTGTAGAAATAAGCAGCACTAAAAATTATTGGATTGTCGAAGGAGTGCCTTTGAAGGACTTCTCCCTTGCTTCCATATCTGACAACTTTTGTCAAGTCCTTGCTCTGACAAAGACAAGCAATTCCTTTTGTCTTGTTGTCAAATTCGGCACAAACCATCGAATATTCACCGATATTGAGTGTCAGGGTGTTTTCTGGTTTATAAAACGTGTAATCTTTCAGGTAATCCTTGTTTTTTATAGTGTGGTCAAAATCCAATTTCTTATTTGGTACATACTTGAAAACAAATGATGACAAGGTATTTGCGCCATCATTTTGTGAAACAAAGCTAAGTAATACTTTACGAGAATCCAGATTATCCTGGATACCTGTTGTATAGGCATCGTTGCATGAGTAATTTCCAGGAATCAGTTTTCCTGGTAGCACAATATCAAAAAGAACGTTGGTCCTTCTTGTTGAATCCAGGATAAGGACATGGCCATCATTGTATGCAACTGGTAAAATCATCCTAGAGTCATTCTGATATAAACACTCAATATTGAATAACAATTTGCCTGTTACATACCTATCAGCTAAGATTTCAAACCTATTTTCTTTTACAGGAGACAAATTGCACGATGCCAAAACAATGAGCAATATTACAAAACCAAGAAATATTTTGAATCTGGACTTTTTCATATTTCACCTGTATTGCAATTCGTTGATTGATGTTATTGATATACCGTTTTATTTGTAAAGATTCCACCTTAAACAAGCAATTTTAATACCCGCAAAAAGCCAGTCCTTCGCTATCAACCACAACAATACGGGAATAAGCTGAAAGAATCACCCTCGGATTTTTGGCCAGAAGGTCTCTTTTTATCCGCCATTTCCTGTCGCCAGTGTCACCAGCGCTTGGCCCATGGACAGGCATCCTGGCATTTGTGTTTTGCCTTTTGATCGTCATTGGCACACCGACATTCATGCTGTGGTGGATAAGGGGCAAAGGGTGGCTGTAAAATTAAACTAACAAGGGTTATTTTGATATATAATTTTTATGGTTAGAAATACATACAAAACTTGGGGAGACAAGATAATGACAGATCCAGCAAAAGCACCTCAGGCAAAAGTGTCTTTGAAAGCGAAATTAATATCTTTATTTGCTGCATCAATATTATTTTTGAGTGGAACTATATTTTTATTTTCCAATTGCAAGTTTTCTCCTGAACACATCGGTTCAGATTGTAAAATCATACCAAGACAGGTTGTCGGAGAAGCTCTACCAATCCATATGATTACGACTTTACTGGACCCTTATGTCCCACCTTTAGTCTACGGCAACAATGAGCTAATCATCTGCTCGGACCAATATCTGCAAAAAGTGGAAAAAAGGATAAAACTACCTGGGGAATACGTTGGCTTCGATTACAATTACATCAACAAATCCGGAGATCCAAACAACGCAGTTTCAGTAAATTATAATTACTATTATTTCATCATCAGTCAGTCATCTGACTCAAAATATATTAGCGTTCTTAAGTGCTTTGATGACGAAAAACAATCCAATATTTTTCTTAGTATGGAAAAAGTGAAAGAATTTTCAATAGGCGGAAGCGATCTTGTTGCTATTTTGACAGACCAACTCAAGGAAGATTTCACCTTTGTCTGCCAGGACAAAAAACAGACAGGGGTTTCGTTTTACAACAACAATGGCACCCTTACAAAAACAATACATTTCGGTAGAAAAATCGTTCTATCTCCCTATGATTTCAAAATAAAACAAAAAGTGGCAAATTGCTATGGCTTTGATGGCAAATACATCCTCATCTACTCGATAGAACATTACTCTCTGATTGAACTGGACAGGATCCTGCTGAGAAATTCCTATTCTGAAACAATAGAGGTTTTCAACAACAATAGGATGGATGGTGCAACAGATAAATGGTATCTGTCAGCATACGATGGCAACACATTGTATTTCGTAGACCCTTTAGAAAGAAAAGTGCAAACATACAATGCCTCTAAATTTATAGACCAGTTTCCAGATTCAGAGCTTTTCTATTTTGATAACAAACTTTCTTTTTCTAGATTTATTCATGAGAAAAATAAGACAAATCCAGAGAAATATGATACCTATATAATTGATGGCATCATTGACCAGATCGAGAATGCAAACCTGATATG
>JAGOOK010000045.1 GCA_017992555.1 Caldisericia bacterium | reverse complement strand
GGGAAATAGTCCAGTACTGTTTCTCTGATGCTTGCTATCCACCATTGGTCGAGGGCAGGACAAACAGGGAACTCAAACCAGGCGAAAAAGAGGACATGTCAGCCCAGTTTGCTCCGCACGACAAAAAGTCCAGGGGCAAGTTCGGAATGCTGGGAACTGCAAGGGTTGATGTCTGGGCAACAGACAACAAGGACCTTCGCGACAAAATGTACATCGGCGAAGTCTTCATCCCATTTACCAGAGCCTCGATGATCATCAACAACAAGACCATGAAGCTTGAGAAATGCCTTGACTGGGACCCAGCCAACAAAGACAGGACCAAAAGGTATCCACTCACAGTGACCGATGAAACGCTGACCGTTCCACCAGTTCTTCTTGGTGGTTCAACGTTCCTTCCGTTCCGCTCCATGGGCGAAAAGCTCCTCGGTGCAAAAGTTGACTGGGACGCAAAGAACAAGGTTGCAATGTATACAATCGGCGATGACAAGGCATACTTCAAGATGATGCTTCCGATCAACAAAAAAGAAGCCACTCTCATCCTCAAATGCGGCGATGGCACCACCCTCACCGACAAGGTCACCCTCAAGGTTGCCCCGACAATTTACCAGGGCAGCACCGTTGTCCCACTCAGGGGCGTAGTTGAGCTCTTCGGTGGGTATGTCGATTGGACCCAGGCAGAAAAGAAAGCCACAATCATTCTCCCACCACCAGAAAAAGAAGAATAATACAGCTTTTCAAAGCAACTACCATCATCGTATATAAAAAAAGCCGGCCCCAAAGGGCCGGCTTTTTTGTTGCATGAAAAACCCTTCAACTACTTCCTGAAAGGAAAAACAGGACATCCCTCACACAATGGCTTTGTCCTGCAATGCTCTTTCCCAAGTCTTACTATTAAAGCGTGATATTCATTGAAAAGTTGCGGGTTTCTTTCAAGCCCTGATTCAAAAACAGCCCTTAAATCGTCATAGTCCTGGTCAGGATCAATACCAATGCAACCTGCAAACCTTCTCGTATAGGCATCAATGACAAAAATGGGGTGACCTCCAGCATAAAGGAGAATCGAATCTGCGGTCTCCCTTCCTATGCCCTTGAGTGACAGCAATTCACCCCTGACTTTGAGCGTCTCGCCATCCAGCATCTTTTCTATGTTTCCATAATGGTTTTTTACATAAAGCGCAAAATCCAGCAACCTGGCAGTTTTCTGGTTATAAAACCCGACTGGCCTGATAAGTTCTTTTATGGTCTCCGCATCGGCACCGACCATTGCATCAATATCAAGAAGACGTCTTTCCTTAAGGGCACAAATTGCCTTCTCTACATTTTTCCAGGCCACCTGTTGCGTGAGTATTGCGCCAACGGCAATCTCCCACGGTGAATCTCCCGGCCACCAGTGTTGCGGGCCAAACCTGTCAAAAAGGGCCTGATAAACAGGCCCTAGATTTTTACTCATGATATTTGGCTTCTTGCTAAGATTGTCTCGGCAAACTCTCAAAAAGATTGATGGTATTGCCGTCAAAATCTTTCAGGACAGCAAAAAATCCCACGCCGGTGATTGGCATCTTGCCTTCCACAATTTCCCAGCCAACCTCTTTCAGCTTTGGCAACTCCGCGTTGATGTCACCAACAAGGATGTAGATGTACATGTTCTGGTTTGGCATTGGTTTTTGCGATTTCATGATTCCACCGCCAATACCCTGCTCGTTTGGTGGCATAAAAAGCATGTAGTCCTCGCCCCAATCTGTAAACTTCCAGTTGAATGGTGCGTAAAACTTCTTGAACTTTTCAAAATCGGTCGTGTAAAACTCCAGATGTACTATATCTCCGGCTAGCATTAGACACCTCCTCTTAATTTAGAAAAATTATACCATCTCTGGACTGGAATCAATTGCAACAAAAAAGGGCGCCCGAGGGCGCCCTAATACTCCTACTTGTTGTCTATCTGTGCCTTCTGGACATGTCCGGAGAAATCAAAAGTGACAGTTTTCCACTCGGAGAAGGCGTCCAGCACCTGCACACCACCTTCACGATGGCCATTGCCTGTTCCCCTCGTTCCGCCAAATGGTGTCGAGACCTCTGCGCCGATTGTCCCAGCATTGATGTAAACAAGGCCGGTGGTGATGTCCCTTGCGGCAACCATTGCGTTGTTCACGTTGTTGGTGATTATTGCCGAGGAGAGACCAAAAGCTGTGTTATTGTTGATCTGGATCGCCTCTTCAAGTGTGTCGAACGGGATTATTGTGGCAACCGGGCCAAAAATCTCTTCCTGGCAGACCCTCATGTTTGGAGTGCAGTCAGTGAAGAGGGTTGGCTTGTAGAAGGAACCTTTTGCAAGCTCGCCCTCTGTGGCATTTTCTCCGCCAACAAGGAGCTTTGCACCTTCGTTTTTGCCAATCTGGACGTACTCGTCAATCTTGCGCCTTGCACCCATGTTGATGACCGGGCCGACATCCGATTTGAGCCCGTGGCCCAGTTTCAGCTTCGAGATGGCCTCAATCATCAATTTCTCAAACTCTGCCTTCACCTTCCTGTGAACAATGAGCCTTGAACAGGCAGTGCAGCGCTGGCCAGTGGTTCCGTATGCAGACCAGATAGCTGAATCAACTGCAAGGTGCAGATCAGCATCATCCATGACAATGATGGCGTTCTTTCCGCCCATCTCAAGCGAGCTCCTCTTCAGGGTCTCGCCGCAGACAGTGGCAATTCTGCGTCCAACATCAGTGGAACCGGTGAAACTTATCATCGAGATGTCCTTGCTTGCAAGGATTGCCTCTCCAACTTCACCGCCGCCGCCCAGAACAAGGTTTATGACACCAGGATAGTCTTTCAGGCCAGCATCAATCAGGGCTTCAAAAATCCTAACCATGCACCTTGGTGTTTCGGTTGCCGGTTTTACAACAACGGTATTTCCACAGACGAGTGCCGGTGCGATCTTCCATGTCGGAATGGCTGTCGGGAAATTCCACGGAGTAATAAGACCACAAACTCCAATGGGGTCTCTCACCACATAGATGGTCTTGTTTGGCATCTCTGACGGGACAGTTTCGCCCCTGAGCCTTCTGCCTTCACCACCTATGAGATTAAACATGTCTATTGCTTCCTGGACATCGCCTCTTGCTTCGGCTATGACCTTGCCCATTTCGCAGGTCAGTTCCCTGGCGATGTCTTCCTTGCGCTCTTCAAGTATCCTCGATGCCTTCATCAAAATGTCGCCCTTTACGGGGGCTGGAACGAGCCTCCACTGCTGTTGGGCTTTTTTGGCCGCAAAAACGGCCTCGTTGACATCTGCTGCACTCGAAAGCGTTACAATTGCCAGAAGATCGCCATTTGCAGGATCATGGTCCTCAAAAGTCCTTCCGGTAACAGAATCCTTCCACACTCCGTTGATATAATTTTTTAAATGCATCGCACCCTCCTCCTTAGAATTTCATGGTTGAGACAATATTCTCAAGCATTTCTTTATCTGCATTGCCAATTGACCCTGACACGATTGACACAGAATAGAACTGTGTGGCCACAGCATCTGTCAGAGGCCTCTGCTGTCCATAGACAACCCACATGGTTGCTTTGCCAGAGAACTTCAATACTGGCGAACTAAGAATGGCCTGGCAAGCTTCGTATTTCTTGTCCCCTACTTTGTGAGTCATTTTTTGGTAGTCGCTTACCTCACCATCATAAAAAGTCATCCTTGCAAGATCAGTGCCCTGGAGGCCATACCTTGTAGTTGAGCCCTTCATGAAGACAACAAGCGTCCTTCCACCAATATTCAAGTCCTGGTACCTGTAATCGCCAAGCTGGAGCGCCGGCAGCAAGTCGTCCATCTTCTGATCTTCTGGCCAGAAAACAACCTCTGTGTTGGCCTTTACGAGATCAAGCGAGCTGTCTCTGAACTTCAATACCTGGGACTTCCAGCCTTTTGGCACAAAAAAACTGACCTGGTCAATTTTATATGCTTCCATCCCTGGAACGCTCTCGGCACCACCAGTAACAATTTCTGTGCCACTATCATTGCCATTGTCTTTTGGCTCAGGGCTGGCATTGCCACCACACGATGCGAACATCAAAACACAAAGAACTACAAGCAATATTTTCTTCAAGCTATACCTCCAGAGCTTCTTCAAGCAGTTGCCAAATGTCCTTACTCTTGATCTTTCTTCCGGTTCCCTTTTCTTTCTCTTCCCTGGAACAGGCAAGGGCCGCCCTGAAGAGGGTGGACTCACAAGTCGGGCAAATGGTTGTTATGTAGTCGGCGCCAGTGTCCATGGCATCCCTGATTCTTCTCTTCGCAGTCTCCTTGACTGTATCAGTCGCTGTGGCCTGAAGACCACCGCCACCTCCACAACACTGTGAAAACTCCCTGTTGAGCCTCATTTCGACAAGCTCATACCCAAGAGCTTTTATTATGTCCCTCGGCTGGTCAAACATTCTCTCACCCCTGCCAAGATGGCATGGATCGTGGTAGGTAACCTTTGAATTGGCCTTCTTTATCTGGATGTTTGGCAGGAGTTCCCTGATCAGCTCGGAGGCATGGACTACCTTAGGCAGTTTGTAGTATTCGCGGAGTGTGAGTGTACATGATGGACAAACGGTTATTATTGTGTCATTGATGTAAGGGCCATAGACCTTCATAAAATTCTCTTTGGCCTTTTCAAATTCCTTTGCGTAACCAGTATTGTAAAGGGCATTTGCACAACAGGTTTCCTCGACTATCCTCGGCTTGATGCCAAGTTTCGTGATGACTTTGACTATCCTCTCGGTGTCAGTCGGTCTGTCCCTGTATGAACATCCGAGGTAAAGTGTTACTTCACCCTCAAGTTTTGTCTGTCTTCCAGAACCAAGCGGATCACCCTTCTCTATGATGTTCTTGGCCACAAGGTCATTGCCTGGCATCGTAAAACCTGCTTCTACAAGAGTTTCTCTCAGGGCCTTGAAGATATCGACGTTGCGAAGGGCGCACTTTGCCTCGCACCAGCCGCACATGGCACAGAAAAATACAGATTCTGCAAGCTCCTGGGAGAGCTTTATCTCACCCTCGAGGAGTCCTTTTGCCTGCATCATCTTTCCCCTAGAGGCAAAGCTCTCGATGAGCCCATCTCTGTATGTGGGGCATTCCTGGGTGCAGAAACCGCATCTGGTCCTTACACAGGTGTATATGTCGTCTTTGAACTGTTCCAGTTTTTTCATTTTATCCACCTGCTCTCAAACTTCTTTCCAGGGTTCATGATGTTTTTTGGGTCAAACATGCTTTTGAGCTTTTTCATGTACTCAAATGAGTCGCCATGCTCAATCTGATTGAAACCACCAAGCCTGTCACCATCACCAATGTACGTGCTCATGGTGCCTTCCAGCCTTATGGCTTCAAGGGACATCTCTTTGACAAATTTGTAAAAATTGTCCATGTTTGTCTGGTCATGGTCATCAACAAAGATGGCAAAAGAGATTGAAGGTGAAATCTTCTGGGGACACTCATTGTAAACAGTCATTCCAAGTATCTTCTGGTTGTACTTCTCAGAGAGGTTTACAAAAGCATCGTGCATCTTTTCCAGGTTTCCTATCGGAACACCAACATCTGCCGCGCCAAACTTTCTTTCCCTCTGGGAATCGGGCCACTTCTGCTTGAATGGCTCAAACTGGAGTGTGTGTTTTGAGGCCCAATAGCCAGTTACAATCTCCTCTTCTTTTACCTCAGAGGCTATGTCCTTCACTTTGTCCCTTATCTTGGCACAGAAGAAATCAACAACATCCTGATCACCTGCTACAGAAACAAACATGATCGCTTCTGCCCATTCCGGGACTTCAGGCTCCTTGTTGTATTTGACCCTGTAGGAATGTGTGTAGAAATGAAGGCGCTGTTTGTCATTGACATGCAGGGACTCAAGCTGGATGCCTGACGTCATCAACTGCTCGCACGCAAAGCATGCGTCCTCTATGGTGCGGACATAAAATCCCATTACAGCCCTTGTTTTTGGCAAATAGTTTACCCTGAGCTGCGCCTCGGTGACAATACCAAGCGTGGCCTCGGAGCCAACAAAAAGATGGTGGAGTTTGTATCCAGTGGAAGTCATGCTGGCCTTGCGGTGACCAAATTCAATTGCTTCACCAGTGCCAACAACAACTTTGGCCGATGTCAAGCATTCAAGCATCTTTCCATACTTGATGCCGAATGTTGAATCATTGTCACAGCCAATGGCCGCGCCAACTGTTGAGGCCTGTTTGGACTCAGGCTGATGGGGGAGCCACATGCCATGTTTTGCAAGGAATTCGTTGAGGTGCCATATTGTAATGCCGGCACCCACCCTTACAGACATGTTCTTTTCATCAAATTCGATGACCTGGTCCATACCCTTGGTGTCAACTACTATACCACCCTTCCAGGCCTGGACACCGCCACCCATTCCGGTCCCTCCGGCAAAAGCAACTACAGGGATGTCAAGATCGTAAGCAACCTTGACGATTTCCTGGCACTCTTTTGTGTTCCTTGGAACTGCAACCATCTCCGGGATGTTGTCATCACCATACATCCTCGGGCTCCAGTCCCTGCTGTAGCTCATTCTGTGGGCCTCAAGTATGGAAACTCTTTTACCCAGAATGGGTTTTAGCCGTTTTTCAGCTTCCAAAATTTTGTCCTGCATCAGACCTCCTGTTTGTCGTCGCAAACAACATAGTATGAATGATCATCTTTTTTTACCTTTGGAACAAAATTCATAAGGTCCTGCTTTGCGCAAAGCGCAATGTCAGAGGAGAAGCCAAGAGCAGTAAGGTTTCTGCCCGATTCAGAGGCAAGAAGGGCATCTAGCGGGCGTGAGAAGCCCCCATGCACCATTTTTGCGACCCTTGAGGCATCATCAAGATCGAAACCTCTTATCTTGCCTGTCATTATTGATTTATTGATTATGGCACCAGCGGCATAAAGATCATCAATTACAGGATTGCCATCAACACCAGAACAAAGCATGGCAATGTCTTTTCCGGTCTGCCTGACAAGTCGCGCAATCTCTTCGCAGACAGCGGTCATGTTTATTATCGAGCCTACAAGCACTGTTTCGGATTCACAGGCCTGGATCATGGCCTTGGTGCCATTCGTTGTTGTGAGTGCAACTTCTCTGCCTTTTATTTTTGCGGAGAGGGTCTCAGAGGGTGAATTGCCCATTTCGAATCCTTTTATCTTCTCACAGTTTCTTTCGCCGGCAATCGCCATGTTCGGGTAATAAAGCTTTTGTGATTTCGCTTCTTCTTCATCCTCAAAGAGGAATACCTTGATGGCGCCTCTGTCAAACATCGTCACAACATTACTTGTGGCCCTCAAAACATCAACCACAACAACAATATCGTTTTCTATCCCCTTTTGTGTACCCTGGGCCAAAAAAGTTTTTATCTTCACAAAAAACTAGTTTATTATTGTAAAAGTTTAAGTTCAACCACAAGCATGGCCAGCTACTTGCCAATCATGAGCCTGACATGCGTCCAGTAAGACACAGGACTCTCTTCTCCTACTCCAGGAACACCTGTTATTTCAGGAGGAGTTCTCCATGTTCTCCCAAAATCTTCGGAAACAAAAAATCTGAAAGAAGATTCATAATTGTTCTCGTCAAAATAGGGCCTTATGTATCCTGAAAAAATCGGCGGGAGGCCCTCAATTGGGTCAATAAGCAGTTTCCCGTTCTCTGTATATGAAGGATTTTTAAGGTCTTCCTGGGCGGAATTGACAGGACCAACTATCATCCAAGCTCCACCGCCGATAAACCAGTTTTGTCCTAGATTGTAATGAAGGTATTTTGCGTGGTTTGCTGGAATTATCTGTACGCCACCCCTCAAATTCTCATCATCAGTCTTGCCCCTCCATCTTGTGGTGGAAACTTCTAGTACACCTGGATGGGTAGCCCTTACCCTTCCGATATCGGCATATTCTGAACCAATAAACCTGCCAGTCTGGGTTGCCCGCTGGAGAACTCTCCCAATCTGGTACCTTTTCTCGGTCTCGTCCATCACATAGACCCCGCCGCAGTCCTCCATCTGGACACCATTTACAACATCGCCCTTGGACCAGTTTTCAAACTCAATGTACCTGACATTGTCTCTTGGCCTTCTGACATCAATGAACAAAAATTGCGGTGGTACACGTGTTGGATCTGCAAAATATGAATCAAGCGAAACCCAGGAACCTCTGTCCAGGGCATAAACAGGGTTGCCAACATAAGGTGACCATTCATTAAAAATCCCGTACCCTCCAGGATTGCTTACCACTATGTCGCCCGTTCCGCCTTCTTCGGTGAAAGGAATTATCGAAAGCTCGGATGCGTTCCAGTTCGTTGGTTTTGCAGGATCATACTGTCTTTTTGGCCCACACCTTATATGGATTGCATTGACTGCAGACGCAACAATTGTTCCTTTTGTGCCATTCTGCGCACAAACATAGTGTGATGCCCAGAAGCCGTCCGAGGCCCTTGTGGCCTGGGTGGCAGGAGTGACAACCTCGCCTATCTCCCTGGAGCCGCCATCTGTATAAACAATTATTTTCCCACCAGCACTGTTGTCGATGAGCACGGAAAAAAGCCTTATCGTAGAAACATCAAACCTTTTGGCCTCTGGCGGGACATCAGCCTTAATGTCGAAAGCCTTCAGCGTTGTGGTCACAGACAAAAGCAGGGCCAGAAGAAGCGCCACTATGTGCATTGGGTAAATCATAACAAGACTCTAGTAATACCTCAAGAAAACATTTAGCCACAATA
>JAGOOK010000044.1 GCA_017992555.1 Caldisericia bacterium | reverse complement strand
GCCGGCAAGTATTTGCTGATACTCCAGAAAGAGGGCTACCCTTCGATATCAAAGGTTATTGAAACGTCACAAAGCAAGGCATCATTCCTGCTTTCTTTCAGGCAGGGTATAAGTGTTGAATTCACATCAAATCCTCCAGGAGCAGAACTCCACCTGGACGGGAAAAAAGTTGGTGTAACGCCCTGCATCGTTGAGGGGCTTTTTGCAAAGACATATAACGCCGAACTCACAATTGAAGGATATGAAGACCTGAAACAGAGCGTTGATATCAGCATAAACGGGGACAAGGTGTCATTCACACTGAGAAAGCTTAACCCTCTTGCCATTATTTCGGACCCGCCAGGCCAGATTGCATACCTTGACGGCAATCCTGCTGGCAAGACTCCGTTGATCGTCAATATCGTCGATGGACGCTACGAAATCGCTGTTGGAAAGATAAAAAAACAGGTTGTCTTGCCAAAGGACCAGATTGTCAAAATAGAAAACCCCGAAAAAGCAATTTTTGAGCTGATAAATGAGAGTGGTACTGTCCAGAAATATCAGGGCCCGTCAGATGCAGTCTTGCCCAAACCACCAAATGGCAAATACAGGCTGGCCATCCCAATCGAAGGGGGAAGAATATACCTTTCAGAATACAATTTTGCCGACAAGCCGCAAAGGGTGTCTTCGTATGTATATTCGAAAGATGGAAAGACAATTATCAGGAGTGTTGGTGGTGCGAGATCCATTGAAATCGTAACCCCAAAAGAAAGTATTGAGCTTGGCATGGGTGAAGTTGAAATAGACATCAAGCAGATTGAAGAGAAAATAGGCAAGTTTGACACTCTCAACATGATGGTCGGGCAAGGGGTGTGGAGTGCCAAATTTACGCTCACAAAAGCCGAGATAATGGCAGGCATCATTTTTGAGGTGGAGGTTGTCAGGTGAGGAAGACCTTTTTTGTTTTGCTTGCATTCATAGTTTTTGCTGGTTGTGGCAGGCGTGAAGTGGTCTTTGTTGGCACACACGAAACAACTTGGGGCAGTGTCGGGATTGCTGCCGGCTGGAAGGCTGAGCCTGTCAACAAATCTGATGTAAACCTTTATTCCACCGAAGAGCATAATGTAAAAGTGACGATCAGGCTTCTTCCGTTCCCGAAAGACCTTGCTGGCTACATAGAAGGACAGGCAAAACTTACAGGGAGGGAATTTGTAAATTCGGAAGACGTAGAACTGGATGGCGGACAAACAAAAAAATTCAGAATGAAGGCCATTTATGCCAAGCTCAATCTGATCGAAGATCTTTATGCGGTAAAAATTGGTGACCAGCTTTTATCAATCCTTGTGTCGGTGCCTGAAGAATCAATGACCGGATACCAGGCTGAACAGGTAGCAAACTCTGTCAGGTGGAATGGAGGGAAATGAGCGAAGAAAACCAGGGTGATCTTTTTGGAGTCGGGCAGGAAGAGACGCAAAAGGTACAAAGTGCCATAAATGAAGCCCTCGTATTTTTCAAGTCCGGAAAACTTGCCGAGGCGCAGAAAGTTTTGTCACACTCCATAGCTTTTGTTGAAAAATCTCCGCCAGCATTTGGTTTTGCGCTTTTGCAAAAACTCTGCTCAGTTGATTATCTCAGGGGTGATAAAGCCTTGCTTGTCCAACACCTCAAGGCACTGGGCATATTTTTGATGTCATCAAAACAATTCAAACAGGCTGCAAATGTTTTTGATACCACCCTTGCGTTTGAGCCAGACAACAAGGAAATCATTTTTTTAAACGCCAAAAACACTGTCCTATCAGGTGATCTGCCACTAGGAGTGCCACAACTCAAAAAAGTCATTGACTGTGACCCAACAAATGTTGAGGCGTTTGCACTTCTCGTAAAGAGCAGCGCTTCATACAGGTCAGAGGGTGCCCTCCAGTATGTCAACGGTTACCTCAGGTTTCAGCCGAACAGCTTTGATGCCCATGGTGATGTTGTCAGGATTTATGAACAACTTGGCATACAAACCGAGGCGATAACGCTAAGGATTAAAATGTCGGCTTTAACCAAGGATGAAGAACAGCTCCAGGAGCACCTTTCGGAGTCGGCAAAGCTTTACCCTAATGAACCAGAATTCCACAGAAAAATGCTTGAGATTGCCATAGCAAACACTGACTGGGAGAAGACTGATGCTGAATTGATCCACCTTTCAAGGATATTCAAGAAATCTGCCGACTTGAGGCAGGCCCTGATATTCTCTGAAATGAGGCTGGCGATTGACCCAAAATCGGAAGAGCTGAGGGAAGAAGTGGCTGCAATCAGAAAACAGCTTGGCCTGATTGATTCACCACTGGTTTTCCAGGAAGCGCCGCTCCCATGGCTTGAGAGCACAAAGAGGTGTTTATTAACACTTGATTTCCAGCCTTATTTTGACAAATGTTCCAAGTCAGTTCAGGAGGCCCTGCTCTCCGGTGATATCGAAACAGCAAAAAATGTCCGCCTGGAATGGCTCTCTGTTCAGGAATTTAAGAGCATACTTGAAGAGAGGTTTGAGGGGAATCATTCGGCAACAGATGATGTTTGGGCCAAACTCATGACTGCTTCAACATTCGAACAGCTAAAACCCCTAAAAGACGCACACCCGAAGCTATTGCCAGTTTTGGAAAAAATCCTTGTTGCATCCAAGGATGATGTTTCCAGGCTTGTTGAAATCTGGCTGGATGAAGCGCAATCATCAGTAAACACGGTTGATTTTGAGGCTACAAAGGTTTATATTTCGCTCCTGGCCCAGACGCTTCCATCGCTCGCACCATTCCTTCCAAAAATAAGGCCAATCCTTCTTGCAACCGTGAGGTAACACATGGATTTCTGGATCATAACGGCAATGGTCCTTGCCATTGCGCTAACCCTTGTTGGGGTAATTTATACGATTGTAAATTGGGGCAAAGAATGAACTCTGCTACTTTCAATCCATACATTTTCTATGGCATAGCCATTGTTTTTTTGGCACTACTTGGCATTCTTGCATATCTTGGGTGGGTCAGGACCAAAAATAGTGATGATTTCATGCTTGCAGGCAAACGTGTCCCACCGTGGCTGATGGCCATCTCTTATGGCTCAGCCCTCATTTCAACATCATCGATTGTTGGTTTTGGTGGCAAGGCCGGCGAAGTTGGTCTTGCGATGGTCTTGATAGTTGCAATAAACATCGGCATGGGTGTCATAATGGCCTACATCGTTTTTGGGCCAAGAATAAGGGCAGTAGGCACAAAGATGGGTGCCCAGACCATGCCGGAACTCCTCGGTTTGCGCTTCAAGTCAAAATTTATCCAGGGTGTTGCCGGTGTCGTCAACTTTGTTTTCATGCCATTGTATGCCGGTGCTGTTCTGGTGAGTGTTTCAAGACTGATGGAGACCATAATCGGCATCAATTTTGGCGTAGCATTGATTATTTATGCTGTGATCATAGCGATTTATGTTGTTGGCGGTGGCCTAAAGGGCATGATTTTTGCTGACGCTGTTTTGGGTATCTTGAAATTTGTTGGCGTTGCTACAATGTTTATCATCGTGCTTTCAAAAGCTGGTGGATTCGGTGCTTTTTCTGCAGTCTCTCAAGTGCCGGTGCCAGAAGCGCTTGTAAAGGAAGGCGTTAGAAGCTTCGGAACTTTGCCTGTTTTTGGTTCTCCAATCTGGTGGCAATTGATAACCACACTGTTTTTTGGCATCAGTGTTGGCCTCCTTTCACAACCCCAGCTTGGTGTTCGTTTCCTCACGCTGAAAAATACCAGAGACATCAAGATAGCAGTTGGTTTTGGGGCTGTTTTTGTGCTGGTGGTAAATGGTGGAGGTATCCTCACAGGTGCGTTGTCAAACCTTGCTGCTTACAGTAACCCTGCAATTGGCAAGACCGCAATTGAAATGGTCGGGATGAATGTTGATTCGATAATTCCCTTTGCGATAAGGTCATTTCTTCCGGAGTGGCTTGGATACATAATCCTGTTCACGCTATTCTCTGCTGCTCTGTCCACTTCAACCGCCCAAATACATACCATGGCAACATCCCTTGGGTACGATTTCATGATAAAAGGATTGAAGGTCAAGGCTTCGATAGGGCTGGTGAAAGCGGCGGCGCTCATTTCGCTTGCGGTGGTCATTGTTGTTGGCTACCTCTTGCCAAAATCAATTGTTGCAACGGCAACAGCCATGTTTTTTGGAATAGCGGCCTCTGTTTTCTTGCCATCAATCTGTGGAGCGATATTTTGGAAAAGATGCACAAGAGCGGCTTCTATTGCCTCAATGCTGACCGGCATCGGGACAATTGTGTTCATGTACTTTTTTGTTCATATCAAGGAATCCGCTTCAATAGGGCTTTGCAACATGTTTTTTGGAAAACCCAGCCTTTTTGAAGGGCACTGGCTCAGCATGTGCGACCCAACTTGCATTGCTGTCCCATTGTCCTTCCTGGCGCTGTTTGCGGTTGGGTTTCTGACAAAGGTGACGAATGAAGAAAGTATTTAGTATTATTGTGTTGTGTCTGGTTTTGGCCTCGTGCTCTTCACCTACTTCATCTGCCATCAGGGCCTACACTGATTACCGCGAGGCCCTTAAGTCCGGGGAAGTTGGAAACATACTTGCTTTTTGGCACCCGGAAATGCTCACCAGGAACGGCGATTCAATCAGGCTGGACATTGAAAAAAAGCTCGACACATACGGCATACTCCTTGGTTACGAAAAGATGGAAGTGCTCTCGACGAAAAAGCTTGAGAACTGGATATTCGATGGGATTGTATTCAAAAACGTCGTCCAGCTCGATGTTTCTATAAGGTTCCCGAAAATGGATGCCCTTCCACCGAAACAGAGCTCCCTTGTTGCTGACGGGCCTGTTATTGTCAGGGAGTTCGTCTATATGGTTGATGTTGGTGGCACAATGAGGATTCTGGCATGCGAAACAAAATCCTAGCAGTATTAATCTTTTCATTGTTTCTTGCCTCGTGTGGACGGTCACCGATTTTTGAGAGCGATTTTAAAGGTGAACAGGGTGAGGCTTGCTGTGTTGTCCAAACATACATCACAGCTGTTGCAAATGGCAACTCGTCAAAGACCTTTGAGTTTGAAAGTCCTTATCTCTGGCCTGGTCTGGATGAGAAGCTATATAAGGTGATGAGGGCGAAAAACCCTGATTTTGCGTCTCTTGTGGGCAAATCAAGCTTCAAATTCACACAGTGCAGCATCCAGGAGGGCTGGGGCCTTTATGGAAGAACATACGATCTGGCCTATATCATTGCGGTTGAAGCAATATGGAACAGCGAGCTGACACAGGACGAGAAAAGGATTGCCGATGTAGTTGGCAAGGGGCCTTTCCTTACAGTCGCCACAAAAATGGATGGCCAGTGGAAGCTCATGCCTTTCTTTGGGCCGGAACTTTTTGAGATCAAAGAGGCCGAGAAAGCCTACATTGCATATCTTGATGCCATAAAAAGTGAGCAGTTTTCCAAAACCTACGATTTTACACCCACTGACCTTTTGTCTGGCGCAAACAGGGAACAGGTCGAGCGAGAATGGAAAAACAATAACGGCAAGGGGATTGCCGAGTTTCTAAAAAAACTTGACCTCAAGCCGACTGCCGGAAGGATTGAATTCGGTGTCAATCATAATGGAAGGACTTATCCTTATGGGGTTACCTTCAATCTGTTCATGAACATTGACCAGATGTCATACCAGGGGAATGATGCCCTGATAAAGATGATTGCCGATGACTGGACAACCGGAAAAAATACTACAGTCACAATGGTTTATGAAGATGGCTGGAAGATTGTTGCTGAGAACCCGCTTTTCTGACAATTTCCAGACATTCTTTTGCCAGGACCACAACGTCTTTAGGCGCTCCCATCAATTCTGCCTCTTCGATTGTTACCCAGGAGAATGGCTCCAGAATGGTTTTTGTATCTGATTCTGCCGCGTAGATCATGTCAGTGTGGCAATGTTCACTGTCTATGTTTTCGACAAGTATTGCCACAGGTAGTGGGACAGTCTCTATTCCGTAATCTGGCGGTAAATCAAAAAGGAGCCTGGGTTTTACTCCAAGCTCCTCTATTACTTCCCTTATCGCCGCTTCATGCGGCAGTTCATTTTGTTCTACATGACCCCCTGGTGGAAGCCATTTTTTGACCTTCTCGTGAAAATGTATTGCAAACCTATCTCCGTTGAAAACGAAGGTGGTTGCCGCCAGTTCATATCTCATGAACCTGCCATTCGAAGCGGTGGTGCCCTGACTGCGGATATAAGTGGTGGAATAGACGCAAGAACACCCAGGACAACGGCTATGCCAATCGAAAGAAGGAGCAGGTCTGGAGGGAGAGATACCAGGTTTGTGTTTGGCGCATTTGGTATCAAAATTCTGAGCAGGTCACTTAGCGGGTTTTGCAAGGCGAGCGTGAGCACAATGCCTATGGTGCCACCTATCAATGTTAGCAAGACCACCTCGAAACCAACCGATGTTCCCACCTGCATTGGTGTTGCCCCGATGGTTCTCATCATACCGATCTCTTTTGATCTTTCGATGACGCCCATCAGCGCAGTGCCGGCAACAACAATGGCGCAGGCAATTATTGCGACTATTACAACAGAAAGCATTATTGATCTGGCCGAATCAATGAGCCCAGACACAGTGTTTGCAACCTGGTTGATTGTCACTGGCTGTGCATCATTGATGCCTTCAACAGCAACGGCCACGAACTCCTTTGAGCCTGCCTGATCATCAAGTTCTATCGCAATGGCAGTGTACCCGTTCAGGTCAATAATTTTTCTTGCCTCGCCGTCGTTTGTAATGAAGAAGTTGTCTTCGGAGGCGCCAGTTTGGTCAAGAAGGCCAACAACGGTCAGCTCCCTTGGGTCAGTTTTGTAGGTTATGACTTGCTGTCCAATTGGTGGGTAGGTGCCCAGTTCTTCCTGCTGTTTTTTGTCCTGGGCAATCCCGATTACGGTGTATTTCTTCCCGATTTCTGCACCGAGTTTTTTTGCAATGGTGGAACCGAGAACGAGTTCTCCCTCTGCAGTCGGGAATTTCCCTTGCACCTTCCAGTTTGACCTGAGTTTCTCAAAACCCGGGGAAATACCATAGATGATGTGCTGGACGCCATCAAGTTCGAGGGTTCCCATTACAATGCCTTGCGCACTTTTTACATGCTGGATTGCTTTTATCTTGTCAATTGCCTCAAGAGGAAGTTTGTTTGGGATGACTCCACCATGCAAAAGGAGCGTTGTCGAGGAATAGGGACATCCCTTAGGCACAGCAAGCATTTGCACTCCAAAATTATTCAGCTCATCCTTCATGGCTTTGTTGTAGCCAAAGTAGAAGCCCAAAAGGGACAAGAGGAGCGTTATGGAGATAGTGACTGTGGCAATTGCCAGCACCGTGCGTATGGGCCTTTTTGCCAGATTGCGCAAGGCGAGCTTGAATGTCGACATCAGTCGATGAGCTCCACCCTGTGGCCCTCAAGCATTTCTCCTGTGTTTGAGGCTATTACTTTTCCATAAACCTTCACATGAAGGCCCTTTATGGATTCTGGCACAGTAAAGCTGTCTTTGGTTCTGGAAACGTAGAGTCTGACCTTGTCACCCGGTTTGTCTGAGATGAAGAACCAGCAGCCTGCAGGACAGACTTCGTCCACGTAAACATCCATAATAACTTGTTTGTCCATGAGCTCTGGATCTGTGAATATCTGCTCAACAGTTGCCAGCTGGTATTCCTCAGGTTTCTCAATTGGTGGGCCAAACGTTTTTTCCTGGGGAGCCGATGACCCGCAGGATGCGAGTATGGCAATGGCGCCAAAAAATACCACAAGTGCGACAACAAAGCTAATTTTTTTCATCTCTTGTTATTCTCCCGTCCGTAAGTTCTACCACCCTGTCGCAGTCTTTTGCAAACTTCTGGCTATGGGTGGCGATAATAATTGTTTTTCCTTGCCCGGCAAGCTTTCTGAAGAGTCCAAATACGGCCTCTGCGTTTGCCGTGTCAAGATTTCCTGTTGGTTCATCAGCGATGAGGATCGGTGGGTCAAGTGCCAGTGCCCTGGCGATGGCGACTCTTTGCATCTCACCACCAGATATCTGGCCTGGCCTGTGGTTATATCTCTGTGATACCCCAACCATTTCAAGGAGCTCCATAATATGGTCTTTTCCGAGTTTTTTGCCTGCGAAAAGTCCAGGAAGTGCGACGTTTTCATAGGCCGTCAACGTGGGGATTAGGAAGAACCTCTGGAAAATAAAACCCATGAGTTCTCTGCGCAGGATTGTTCTCTGAGCCTCGGAGAGGTCCTTAATGTTCTTTCCTTCAAGGGCCAGCGATCCAGAATCAATGTTCTCAAGCATTCCGATGCAGGAGAGCAGGGTTGTTTTTCCAGAACCAGACCTCCCCATTATCGAGAGCATCTCCCCCTTGTTGACGTTCAACGAAACATCCTGAATGGCATGGATGGTCTCCGTGCCCCTTTTGAAAGATTTTGAAATTCCCTTTGCTATTATTGTGTCACTCATCGGAAGCTGCCTCCGTCGGTTTTGTGCTGGCGGCGTTTTTGGCCGGGCCATAAGCAGCCAGGACTGATATAACTATGACTATGGCCAGTGTTATTATGGCCGAAGTCCAGCCTATTGAAATGATGCTCCCGCTTGGCGATTGCGGAAGGCTTTTTTTGATCAGTTCACTGGCGCTGGATGAGAGGGCAAAACCAAGTGCAACGCCAAGTATGGCACCAAAAAAACCAAGAATGGCAGACTCTAGTGTTGATTCAAAGAGCACCTGTCCACTTGTTGCACCCATGGCCCTCATCATTCCAA
>JAGOOK010000015.1 GCA_017992555.1 Caldisericia bacterium | reverse complement strand
GTTGCGATAAAATTTGCTTTTTTGGGGAGCAGAGACCCGGAATCCGAAAAAGAGAGATTTTTTCGTGAAATCGATTTTCTAAAATCGATTGATCACCCTAACATAGTAAAATTGCTGGACAGTGGGCATGATGGTGAAAGCCTCTATTATGTCATGGAGTATGTGCAGGGGCATGAAATAAGGGAAAGGGAGAATTTCAAGAGATTGGCCGGCCTGCTGGCCATTGTCGCAAATGCCCTTTCTACATTACACCAGAAAGGCATTGTTCATGGTGATATAAAGCCTTCGAACATCATGCTTGTGGAAAACAGGCCAGTTCTACTGGATTTTGGTGTTGCAATTACAAACATGCAAGAACAGTTGCGAAAAGGTGGCGAGGTTTCTGGAACTATAGGATACATGTCGCCGGAAAGTGTGATGGGGCAAAAAACAGATGGGCGCTCAGATCTGTATTCGCTGGGAGCAGTTTTGTATGAACAGCTTACTGGCTGCCTCCCGTTCGGTGAGGGCCAAGTCCAAAACCAGATATTTAGAATATTGCATGAAAAACCCATCAGACCATCTCTCGTAAATCAAAGGGTACCGGAGGAACTCGAGGAAATCTGTCTAAAGCTCATCAGCAAAAACCCTAGCTCAAGGTACCAATCTGGCAAGGAACTTGAAGATGCGCTGTTGTCTTTTTCAAGAGGTGTCACAGAAGAAAAATCAGCCAGGTCAGCAATAAACACCGTGAAGGTTCCTCTTGTTGGAAGGGAGGAGGAAGTATCGAAATTTGGTGATTGCCTTGATCTTCTCATGTTAGGGGAAGGAAGAACTATTCTGGTCCAGGGTGAGAGCGGCATTGGTAAAACAAAGCTCGTTGAAGAATTCCAGATGATGGCCCTGTCCAGGAAGGTCAAATTCATACTGTGCGACGGAAAACAGGCCTGGCCTGGCGTACCGGCCATTGGAAGGGTCCTGGATGAACTTGCTGGTTATGATATCATGATCGACAGGCCACTTGTTTCACGGTTCTCAAAACAGATAGAGTTGCTATCTCCATTATTTTTCAAGAAGCACAACCTTGATTTTTCGGCATGCACAGATGATGGAAGAGAACAATTCCCAGCAGTGCTTGCAAAGATATTGCTTTATGCTTTTGATGGGGGCGTTATTTTTGCGTTTGATGGCACAACTGATCCGCAAACAATTGACGTGTGCAAAGAAATGGCCATTGTGGTCCCAAAAGCAAAGAAATTGCTCGTGTTCTCCGGTTTTGATCCAGAGAGTATGCAGCCACAGAACGCCCTTGCCTTGCCGGTGGTTTTGGACCTGAAATCACTTGGCAGAAATGAAATAAAAAAACTCGCGGATCACCTCAAGGTGTCACTTTCTGATGATCTTGCAGACGAGGTTTTGCGTTTTTCAAAGGGAATTCCAAAAAATACAATTGAAATTTTAAGGCAACTTGCGATTAATCCTTCCGCTCTCCATGATGGCATGGAAGACATGAAAAACAGTGTTTCGGCCAGAAGATTTGCAAGTATTGGCAGAAGCGCCAGGGAGATGCTTGGTGTAATTTGCCTTGCAGAGAGACCACTCCCTTCAAAAATGATCTGTGCTATTGCCAGACTCCCTGAAGACCAGTTAGGAGGCGTTGTTGATGAGCTTGTTTCCAAGGAGTTTGTGCGCGAGACTCTTCTGGATGGAGAACTTGTTGTTGAACCGATACTCCCTGAAGTGGTACAGTTTGTAAGAGGGCATGTGCCAGCCAGGGAACTAACAGAATTGCATAGAAGAATAGGGGAACACCTGGAAAAAACATTGAATGAGGATGGCAAAGTTGAATATCGCGAGGAGGTGGGCTCTCACTATATAGAGGCTGGAGAGTACCTTAGAGCTGCAAAATATCTCATGCCTGTTCTTCGAGAAATGCAGTCAAGATATCAGTTTGCGCTTTGCAATGATATCTTAAACAAGCTGCTGCCACATCTAAACAATATAACTGACAGGGAGGTTGCTCTAAGTTTCAGTCTTAGCTGCATAGTACAATTTGTGAATACTGGCATAGCCCATTTCTTAAAAGACACCTCTGAAATGCTTGAACAGGCGTTATTAAGTAAAGACACGCGTGAAAATATGAAAATCAAGTATGCTACTTGGCTTGGTCTTGCCAGGGCAAGGCTTGGTGAATTTAATAACGCACTTGCCCACTTCGAACTTGCCTGGAGTTTTTTTACCCTGACGCCGAATGATGGGGATGGTTTTTATCTGACAAGAGCTTTCAGTGAAGTTTACATTAATTCATCGCAATTTGAGAAAGCAAAGAAATATTGCCTTCTCAATATGAAATATGCTAGAAAGCTGAAAAATGATACCAGATTGTTCCAGTCGCTTAACAACCTTGGCGTTGTCCAGATGATGACGGGAGAGGATTACGAGGCAGAAAAGACATTTAAAGAGAATATTGCTCTTTCCAGAAAGGTTGGCAGCCAGCTCCAAGAAGTAACATCAATGCTGAATCTTGCCGGTGTTTATAGTAACAGGAAAGAGTTTGACAAAACTATATCACTTTTGCTGGATTTAAAGGATCAAGCAAAAGATCTTGGTGACATAAACAAATTGTCCATTATTTATATCAACCTTATTAACACATACGAAAAAATCTACAGGAAAGAAGAAGCCCTTTTTGTTCTTGAAGAGGCACTCAGCCAATTGAACAAGCTTTCTTCTACTTTCAGATTACACACACTTTATGAAAAAGCAGTCAGGATAGCCCTTGAAATGGAAAATTTCGATTTGGCAGAACGCTTCATCGAAGACCTGCAATCCAGAGCCTTTGAGTCTGGAAACAAATTCCAGGAGGCCTTTGCGTTTGCGCTTCAGGGAGACATGATGTTCATAAAACGCAATCACAAAGAAGCGATTGTAAACCTCAAAATCGCAATGAACATGTTTGAAAAAGCGAAGTGGGAGCACAAGGAAATGTATTGCATGATTGCCCACAAATATGCGTTTTGTGCAGCATCTGAGGGCGACATAAATGAAGCTAGAAGAATACTAAAGATTACAAGCCCAATGCTGAAGGAGACTCTGGATAAAGAAATTGCAGGTTTTTCAATCACCTTTGAAGCATGGGTTGACATGATTGAATCATTCTCAGGGAACGTGGAACAAAAAGGCAGTGGCAAAGAAAACTCAACTTTTTCAAAAAATCTGTGGAACAGGTCATACAGAAAATACCGTAAAGTGATGGACCCTCTGCTTGGTGTTGATGAATGCATGTTGCCCAGACCTTATGCCGCAATGGGTTTTACGCGCCTTGTGCTTGATAGAGGCAGGATTGATCCCAAATACAAAGAAATGTTCCAGGAGGATTGCAAAAGGGCCATTTTATATCTTGATGAGGCAATCATGCAGTGCCAGAAATCGAAAACCAGGCTTTATGTTGGTGCCCTTATAGGCCTTCGGGAGAAAGTCCGAGATGCCGCTTCTCAAGCTTCCTGATCCATTTTGTCCAGAGACCGTCTGATTTCGGGTCGACTGGCTCGACAAGAATGGTTTTCATTCCAGAATTGTTTCCGCCCCAGATGTCTGTGAATATTTGGTCGCCTATCATTACGCACTGTTTTGAACTGACCTTCATCATGCGGGCGGCTTTTTTGAATCCATAAGAAAATGGTTTTAGTGCCGGATTGACAAATGGAACCCCTAGCTTTTCCGAGGCCCTTCTGACCCGTCCTGGCCTGCCATTTGAAACAATGCAAAGTAAAAAACCTGCCCTTTTGCACGCTTCGACCCAGGCAAGTGCATCTTTTGCAAACGCATCAGAATCCCTGGGTGCGAGAGTGTTATCGGTGTCCAAAAAAACAGCTTTTATTCCCCAGGACATGAGAAGCGAAAAGGGTATCTGGGACACCCTTTTGAAGTATGCTTTTGGTTTAAATATGTTCATAAGTGAAAGAAGAGCATTGCCAGAGTTTTTCTACAAGATAAAGGAAATCTTTTTCGGCCTCCTCAGAGAACATCACTTTCATATGTCCTTTTGGACCAACCATGTTAGTTTTGTCGACGATGCAAATGTTATCTGCGGTGTCCAGGACACTCTGGACGAACCAGATGTCTGGTTCGTCAATAACTAGCTCATAAGTTACCATCTTACAATCCTGTTTGAACCGTCTACCTCGATGGTTATCCACTTGGCATTTTCTGGTATCAGGTCAATAAACTTGTCCGGCCACTCGATGACTTTTACACCCGGTTTTTCCAGGTAATCATAGTAGCCAAGGTCTACAACTTCTTTTTCGGTTTCTATCCTGTACCAGTCAAAATGGAAAAGGGAATGCCTGCCTTTGTACTCCATGACGAGGACGAATGTTGGTGAAACGATGTTGTCAGTGATTCCAAGACCCAGGGCAATACCCTTTACCAGGGTGGTTTTTCCGGCGCCGAGCGGACCCTTGAGGGCGTAGACCTCGTTGTCCTCCATACCCTCGCCCCACCACCTTCCAAGCGCTATGAGCTCTTCCTGTGAAGGCACTACCAGTTCTGTCTTGTTCATGGTTAAGGATAGAATTTACTTTATTTGCAAAAAAATGCAACTTTTCGACAAATCAGGGAGCTTTACACGGGGCGGCAACAAGTGCTAATATCAATCCATAAAATATCAGGAGGACAAATGAAAAGACTGCTGGTTTTTTTTCTTGCGCTAGCACTTGTGGCGCCATCTTTTGTTAAAGCTGAAGAATCACCAATTGGCATGATGCCTTATCCAATAGATAAAGAAATCACTGACAGTACTGATTTGATTGGATATGCACTCTCCAAACAGAACGTCACAAGGGAGGATACGCACACCTCCAGGGAGACGATTGACAACCTCATCAAGAGGAGCTGTTCTGGGATAACAGCCCCGCATTTTGTCCAGTGCTGGGAAGATCCGTACTATTTCCCGCGCTTTGTGAAGAGGGTAACAACTGATCTGTCCAGAAACTGGAACGATCCGAGAAACGGCCTTGGAATTTACAATATTCTCCTGAGTTCCGAGGTAAGGACTGGCTACCTTGCGGGTGGTTTCCCCGCCTACATCCCGACCATGCAGGTTGACGAGAAAGACCCGATTGGCTCTGCTCTGAGGGAGATGTACAAGTTTGAACCGCTTGGCGGGGCAAGGATGACTAGTAAGATAACGGTAGTTCTAACAGTTTATAGCACTGAAGCCCTTGTTAATGGCCAAAAAAAGGAATTACCTGCACAAGTCACATTAATAAAAAATTTTATCTGTCTCCCCCTTAGATCACTGGCGGAAATATTTGGCTTTGAGGTTTCGTTCAATAAGCCAAACATAAAGCTCACAAAGGGTGACCTTGTGGTGGAGATGGAAGTCGGCAAGGAAGAAGTGATCGTAAATGGAACGAAAAAAACATACTCCTCTGCTCCAGTAATATTAGGTTACAAGAATGGTATTGTATATGTTCCTGTCAGGATGTTTGTTGATTCGATTGGAGTTGATAGCAAGGATGTAATTTTTGATGACATATCAAGAAAACTTACAATTGTTTATGACGATATTGATGCAATGATAAGAAAATATCATGAACAGCTAAAAGACGTCCCGTTGAAGCTCCAGAAGCTGGTTGCGGAATACATGCTTTCGCACTTGTATGCCGCAAAATACCAGAAGCTTGCTCTGCGCAAGCTTCCGAAAGAGCGCTTCAATGACCTCTACAATCTTGGCAGATACCAATTCCTGTCAGACAGGGACTACCGGAACAAGGAACTTGTAGACATGCTAAATAAAACGTTCCCGGAGGATGCAACGCAACTCCAGGATGACATCGCGCATGATTTTGATTTCAATGACCTTTATTATGGTGGAATGCCGCTTGTGATGTCCACTATAAAGATGAAACAGTTCCTGAACGAGCCAAGGGACGAAGGCAAAAAAGACGACCAGGGCAGGGAACTGCTTGGCCCGATCATGAACATAACAAAATACAAGTTTGAGCTTGAAACACCATTCGGCCTCTTTGCTTTCAATGGTGGCCAGGATGACAACACTTACGATGGCAACAAGTATTTTGCAATCGTGGACTACAATGGCGATGACACCTACACTGGACCTGCTGGCGGCACACTCCCGGGAAGACCGGCTGCATCAATTATCGACTGGAAGGGCAGTGACAAATACACTTCGACCAAAGACGATCCTTGTTCGCAAGGCTTTGGAATGCTGGGCTATGGTTTTGTAACTGACCACGAGGGCAACGATACCTACAAATCCTATGACAATTCCCAAGGTGGGTGCTTCTTTGGTATCGGTCTTCTCTGGGATGAAAGCGGCAACGATTCCTTCTCCGGAAGGAACATGAATCAGGGTGCGGCCAGCTTTGGCGTCGGCAACCTTGTCAATATTGGTGGAAACGACTCCTACTACTGCTTCCAGGTTGGCCAGGCATTCGGTTTCTCTGGCGGGTGCGGTGTTCTTGTCGATACAGATGGCGACGACAAGTATGTTGGCGAGCCAGGCAAGTCCAATCCGAAAGACAACCTTATCAACCCAGCAACGGGTGGCCACGATAATAACCGCAATTACAGCTTCGTCCAGGGTGCCGGGTGGGGCAGAAGGGGCGACATGTCTGACGGCCACGGCTGGGGTGGTGGAACAGGAGTCCTCGTTGATGTGACTGGTAATGACTGGTACGAGTGCGGGGTTTATGGCCAAGCAACTGGCTACTGGTTTGGCACCGGCATCCTCAACGACCTCGAGGGTGACGACCACTATGAAGGTAGCTTCTTTGTCCAGAGCGGAACCGCACACATGGGTTTGACCGAATTAGTTGATGACAGCGGAAATGACACCTACAAGGTATGGAAGGCCATCTCTCAGGGTGGCGCCCATGATTTCTCGGTTTCGTGGTTCATAGACAAGGAAGGCAACGACAATTACCTGTGCTATGAGGTAGAAAACGGCCAGAAAACATCAGGTGGCGTTTTGATCGGCGCCGCAATCACAAATTCACTTGGACTCCACATCGACATGGCCGGTGATGACAAGTATGAGCTGGTCAATTCGTCAACGCTTGGCTACTGCCTGATGAGGACTGGTGCAGTTCCTGACAACTACAGGTACGAGGAGTGGACGCTGGGGCTCATGATAGACAAGGGTGGCAACGACACCTACACAAGAACGCTTGAGCCAAATGTCCCGGAGGGCTGGCCAGTTCCGGCAAACAACTCTGTCTGGCGCGAAGTGACGCAGCCAGGTAATCCGGCAAAATCTCTTGGGTTTGGTCTTGATGTCGAGAAAGGCATTGTGCCAGAGGCGCAGTGGTAGGAACTGTCTGAGTTTTGTATGGTCAAAACATGGGCCGGCCCCTTCAGGCCGGCCTTTTTAGTTTGACAAAACCTGGAAATGCTTGAATTATGGCTGTTGAATATGTTTACATTACAAATACAATTTATGGCAGTTTCAAATCTTGTAATTTTTTTCAGGAGATTTTGATTTGTTGAGGGAGGACAAGATATGAGGAAAATTGTTTTGATATTGTCTCTCGCAGTCCTGGTGATATTATTGGCATGTCTGATAACCAATGTTCTCAAACCTGCCATACCATTTAAGCTCGAACTGATTGATTCAAATCGAAACAAAGGAAAGGTAATTGATGCTTTATATAACGACTCTTTCCGAGTAAATCCAAAACCAGTTGTGATTGATGGCAACAAGCTGACAATATATAAGGATTGCTCCTTAAAAAAGTCTCTCAATACAATCGATCTTGGTGGTGATGTTCTGGATTATTGCATACGGAATACTCCGCTAAGTACTGGAAAGGCCTATAGCACTGTTCTGTCCTTTATCTGTCTCAATACTGACAAAACGAAAACTCTTGTTACTATCACTTTTTCTGAAGACGACAGAGATAAAAGTTACAGCAAGTATTCAATTTTCAGGTTCAAAACAGAGCTTGACAAGGTAGTATCTTTTTCATTTTCAGATGATGATGGTATTTCAGTATTGTGTGAATCAAAATCGCTGTTGGTATATGGAATATTCAACTTGAAAAACATGTCAGAATATACTGGTGCATTTAAAACCAAAACCTCGTTACACCGTTATATTGTATATGAAATAAATTCTACACTCGTTGGTTATGATGGAATGAATCTCTGTTTTTACAAATTTGATAGCAAGTCATTGACAGAAATATCCAAATATCCAACAGGTTACAAAGGAACACCATCAGATCTTAACTTTAATAGTGTTGTTGAGAATTATTATGATTTTTTTACGTACAAAGAATACTTAGGTATTTTTGACAGTTCCTATTTGCATATATTTTATTTAGACTCCAATATTTTTGTCCAACACATCAAGCTTGATGATGTACAACAAAGTGCTCACTATTCATTGTATAACACCAAAGATGGATTGTACTATTTTTACATTCGTCCAGAACCAGGTGATGACAGGATTCTGTGCATCTCCAAGTTTATTACCAACGAAAAATACGATGTGTTTTTGAACATTGATGCTCTTAGCGATAAGTACATTGTTGGTTCATATAAGAATGGTATCCAGTCCATCTACCGAGTTGCTGATCTTGGTGAAGATTCTAATAAACTTGTCATTAATAAATTTTGTGATATCGACGAAAAACTTGAGCACGTTCTAGTCAGTTATAGGAATGATCGGGGAGTTTATTTTTATACAACTAATAAGATATATAGATTTAGTTTTGGCAAATCTTCCAGCAATGACTATTATAAATCAGTTGTTAAGAGTATTCCAATTCCTGCAAAATGGGTTGATTTGAAGAATTTGCCTTAGTTTTGCCATCCTGTCATTCTCAACCGGAGATGTGCGTTTTTTGACGGCTTATCAATTGGACACTGCAGATTAATAAAAAAGGGCCACTTAAAGTGGCCCTTTTTTATTTCTAGCGTTTGTTAGTGATCAGGGGTTTTTTGGTGTTGGAGTGGGGGTTGTTGGTGTCTTGGTAGTGGTGGTTTCCTTCTTTGGAGCTGGAGCATTGATTTTGGTCTTGAACTGGTCAAACACCTTCTGGTCTTTCCTCAGATTTTCGATAAAGGAATCCATGTTCTTTTCATCCTGGAAGGGTTCATTGTCGAGCATCTTTATCATCATTCTTGGGCCCTGGTCTTCGCATGTGTTTCTTCCATTTCCATCAATCCCGAGCTTGTTCCATCCAGTTCCATTTTTACCCATTGTTGGGCAGCTGCCGGTGCAATTTGCTGGATCTTGACCATTGCACATACCATTGCCACCGCACATGCCGCCTCTTCCCATCATCATTCCTTGTCCGCCCATCATCTGGCAACCCATTCTGCCACCGGCGCAACCGCCATTACCTATCCTGGCAATGACAAAAACACTGCTTACAAGAAGGAAAAGTGTGAAAAGACCTGCAAGTATCCATCCGGCATATTTCATCCAGCCTTCTTGTTTTTTGGCAACCACAAGTACGAAGAATGGGAAGCCAAGAAGAAGGGCAAACATCACAAAACCCCAAACTATCATCATCTAAAACACCTCCTAGTGTTTTTTGGTATCATAAACCAATATACGACAACTTGTGAAAAAAAGTTATAGGGCGGGCAACACGAAAGTTACCACCCTGGTTGGGGCGTCGTAGTCTACTTTGGCACCCATCAATTCTGCCATTGCCCTTACCGGGACCATCAGCCTACCACCGACAAGAAGCGGTGCCGACGAAAGTTTCACCTCTGTTTTGTTAACATAGGCCTTTGTTTGTCCAAGGGTTAGGTAATATGTATTTGTGCCCAGCTTGTATGTGGCCTGTTTCCGCTTGTCATCCCATTCAACAGTTGCCCTCAGTGCCTCGCCAATTGACCTGAAAGGAATATATGTTCTGCCAGATATTATCGTGGCAGCGGCTGGTATTGATTTCTGCATTCCATTGACAATCATGGTCGTGCTTCCAATAGCCATTTTGACTGTCACAACATAATCTATCCGTTTTGTGGCATTATATATTTTGCCCTTCATTTCGGCTTTTACTGACAGATAGGACGATCCCCCGCCAAGCATTGCGCTGATTTCGAATGTTTGCTGGTCTTTGGATTCGATGTCTATTGTTTCCGTTGAGCCGGTCATTTTTATTTCTGGCGTGCTGTCTGGCCTTCGGGTCAGTTTCACTGTGATTTTTAGCAGCCCATCGCCAAGCATCTGCACGTCTGGCCCAACAAATTGCACTTCCATGGGCCCCATGACCCTGATGCTTGAAATGGCAGGTTCTTTTGTGAAATTCCCAGACTTGTCAAATGCCCTTGCCATCACTCTCAATAATTGTGGTTTATTGACAACATAGTCGTAAGACCATTTTGTGGTGCCCTTGGCCCTCATCCAGTTTGTGCCATCAAAAGAAACCTCCACCCTGTCAATGTCGCCATTGTCGCTTGCGGTTCCTGTGATAGATATTTCTCCTATCTCGACTTCAGCATTGTCAGGCGGTGAATCTATTTGCACCCTTGGGGATTCTGTGTCTCTTAGCTTGAATACAAACTTTACCTGTGCGCATTCCTTGGATTTTCTGTTGTATTTGTCAAATGAACAAGCCTCGATTGTGTGTTCGCCTGGCGGTAGCCCGGATATGTCTGTAGTCCAGA
This sequence comes from Caldisericia bacterium, assembly GCA_017992555.1. Classification (GTDB taxonomy): domain Bacteria; phylum Caldisericota; class Caldisericia; order JAAYUI01; family JAAYUI01; genus JAAYUI01. The sequence goes on along the minus strand of JAGOOK010000015.1, from coordinate 30,976 downwards.
AGTTGTCTTCTATCTTGGCGTCCATACTTACCGCCCCGTCGACTCTCACCGAAACCCTGGTTGCTGGTGGCATTATTGTTCCTGAGATAGTGACTGTTCCTGTGTCCAGGACCATATTGTCTTGTGGATAGGATATTGTTGGAACTGGCACTTCAGGAAATTTGAGATAAAATCTTCTTGTATAAATCTGGCTGATGTTTCCTGAATCATCAGTTGCCCTGACCATTACTTTTATTTCGCCCTCTGGCGCAAGTGGTATCGGTACTGTCCAGTTATATGTTCCTTGCGCTTTGTTCCATGTTTTGCCACCATCGATGGAATATTCCACAAGTGTCACTTCATTGTCATCATCTGCCGTGCCAGTGATGACTATTGGAAGACCATCAACGGTCACGCCTTCGGATGGAAACAGAAAAACAATTTTTGGTGGAGATTTGTCTGTAAGTTTCACAATAAACTCAACGGTTGCCTCTGCCGAATTGTCCGCCATGTCCCAGGCGACTGCCTTTACTACCTTCCTGCCGCCTCTTTCTACAAAAAATTCTGCTTCCCAGCCAGTGGCAGTGATATTTGCCTTCTTGAAATCTCCCTGAAGGTTTACCTTTATCTCTTTTATTTTCTCATTGTCTGTTGCGGTTCCTGTTATTTTTACGGTGTTTGTGGTGACCACTTCTTCAAATTTTGGGCTGGTTATTGCGATTATTGGTGGAACTTTGTCAGTTGGAAAATCATTCGGGTCGCCAGGGTTTGTCTGGGCGATGATTTCATTGATGTTTGAAAAGCCGTCTCCATCGGAGTCCATCTGTTCGATTGTCTTGAAATTATAGCCGCTCTTGGCCCAATCCTGGCCGAACATGTTTCTTGGCCCTCCTCCGCCATGTCTCTCGTGGCAGAGGCAGAAGTCTATTCTGCTCCCTTTTATAGAGGGATAGGTTTTTATTAATTGATCATAGTAGGCGGGTCGTGCGTATGCGATTGCAGAGGCAAGCAGAATACTTACCGCAGCCAATGCGATAACTGTTCTTTTTTCCATGACACAAATGTAACGCTTATGGAAATTTTGGCAAGCTTAAAGGTTGTTTTTACTAGGTGATATTAATTCTTGATAGTATGCCTTGAAAACTCGCTCCAGATCTATATCGATAATAAAATTATGGGTTGCTTGCATAAAGGCATTATTACGGCTGGTTTTCTATCGGGCTGACAATTGCCGGGGGCTGGCCGTCCGGTGTTGCTGGTGACATGAAATAACCGATGGCCCTGAAGAGTATTACCAGAACGATTGCGACAAAGACAAGTATTATCGGGTAAGCTACCGCTCTTTTCATTTTTCTCCTTTGAAAAATCATTTGTATACAATTTTGAATGGACGTTTGATGCCATATTGGTAAACACGGTTATTGGTGAGGAAAACAAAGTTATATTGATCATTTGGAATACCGCCACTCTGACGTATATCTACCAGGAAAAAATAACCTTTATATTCACCCTCAAAAGGCTCGCAGGTAACAACCTTGGCTTTGCCTTCTGTGACAAGGAGAAGAACAGGTTCGTATTTGTTGTCGCCAAGCTGTCTAAGGAAAACGGCCGTATTTACTGAAGAGAATAAATTGTTCTCATTGTAGTTTAAACTGTCCACTAGCTTCCACCCATCACCATCAACAATTAACTTTGTTTCTCCGGTACTGGAGGATATGGCCATTATGCCTTGCTTTGTTGGGACAAAGTAACACTCCAATCTGTCTACTCCATTGCCAATGATGTCAATCTGTTTTTTCCATAGCACTTTCTTCTCTTTGAGAGAGATGTCCCAAGCGTTGAAGCCATCGTAGAACAATACTTCGTTATTGTCTCTTACATTAAAATAGCCTATAAGTATCATTCTGTTGTTGATTGGAACGTCATCCAGTTTGACTGTTCCATCAATAGAGCCATCATCATTGTAGCGGGTGAGGAATTGGCCATCGAAAACATATAATGATTCAGTAAAATATTCCCTTTCTGGGCCTGAGATAAATGATGGTTTGTCCAATTTGAGTATTTTTGGTGAGTCTTTTAAATTCAGTGTATTATACATATAAATTGTGTCGTTCTTTGATGTGGTGCAACACAAATAATCATTGATACATAACATACGACTACAGGGAGTTTTTATATATTTGGATATGCTAGGTGCATAGTCATTTTCATCTATATCATATATGTAATTACCATCGTTTCCTTTAATTAAAAAGTAATATCCCATTTGTGATATTACTTCACCTGGAAATTCAAGGTAATTATTTTCGTTTGTGATGGCATTTAAAAAATTGTCACTTATATAATTGTCATCTTCTGTGATTTTGTCTTTTGCAATCCTACCATTATAAAAAAAGTAGGGGAATTCACGTTTATATGATGCATTGATTTCTTTTTCTATGCTGGTGCTCTCAAGGTGGCTGGTTCGATTGATGATGAAAGCCATGTCAGATTTCTCTCCAAAGGTGCTGATGGCGAAGAAATCAAAGTTCAATGTGGCAAAAAATACCAATATGATGAGCGCCAATACCACGGCCACTGTCTCAATTATGATTCGTGCCTTCTTATTCATTTAAGTCCCCCCCGTTCCTTGCGTTCCTCCAAATATGATATATTCCTTCCCCACCTTTTCCAATCCCCAATATTTTGCGGAAAACTTCGATTGATAATTATCTCCATTCCTTGTCGGCAAGGGACACGCAAAGGCTTTTTGTCCCAATGCAGGCATCCACACACCTGAAGCACATTATACACCTGTGGTGCTCTAGTTTTCCTGACGGCGTGAGGTTCACCGGGCATGCCCTGTCGCATAGCTTGCAATCAATGCATTTCTCGCCGTTATTTTTGATTTTTGTGAACCCGGCCAGCGAGACCAGGCCAATATATCCGCCAAGGGGGCAGAGATAAGCGCAGAAACCCCTCTCGAGGACGATTGACAGGCCAAAAATGACACCAAGTACAATCCACAGCTCTGTGGTCATCTCGCGGCCAAAATGGAAAAATGCCCTATAGGGGTCGATGTGAGCGAAATGGAGCTCTGTGTCAATTGCAAAGGTAATTAGCACGATTAGGATGAGGACTCCGTATCTGACATAGGACAGCGCAGAGCTGAGTTTGTTTGGCAATCTGACCGTTTTTTTCCAGAACAGTTTTCTTATTTTATAGACCCATTCAAGTACAGTGCCAAACGGGCACATGTACCCACAAAAGCCACCGGAGAAGATGAGAACAAGTATGGTTAGGGCGCCAAGCAGGAGGATGGCGTTGAAGTTGGTTCCCCTGACTATCTGGCCTGATGTTACAAATGGGAGCAATGTTTCAAGACCACCCATCGGACAGTAGGCATCGAGTGGGCCTGCCGATGTGCCGGGCCATCTGTACATGTGGGTTGTGGAGATGCTGGCAAGGTAAAGGAGCATTCCCCACTGGACTACATATCTCATTGTTTGGGTCAAAGTTGGCTTTTTCATACGGATACAACATAGCAACATAATTTCAAAATCGCAGTTAAGGGTGTGTCGTTGGCAAAGGCAAATAAAAAAGGCCTGCATGACTGCAGGCCTTTTGAAAACAAGATCTGGGTGGCGCCTAGGAGAGAAGTGCAATAAGCGCTGCCGCAGCAACTGCCGTTCCAAGGACACCGGCCACATTCGGGCCCATTGCTGGCATGAGGAGGAAGTTGCCAGGGTCTTCCCTCTGGCCTTCCTTCTGGACCGTTCTTGCGCTCATCGGGACAGCCGAGACACCTGCCGCACCAATCATCGGGTTGATCTTGCCACCAGAAAGAACATACATCAGTTTTCCAAGGGCGACTCCGCCTGCGGCCGAGAAGGCAAAAGCGAGGAAGCCGAGAAGGATTATCTTGAGGGTTGCTGGAGTGAGGAACTGCTGGGCGGCCATTGTGGAGCCGACAGTCAGTCCAAGGAATACCGTGTTGATATTTACAAGCTCGTTCTGCAGGGTATTTGAAAGTCTTTCGACAAGCCCGCATTCCTTTATGAAATTGCCTGCCATGAGCATTCCGATGAGCTGGACAGATGACGGGAGGAGGATTCCAACCACGAGTGTGACGACGATCGGGAACAGCATCTTGGTTGTTTTTGAGACCGGTTTTGCCAGTTCCATGCGTGTTGTGCGCTCTTTTTTGGTGGTCATGCATCTGATGACAGGAGGCAATATTATTGGAACCAGTGACATATATGAGTAGGCCGATACTGCTATCGCACCAAGAATCTGGGGTGCCATTTTCTGCGCAATGAAAATTGCTGTCGGGCCATCGGCTCCACCTATAATTCCAATAGCAGCCGCTTCCTTGATGTTGAAACCAAGCGTAAGTGCAAGAAATATAGCCACAAAAACACCAAATTGAGCTGCGGCACCGAGAAGGAATGTTATCGGGCGCTCAAGAAGGGGGCTAAAATCCGTCAGCGCCCCCAGACACAGGAACATTATTATTGGTGTTATCTCAGTTTTTGTTATGGCGTCATAAATGATGCTCAGAAAACCAACACCTGGTTGGCCTATCCATGCAGAGGCAAGTTCTTTTGGCAGCGGGATGTTGACCAGTATGCAGCCAAGAGATATTGGAATGAGAAGAAGCGGTTCGAATTTGAATTTTACAGCCAGGACAATGAGGATGAGTCCGACCACGATCATTATCCAGTTTCCCCAGCTTGGAAGGAAAAGGGGGAGTCCCGATGTGTCGAAAATACCTTTCAGGCCAGTGACGAATTCCATCTATGCATACCTCACGATTGGTTGGCCAATTGATACAGAATCACCTTCCTTGACCAGGAGTTCTGCTACCGTGGCATTGACGTCACAAAGAATCTCGTTGTCCATTTTCATGGCTTCGATGACCATGAGAAGGTTTCCAGGGGCAATAGTCTGGCCAGCTTTTACTGCTATCTGCTTTATCTTTCCAGGGATTGGGGAAATGACATCTTTTGCAGAAACCGGTTTTGCCATTGTGGGGCCTGCCGATGGTTCCTGTGGTGGCGGAGGTGGCGTCGGTGCAACTTGTACTTGTGGTTGTGGAATTGCCTGTGTCGTTGGCACTGAATCAATGGATTCAACCTCAACCTCGAATGTTTTTCCTTCAACAGTTATTCTGTATCTTCTGGTCATCTTGATCCTCCGGATTTGTGGTAATCATTTTTGGAAAATGTTGTCCATGGCGTGTTTACATCGAACAGTTCCCTTACCTTGAAGCCCACAGCAATCTGGCCATTTGAATCGAACTGGAACTGGTTGATGGCAGCAGCAATCACTGCAGCCATGAGTTTGTCCGATTTCCCCTTGTTTTGCGATGTGAGGCCGGTGCTTTTTGCTGATGAGCCATTGCCAGAAAAACGCTCTGTTATTGCCTTGATGAGATAGATTGAAGCTGTGACAACAAGGAGGATGATGAACGTCGTTGTAAAAGCAACGAGGCCTTTTGTAACGCCTTCACCATATTTTGCCGGGTCGAGGATGTAGCTCACAACAACAAAGACCATCAATCCAACCAGAACCAGCCCGGTTATTATGTTTGCAATTATTTGCCCGGTTGATGTTTTTTTCAATTTGTCACCTCAAAGCGGCATGTTGCCGTGTTTTCTTTCCGGCATGCTCTGCTGTTTTGTCTGGAGCATGTGCAGTGATGAAGCCACCCTTGCCCTTGTCTCCTCAGGGTTGATTACCGAGTCGATGTAGCCCCTTTCGGCGGCCACGTAGGGGTTACAGTGGTAGCTTTCATATTCCTGGACGAGTTCTTTAGTTTTCTCTTCTGGATTTGGGGCGTTTTTGATTTCGTCATGGTAAAGAATTTTGACTGCCCCATCGGCGCCCATGACGGCGATATTGGCCTGTGGCCAGGCAAATACGACGTCGGCACCCATGTCTTTCGAGCACATGGCAAGATAGGCACCGCCGTAAGACCTTCGGGTAATGACTGTTATTTTTGGGACTGTGGCTTCAGCGTAGGCATAGAGCATCTTGGCACCGTGCCTGATAATACCGTTATGTTCCTGGTTGACTCCAGGGAGGAAACCGGGAACATCGACGAGGTTCAAGAGCGGTATATTGAAAGAATCGCATGTTCTGATAAACCTTGAGGCCTTGTCGGAAGAATCGATGTCAAGACAGCCGGCAAGATACATTGGCTGGTTGGCGACGATGCCTATTGGGAAGCCGTCCACTCTTGCGAAACCGATGGTGAGGTTTCTGGCAAAATCTGGCTGGACTTCCATGAAATCGCCATCATCGACTATTTCTGCGATGACCTTGCGAACGTCATAGGATTTGTTTGCTTCAACTGGAACAATCTGCCTGAGTGCCATTGAAGCCCTGTTTGGATCGTCATTGCCCTTGATGCGTGGTGGCATCTGTCTGCAGTTTTGTGGGAGGAATGACAGGAGCCTCCTGACTGACTGGATGCATTCCTGTTCCGATTTGTAAATAAAATGTGTCACGCCAGATTTTGAGGCATGGACTCTTGCGCCACCGAGGGTTTGTTTGTCGGGTTTTTCACCAGTTACAGATTCGATGACTTGGGGGCCAGTTATGAACATCTCAGTAAGCCCGTCAATTGTGAAGATGAAATCAGTGAGGGCAGGAGAGTAAGCTGCACCGCCAGCGGATGGCCCTGCAATGATGGCTATCTGCGGGATGACGCCTGAATATATGGAATTTCTGTAGAACACCTTTCCATATCCTGAAAGAGCATCTACACCCTCTTGCACCCTTGCCCCTCCGGAGTCGTTGAATCCAACTACCGGAGCACCTGAGCGATAGGCCATTTCCATGATCTTACCAATTTTTGCACCCTGCATCTTTGACAAGGAACCTCCCATGATTGAAAAATCCTGGGAGAAGACAAAAACAAGCCTGCCATTTACTGTGCCATAACCTGTTATAACACCCTCCCCTGGGACGAATTTCTCTGATTGTGGGTAGTCTTTTCTGTGTTGGACCAGAGTGTCGGTTTCGACAAAACTTTCTGGGTCAAGGAACAGCTTGATCCTGTCTCTGGCCGTCAATTTCCCCCTCTTCTCCTGGAATTCTCTGGCCTGTGGCGTTTCATTGCTTGCTTTCGCAAGCAATTCGTCTTTTTCTCTTATAAGATCATCTAGATTCTTCACATCGTCACCATAACCTTGCACCAGGGCAAGTCAATTATGGGGTTGCTAATGCCAAACAGACGTTTTATTAAATTTGTTTTATTTGTGGTCTCACGATGTAAGAGGATGTTCTGTAAATGTTTTTATACACATTTGTGAAATACATTTTCTATTATCAAAGTTGAAACAAATTAATAGTGAAACTGGGCACAAAATCGGTTGGTTTAATTTTATACGAATTACAGTCGAAATAATGCACAGATTAATATTTATATAACCAAAAGTGTAACCCGTTCAGGTTTGAATCTTTCCACAAAAACCTTATCCTTGAGTCATGAAGACAAATCCGGAAGTTACAGAATACCTGGTCCTTGCCTATAAAGGTGAGCTGGCAATAAAATCTGCAGACACGTCAAAAGTCAGGCAGTGGGCGCTGGTTGCCTGCGAGGCGATAGCCACAAAATATAAAAATGCCTGTGAGCAATACCTTGTGAACCATCCAAAGGCAAAGGAAGCCAAGATATCAAGAGATTTTGTGGATGCTTTTTTTGGTGCCATTGGTGCAACAATAATATATAAAGAATGCTCCTTTGACCTTCCTGAGGGGAGCCCAACCATGAACCAGGCAATCAAGGCGGCCAGAATACTATCGGCCCATGCCTATGAACTGCAGTCTTTCCCAAGATTTGCATGGGGCCTTGCTTCGATAGTATTTGGAATGTTTTTTGTTGCTTCGGCGTTCTCGCTCTGGTTTAGCCATGATTTCTCCGGGTGGGCAATATTTGGCTCAACGTTGCTTTTTATGGCCTATTGCATCTATAACTGGCGTCAGTTTGAAAATTTTGAGAGAGCCTCCAGAGATATAAAGGACAGGGTGGAACGATCAAAATAGAGGCCAGGCTTACAAAATCGGCACTTGTAAAGTCGAAGGTCCAGGGCTGTGATTACTCGATAAATCCTTATTATGGCTGTTCCCATGCGTGTTCCTTTTGCTATGCAACATTCATGTGCCGGTTTCTTGATGAAAAGGAGCGCTGGGGAAGATTTGTATATCCAAAAATCAACCTGCCAGATGTTTTGATGAAGCAGGTAAAAAAGGCAAGTGGCAAATCTGTGGTTTTTTCGACCTCCACAGATGCCTATCAACCCCTTGAGGCAAAATTCGGGGTAACAAGAGCGTGTCTGGAACTGCTTTCAAAGGTCGATTGCAGAGTAGACATCCTGACAAAATCTGCCCTTGTGGTCAGAGATGTCGATCTTATAACAAAATTTGATGGGCCGACTGTCGGATTTTCAATGTCCTACCATGACGAGTGTCTCAGGACAGCTTTTGAGGATGACTCTGCACCGATACGCGCCAGAGTCGATGCCTTGAAGATGTTCAAACAAAAAGGTGTGGCAACATGGATTTTCATGTCCCCGATATTACCACTCGTTACAAATGTTGACAGGATAATCGAGATTGCCGCAACAATCGGTTGTGGCCTTTCGATGGATTTTTTGAACCCCTATCCGAGAGTGTTAAAAAGCCTTGCTATTTCGTACAGAAAACTCGGTCTAAATTTTGATGACGCAATGAGATTACTCTCCAATACCGATTTCAGAAAAGCCCAAAAACTCAGGGCAATAGAAAAAGCAAACAGAATAGGTGTTCAGCTTACATGTTACTAGTCACTCTAAAGTTTGATTCCGCAATTCGGGCATGATTCCATTCCTGGGCCAATCGGTTCCTTGCAGTTTGGACAGACTGTCCTCGGCACCTTTGAATTCCGGAGTATTGCCCAGATACCGATAGCACCAACAACCAGCTCGAAAGCACCAAAGATTATGAATGCGACATTTGATTTGTCGATGCCAATCCAGAGTGATGGCACGCCAATAATCAAAACTACAATGACCGGCAACCACCCAATTTTTCTGTTTTCCATTGCAACCTCCTTGCTGGATTATACAGGTTTTGGATGTTTTTGGAACACTACCCCCTTCCAAAGATGGCCATAAGTGGTAAAATTCATAAAGATGAGAAAGATTATTTGTTTTATGTTGCTAGTTGCTGTTGCTGCAGGCTGTGGCGCCAAAGTGCCAACATGGGATGAAATCAATGCCATGGTGGATGGCGGAGAGTACAAGTCAAAGGTTGACGAAGCCATAAAACAGGCCGGCCCGGAAAACCACCCAGCGTCAAAGGTCGTGCTTTCATACTTCGAAAACCTCTTTTCTGGCAAATATGACGAGGCCTGGTCACAGATAGAAAAGAACTCGCCATTCCAGACTGCAAGGGTCAGCAAGAAACAGATGGTCGAGATGTTTGAAAAGGCCAAGGCCGAGGTGGACTACAAGAGTGCAAGGGTCATCTCCCTCTCGGTCATGAAAAAAAATGCCAATGTAAGAATGGTCAAGGTTGGTTTCATGTTATACGTTTATGACAAACTAAAAAAACAGGACGATACACCCATTGGTTCGTACACGCTCAGCGATCTTACTGGCGAATGGAAGATATTTGACAGCGAGATAAAGTAAAAGTTTCCTGATTTTATAAATCTCTTAAATATAAAAGCCCCTGAGAAATTCAGGGGCTTTAGAATTAAAAACAGGTTTTTCTTGTTAGGTCAAGCCGTTTTGTCCATTGCACCGATGAGAACGGCGATTATTCCAATTGCAATCTTCAAAATTGCGTGCCACATTGGCTCAACACCAAGCCCAAACCATGACCATATCCCCGAAAGGCCCATAATCACCAGCAAAATACCAATTATAATCAACGTAATTTTTGACATTTAACCTAAATCCTCCTTTCGTAAGACTTATTATAAACAACCCATAAAGTTTGTCAAATATTGCTCTTATTGCGGAAAAATGATATTAGTCAGATTAACATTTAATTGTTAATTTAACAAATGGGCCTCTTCGCAAATAATTCCTCCCTTGGAAAGTCGGAGCATAGTGGAAACCTCCTTCTTGAAGCTGATGCCAATGCTCTTTTCCTGGCCCAAAAATGCTGCATCAAGCTCCATTTTTACTTCAGTGGTTCCATCTGACAACCCATAGGGCATCGGGTATGAAATTGCCCTTGTCGCTGGATTTGCCATGAAAATATTTATTCCGTCACCTGTTTTTCTGCACCAGTATTCAGGTTTTAGCTTATTTGTTGTGGCAAAAAGTGGCAGTAATGTGGACAATTTTTTGATGTTATCCGATACGTTTTCAAATGAGGCCAGTTTCGAAATTGCCTTTTCGTAAGCCGGGGAAGCAATAAAACCTGGCTGTTCCGGAACTTGCTTCAGGCAGATCCTTGCACCTCTTTGTGCCATGCTGATAAGCGTATCGAGCCCTTCGAAATCAAGATACTGGCAGTCAACATAGATAAAATCAAGCTCTAGGTCGCCAATGACGGTAAAACCGTCCCTGACCTCTGCTTTTTTCAGGAATGGTGCTGTTATCCAGCATGGGCGGTGGCCCCAGAGTTCTTCCGGCATACTCTGGTAGTGGAACTCCCAGTGGTATTTCGCAGATGGCCTCTTGAGTTTGTCTTCAAGCTCGCCTTCCATCCATGCGTCCTCGACCGGAAGCATGACAGCACACTGGAAATATGGTTTGCCCTCAAGCAGGAAATCGGAGATTTTTTTCATGTAGCCATTAAACGCTGGCAGGTCGCCTGCAAAGCTTGCGTCTGGGCCAACGTGGACGCTTGCATAGAAAGAATTTTTGCCACCCTCTGGATTGTATGGCATGCCGTGCCAGATGACTTTGTTGATGCCGTTTGCCAGCATGGCGTCTGCAAGCAGCTTCAGGTCGCCGGTTTTTTCTTCCCTCTGGTGCTGACCCGGGCCTGGCCACCCCTTCCATCCGTAGAGGCATGTAAAGGTTTCGGCTGTTACATATTTTTTGCCGGTCAACGCGGCGGAGCTTGCGGCAAGCTGTGAAAAATGTGGATCAAAGAGGACAGCTTCGCTCTCTGGAACATCGCACATTGTATATCCCTCGAGTATGTCGACTGGTGCCCCATGGACCTGCACTCTTGAGAAAGAATTGTGTTCCCTGCACCATCTGGCAAATGGGCTGAAAAAATTTTCCAGGAGCATTTTTGATACGAGCTTTCTGTAGTCGTATCTTGCCCCCGGGCTTGAATCCAGATCGTCCATAAATGGGACTATGTCATATCCGAAAGCAGACTTGAAGTTGTTTTCAAAGCCTCTTGCCCAGAGGCCTTCGGTGGCGACCTCGAATGAGTCACAGAAGAGACATTGTTTTTCCCCATCAAGCGGCAGGAAGTTCCCCATCTTTTCTGCATAGCGAAGAAACGCACCCTCATTCATGTGGTCAAGAACAAATGTTTCAGGATAAGTTCTTGCCTCCCACGATTTCCTTATCCGCTGTTTTGAGGTGCCGTAGAAGTTTTTTGAGGCGTCTTCCTCGCTCACCATCGACCCGCCAAAGGGCCAGAGAGTGCCGAAGGTGAAATCGCATGCGAGCCCCAATGATCCGGCACGTTCTTTTGTGTGATGGACCTTGTCGGAGAGCTCTCTTGAAAGCCATGCAGGGCCTTCCTCGATCTCCGGGAGCGGATAGACCCATGCTATTTCAACTCCGCCAAAGCCATTGCTCTTCAGCCATGAGAGCTGGAAATCAATATCTTTCTCGTTGATGGGGCCTGAAAACCACCACCATCTGGTCAGGGGTCTGTTGTCTGAGTATGGTTCCATGGGCCAGATGGTAGTCGTTTGGGGGGTTATCCTCAAGCCCCCTGTGCTATTTTGCGATCTTGAGTTTGAGTGAACCTAGGGCAATAGAAGCAGAAATGGACAACGCTGGTGAAGGGTTGGTGAGATATGCCTGGTTTACCAGCCAGCCATCTTTTGTGGTGAAACCACTGCCCATTTCTGTTCCACCAAGCGTTGTTTCGCTTTTCACTGCAACTGGGACATCTGATGGGATATCGAGGTCAAGCGATGCAGCACCTATCTGGATAGTTGCATTGCAATCCTGGCCAAGCTGGCCAGTGAAGTCAATCTTGTACGAGGCCGCCCCGCCCTCTACCCTGAGATTTTTGAATCCGGCATTCAGCAATTTCAGCAGCGTCATTGAGCCGGCCCCTGTAGAGACCCTGAATGAATCCATCAGAACAGGATTTGGTTTCAGGAATGACATCTCGAACTTGCCTGCGCCAAAAGACACGGCAACCGACGAGAGTGGCAGTCCGCCCAGCTCGACGCAGTTCTCGCTTGCCCCTCCCTCTATCACAAGATCGAAAGGATTTTGTGAGGAAAGCATGAGGTCAAATGTTGGCGTTTTGTTGAAGACATTTATAAGTCCCGAGATGTTTCTTGATTGCGAGATGCTCACTTCGTTGCCGGATTGCTCTATGATACATGGCAGATTACCAGTCGGGTCATCATAGGTTCCTTCCACCCATGACTGGCCATCACCCGGTCTCAGGTTGAACTTGCAAGCGCCTATTGAAAACTTGAGTTTTGGCCTCTCGCTAGCTGGAAATGATATTGAAATTGGGGTTTTCATTGTTCCTCCTCGACCCTCTCTACAACAATGGTCATTTTTGTGACCAGTGCGGCTATTGCTCCAATTGCCGCCCAAACAGGCAGCAATACTGCACCAACGACGCCAAGCGTCAATGGTATTTCAACCAGTGTTGAACCATGGTCATTTTTTATGATGATTCTTCTAATGTTGCCTTCATGGACGAGTTCCTTGATTTTTTCGATGACTTTTTCACCTGAAACCTGGAATTCTTCTGTGCGACATTTTTCTGGCATGTTATTTCTCCTTTCCCTTTGCAAAAATTTGACACATCATTATTGTATTAGTTTAGGGATTTACAAAAAATTGAAACTTGGAGGATTAAATGAAAAAAATTCTTGCTTTAGTTTGTGTTGCTATTCTTTTTGCGGGTTGCGGTGGCGCAGCTGCTGGCCCGACCAAAGTTACCGAGGAAGACAAGGGAAAAACCTTTGAGGCAACGGTTGGCCAGAAATTTGAAGTAACACTCAAGGCCAACGAAACAACGCCAGTCCATTGGACTGACCCAAAGATCGAAGGTGATGCAATAATTGGAACCGTGAGTTCTGAATACAAAACCGAAGAAAATCCAGAAGGAATGGTTGGAGTCGGCGGTTGGAGGATCTACACGTTCGAGGTTACGAGTGCTGGAACAGCAAAGATGGTCTGGGAATCCAAGCATATTGCTGAAGAAGGGCCACCATACGATACTTTCGAGATCACCATTAACGCAAAGTAATCTGGCACTTGCATATTTAGGTTAAATCCTTTATCTCTTTTAACAAAAGATGAGGGATAAATTAGTAATTATCATCCTTGTCGTGATGGGGCTTGCTGGACAATTCGCTCCAGCATGCCTCTCCGGCTCAAATGAGATACGCCTTGAAGGCGTGCTCTACACGAAAAATACAGAGAAGAATTTATTTATTCTCAAAAGTGGCGACTGCCTTTATAAATTTTCCCCAAAGAATGCCAATGAAATGGAAAGGTTGCGTTCGGGGGATTCCCTGGTCCTTACTGCCATTCAGGATGCCAATAGAAAATTTGTCCTTCATGACGCAACGTTCAAAATTGTCTATGACAAAACAGTAACAACTGTTTTGTGGGCAAAACTTTCCAGTGGTGGATGGCATGATGGCCTCTTCAGGGTGCTAACATCCAATGATGAGTACTGGCAAATCAATTTCATACCAGGCGAAGGAACAGCCGGGTTAAAATCTGAAACATACTATACTTTCAGGGGCGCTCAGGACTACCATCTCTCACAAACAATCAATAACGCATCTGTTTACGATACCGTGAGGCGTAAAATATCTCTTCTAAAGGTTGTCTCGGTAGATGCCAAAACGGGATGGCTTGAAACTAAGGATACCTCTGACAATGATATCCGGGTTTACAGTACTAACACATCTGAAAACCTTACCAACATAAAAAAAGATGATTTTATAAGAGTTGAGGGCTATCAAGACGTAAAAGACAGTTATGGCCCGATACTGTTTGCATCCGTGTGCACGAAAAATCCTTGCCCAGAAACTGTCAGCGTTGAATTTGTCGGGGAAGTGCTTGATGTGCCATCAAAGATTAATGGAAACAAATATAGCATCAGGGAGTGCGATTCAGTCATCAATTTTGAATATGATGGTCCAAATGGTAAATCTTCAATTGGGAACTGGGTCAAGGTCAAGGGAAGTTACTCTCTGAAGGAAAGACTTTGTATTCCAAGTTCGATAACTTTGACCAACCCGGCAATAATCTGTACGGTTTTTGAAAGAGACCCAGTAAGCCGTGATCTCCGTGGCATTGAACCAGAAGTCAATATTAGATGGAATATCCAGCTTTCTGAGAAGTCGAGATCAAAGAGTGTGCCATTGGGAACAATGCTAAAGGTTTCATCTTCATCGTATTTGCAAAGAAGGCTTATTGGCTGCAAAACGTCAGATGTTGTCAAAATCTCTGGCATGATAATAGACATCGACTACGAACTTCAGACTGCAACTATTGAGAGTGTTGCAGGAGAGAAAACAACAACCCACATACGACCAGAAGTGGTTGATTTGCTATCGTTCAATTATGAAGATCAAGTTGAGGTTTATGGTTTGCATGCGACCAAATCTTCACAAGAAGGTCATATCTTTGAGTGTGTCCTAAAAAAGGCAAGCAAGTAAACACTTTTTCAAATGCAACCGTAACCTTGTTGTCAGAAAAAATATCAAATAGACGGTAATGGTCCTGGATTTATCTGTTTAATAATTTTGTTTAAGGAGAAAAAATGTCCACCGAGATTATTGAAGTTTCACAGAAAAGAGAATTGAAGGAGTTTATTCATGCACCCACAAAATTGCACAGGGGGCATGAAGGTTGGGCAACGCCGCTGTATTCGGAAGAGTGGAAGTTTTTTTCGAGGAGGAAAAACAAAAACTTTAACCACAGCGACACAGTGATGGTTCTGGCAAAAAAACGTGGGAGGATTGTTGGCAGGTGCATGGGGATCATAAACAAACGGTTCCTTGAGATCTCCGGTGAAAAAACAGCCAGGTTCGGCTATCTTGAATCCACAGACGATATTGAGGTGACAAAAGCGTTGGTGACCCATGTGGAAAAATGGGCCAAATCCAGGAACATGAACAAGATTGTTGGACCAATGGGGTTTACTGATCAGGACCCCGAGGGTTTCCTCATTGAGGGATTTGGGAATGAACCGACACTTGCCACATATTACAACTACGAGTTTATACCGGAACACATTGAGAAACTTGGATATGGCAAGGAAGTTGATTACGTAGTCTATAAAATCCCAGTTACAAGCGAGTATCCGCCAATTTACAAAAAGGTGCTGGAAAGATTGTCCAGGAAAAATGAATTCAAACTTGTGGAATTTAGCTCCACCTCTCAAATCAAGCCTTACATTGTGCCTGTGCTGTCACTGGTAAACGATGTATTTTCGCACCTTTATGGCTACGTCCCATTGGTGATGGAAGAGATGGAAGACCTTGCAAAGCAATATCTGCCAGCCCTAAACCCAAAATTCCTCAAGGTTGTTGAAAAAGACAGCAAACTTGTTGGTTTTATCCTTGGAATCCCCAATATGGACGAGGGTTTCAGGAAGGCAAGAGGAAGGTTGCTTCCATTTGGTTTCTACCACATCCTCTCCGCATCAAAAAGGTCCAGGCAGCTTGATCTTCTGCTTGGCGGAATTGACAGGGAGTACAGGGACAGGGGTATTGATGTGCTCCTCGGTTCGTCACTTATGAAATCTGCGCATGACTCTGGCATCAAGTTTATGGACAGCCATCTTGAGCTTGAATCGAACACGCTGGTCCAGGCAGAAATGAAGAGGTTTGGTGGGCAGGTGTACAAAAAATACAGGATATTCCAGAAGAAGCTCTAGTTAGGTTTTGAAAAAATACTACCCGTGGTATAATTCCTGCAAACGATTGATGGGAGTTTGCGATGGGAAGAGTTTTGCTGGTTGCGATTTTGCTTGTTGCGATTTTGCTTGTTGCGATTTTGCTTGTATCACAATTGTTGTTGCCTGTTCGAGGGCTCCAAGCAGAGCCGTATTTTTATTTACATGCTGGTTCAACTGGATGCGGTCAGGCAAGGATTTCTGGTGAAGAGGACAAGGTAAAAGAGCTCGATCTTGAGGGTTGTCCGGGTGACAAGAATGACCTTTGGGTCGATTTAACTGTGACATCAGGCGGCACTGCAAGCGTCGAAGTATTCTGGCTGCCACCCGATAATGTTTCACCCAGGGACTGGAATGGTTCATGGATGGACCCGACTCCAAAGCATTTCCAGCTTGAAGAAGGCGCAACCATAAAAATTGCGCTCAACATCAAGTGGCATATGCTCAAAGTTGGTGAGGTGTCAAAGGGCAGGCTGATTTTTGCCATGACCTGGGTGATTGCCGGCAAAAAAATCACAAAAAACCTTATTTACAAAACCACCATGATGGTCCCAGGCCCCAAAATAAAAGCCGAGGATGTTGTTGTGAAATCAGTTTGCCCTGATGGCATCACATCAAGGTTTGGCATTCCGGTGGGGAACTTTGGTTGCGGGATGAGTGGACAAATAGTGTTTGGCGAGTGCGAATTTCTTGAGAAAAGCCATGTCTTTCCTGTGGACATTGCCCAGAGGGAAGAAGGCAAGGGAAAATCTGTAACTATAGCCGCAATTGAGGGCCTTGCGGTAAAAATGAAGGACCGGAAAGCCATACTCCCAGTTTTTATCCGTGACCTTTCAAAAACACCTGCATTAAACATTCCATTGTGCAGCATCATGCTCCTTTCGAACATGCCACCCCTTTTTGAAACTGGGCAGACCTTTTCTGTGGTCAGGGGAACGAAGACAACTTTTGAGGTTGCATGCAGTGACGAGGAAAATGATCCGGTCGAATTCTCTATTCCTGGCGCACCGCCATGGTGCACTGTTGAAAAGAAGGGTAAACAGAGCGCACTGGTTACATTTGAACCGCCAAAAGATGCGCAAACTGGAAAAATGGCCTTCAAGTTGTGTTGCAAGGATTCCTGCAATACCGTTTGCGTTGATGCCAGCCTGGAGGTAAGGACCCATGAGACTGGCCAGTACGGGGTTGTCATAAACTCCGGCGTGCCGCTTGCAATTGGCAGGGACGACATCAAATCATTTTCTGTCGAGATAAAACCAAAAGCAGTCTGCAAGGGGAAGGTGATAGTATTCGAGGTTTTTCCGAAGGAGACTGACTGGTTCCAGGCGGAAATCGTATCCCATGGGGACTATGCTTCACTCAAGTTAAAAACAAAAAATGTACCCTACTGCGGGATCATTAAAATATCGGTGACTGTTGGAGACAGGCGCGAAGATGTCTTTGCCTCGATGGTCGTTTATTGATCACTTCTTTTGTGGTTTTTGAAAATTTGCAATGACAACCGTTTTGGACGAGGCCACCCAGTAGACCTGGCAGTCCAGGACAGTGGCCAGGAATTTTGCCGGCACCATTGTTCTGCCCCCTATCACCTTTGGCATGGCATTGACTGGGTCAATGTTGACCCTTTGGCCATCGACAAGCACCCAGTTTCTGCCAATCCACATCTCGATGGTCCGGCCATGCAGTTCTGCTGTGACCTTTCTTTCGGTCTGGGACCATGTGACCCTTCCGCCAAAAGGCTCCACAATGTATTTTGCTGGAACGTAGGTTGTTCCGCCAATTGACTGGACTGGTGAATCTGTCCTTATTGTGGTGACAGGTTTTTTCTCCTCCTGGCTGTAGATGCTGCTTTGTCCGAGAGGCATGCTGAGCACTTTTGGTGTTCTTGGTACGTCCTTTACATCATCCAGGCATACAAAGAGATATTCGTTTGTTTCCGCGCCGTTTTTTTGGAAAAGCGAGATGACCTTGCCATAGATTGAAACTGCTGTCTGCCACTTCCCGTCCAGATAGCCAAGGTTGGTGTAGTCAATAGGTTTTGAAAGCAGTTTGCCATTGCGTGTGTCGTAGATTTTTAATCCTGTCCTTTGGGTCGAGATAAAAATCCTGTTGCCGCTTATTGAAAAAAGTCCTACAAACGGGTCAGATGACCTTACTCTCCAGGAATAGCTTGAACTTGTAAGATCAAAACAAACAAGCTCATTATCATCGTGAAAATATGCTTTACCTCCAATTACGGACACATTGTCTGTAACGTTTTCCAGATCATAAAGAATGGTTGGATCAAAGCCATTTTTGCTCTTTGTGTTGAATATTTTTATATTTTTGTCAGTAACTATTGAGATATATCCTTCACTACAATACATTCCTTTGGCTATTCCACCACTTGCACCGGTTGCATTTTGATCCCATCTGTATTTTGTTGTTATTTTTTCTGTTGCCGGATCAAACATTTCGAGGGAGTATCCAGTGTCAAATAATCCATTACCTTCAGAAACAAAGTAAATTTTTCCATCCATGTAGGCTGGGCACATTGCTTTTTCTCCATAAGAACCCAGCTTCAGGCCGGTTTTTGGGTCAAAACAGTGAAGGTTGCTGCCGCCAGTCCAGACAAGCCCATTGGCATAAGTCATGAAAATCCCAACACCTTCATAAGCATTCTCTGGGTGCCATGACCAGACGAGTTTTCCACCTGCAAGTGAAATGGCAAACAGAGATCCTTCGATGCAGAAAAATTCCTTGCCTTCCGCAATCATGGCGTTGGTAACCGTATTAAATCGTATCCCCAGCTTATCGCGCACATTGGTGGAAGTCCAGATCCTGCCTCCAGTTTCGAGGTCGTAGCAATTTACGCCGACAAAACTATTGTTTGCCGAAACAAGGTAGAGTTTTTTGTCCAGCATCATCATGTTGCCGCTCAGGCCGAGGTTCTGTGCCCACTGGACAGAAAGGGCGTTTGTTTCTGTGCCGTTTCCTTCTGGCACGGTATAGCTCCTGTTGTGGTTCGAACCATGATTTATCCAGCCCTGGGTAAACGTCTGTTTTGGTTTTGCCTGTTCAGGCGGCCTCGTGTAGCCGATGACAGCAACCGGTGTCTTTTTGTTTTCCCATGTAGCTGTGACTTCGAAGTTGTAGACCCCGCCAGGTGCGGGCGTTGGCCTTGTTGAGGAAACGTATATCTTTTTTGTGCCATTTGCTGGTATTGTGAATTTTGTTTCCGAGAGCGATGCCCACGCCGCCTGCTCGGAGAGGTTTACGGCAAGAGGTAGCGGCGAGCAATTGGCAAGTGTTATCTCAGATTTTCCATAGGACTCCAGCCAGCCGAGAATGACCGGGTTTGGCGTGACCTTGAGGCACATTTCGACAACCTTGACGGTGAGCGTTGCCTCAAGTCCCATGTAGCTTGCCCTTATCTGGCACACTGTCGGCCTGTCGCTTGAGAACTGCAATCTGTTGGCCCCGGTTTCCCTTGTTGTCCCACTGCAAGTGTTGTTCCACTGGACCCTTGCATATGGAACATCCTTCTCGTTCTCATCGCTGATTTTGCACGATATGTCGAGCTTTTGGCCCACCTTTATGATCACCTCGCCCGATGGGGTGAGTTTCAGGTTTTTTTCAAGCTGAATCTCCTGAGCCATATAGACCATGACCCTTGAGGTGGCAGTGGTGTTGCCCCATCTGGCCATTATTGTCGAGAAACCATAATCTTTGGCGTTTACCGTGATTTGGGTGCCAGATATTTTTCCGATTGAAACAGCATCACCTTCGACAGACCATTCAATGTCAGGTTGAACAACCCTGTTGCCATTTTCATCGATTGCAACGGCGTTCAGTTTTGCAATTTCACCAAGATTGATGACCAGCTCGCTCGGCTCGATTTTCAGGGATTTTTCCTGTGCTCTTGCACTGCCAAAACTCCCAATCACAAACAGGGCTGAAAGCATTATCAGTAATGAATCCTTAAAATATTTCAAAAATCTTTTGTTTTTCATTTTCTTCCAATATAGAATACACGAAAAACCTCTGTTTTGTTCTTGTGTTTTTTAATATTCCCCAAAGAATGGCCATAAAACAAAAACCCCGAGGCTGTTAAGCCTCGGGGTTTTAAGATGCTCAGTTAGTCGAAAAGTCGAGCTTATTTTACAGTTACCTTCCTGGTGATTGTCTTGGTCCTTGCGTAGGCATCCGTTGCCGTTATTGTGACCACATATTCACCCGAGGTCCAGGAATGCTTGAAGCTTGTTTCGGTGCTGCCATCAAGCGTGTTCATGTCATCTTTTCCATCGCCCCAGTCAACTGTTACGTCGCATGGGAACTGTCCACCCTCGACTTTGACGCCAAGTTCGAGTTCTTTTCCAGATTCGATTGTGCTGGTCTTCGTATCAAGCCCATTCCATTTCGCGGTTATTGTGAAATCCGGGGAAGGAATTGCTTTTACATACAGCATCGAGGCAGATGCTTTTGCACCTGTTATCTTACCGGTATATGAATTTGTGGCTGTACATGAGGCATTATTTATCACTGTCAGGTTGTTGCCTGGGAATTGGACGCCTTTGTTGAGCTTGAATGTAATCTCGAAGGTCCTTGTCTCGCCAACCTTGAGTCTTCCGATCTCGAACTTTACGCCATTTATCCCATACGCACCGGTTGGTCTTGAAGTGTCGTAAACAAGTTCATTGGGGAAGTTGTCGTAGAGTACAACATTTATGGCATCAACAGTTCCTGCATTTGAAACGCTTATATAGAACACTGCTTTTTCATCAATATTACAGGTTGATTTTTTCACCCATTTGCGCAATTGCAAATTGACTTCTCCAACGATCTGAACCTCTGCCTGGGCAGGTTCTCCAGAAGGAGACTGGATGCTGACTGCTCTCAGGTCTGCTATGCCGATTATCTCGCCAGAGGTCAGAGTTGCGCTTGCCCCGCCGCCGTTTATGAGCAGTATTGTGGAGGTGCCTCCATTAATGAGGCCGAGGTTTGTAGAAAGCTCAACTGTCAGGATACCGTCGAGAATGTCCGGTGAAACTGTTCCACCATCCAGATCGCTGTGGAAATCTACCATTACTGGTGTTGAATATCCACCGACAACAATAGATGACGATAGTGCCCTGATCCTCATTACAATCCATGGTCTGTATTTGATTCCTGAAGGTCCAATCGGGTCCCCGTTGCCAGGCCCAAATCCTGACGGGCCACTGTTCGATCCCCACCAGTTGCGCCTTGCATCTATTTTGCTGGGCTCAAAGCCATACTGGGCAACATTGAATATCTCATCGATGTTCACAAG
This sequence comes from Caldisericia bacterium, assembly GCA_017992555.1. Taxonomy (GTDB): domain Bacteria; phylum Caldisericota; class Caldisericia; order JAAYUI01; family JAAYUI01; genus JAAYUI01. Next base: position 9,648 of record JAGOOK010000015.1, on the reverse strand, counting down.
GGCGGCGTTTGTGTTCCCACAGAAGATGGAACTTTCGATTATTGCGTCTGATGGTTGCCACAACGGGCCAGTGGTTGAGTTTGGATAGAGCCTTCCGGAAATACCAACGCCATAAGTGTTTGCATAGCTTGAATATGGGGGATATACAACCATGTTGGAAAGAAATGCACAGCGCCTTACAACCAGGCCTACTGTGCCTATTGCATTCAACCCATAAGAGCAATTGCGAACAATGGTGTCAAGAATGGACACGTTGTAAACTGAGTTGTCAATGTTGATTCCCCTTATGGAATCCTGTATCACGCACCCCGATATGGTAACACCGGTCAGCGTTGCCGGGTTGGCAGAATAGGCATTGTCTGACCTTCCTTTTATTCCCAGGGCCATGCCGTTTGTTGCGTGAGTGTTTCCACACCTTGTGAGTACGCAGTTGTTAATGAGGATATTTGAGAAGTCGCCATATTTCAGATTGAGTTCAAGTCCATAGGGGCTTCCGTATCCTGGCCAGTAACCCGTATTGGTAATTGTCAGGGAGTCAAAAATTGCATTTGAGAGTTTTTCAAAATACATGGCTTTGTAAGACAGGTTTTGGAAAACGCAATCCCTCATAATCAGATTTGTAAAATCATTTATCCTCATTGGGGGTGGCGGGAGATGGGGGGTGCAAACATAGAAGCCGTAACCCATGTTGATGAAATTGCACCTTTCAACGAGTATGTTGTTGCATGCAACGCTCAGGCGCAACCCGTCATTCTTGAAGAAGTATATGCCGACATTTATGTTGTTTATCATGTCGCAGTCGGCAACAATGACATTAGCCGTGCTCGAATTGTAATCAAAGAACATGCCATAGCTGCAGCGGTAGATGTAGAGGTTTCTGAAGGTCAGGTTTGGTGTTGCCATGTTGGTGTGAATGGCATTGCCATTGGTGGGCCTGTTGTTGGTTGTTATAGAGAGGTTCTCGATGGTGACATTGCCAGACTGGAGGATAAAAGCGTGGCTGACCAGGGAGGTAATCACTGTATCCTGGGTTGGATCTGTCCCCTTTCCTGAACCAATTATTCTTATTGCTTTTGTAATGGTCAGACTCTCGCTGTATGCGCCAGGGGCCACATAAATGGTTGCATTTGCGGAAGTTGCCGCAAATGCTGCATTGATTGTTGGGAATGCGTCAGTTCCTATCGTATGAGGGTCTGGGTCACCAGGGAAGGTGACATTGGTTCCAGGTGGAAGACCAACCCAATCATCATCAACGCATGTATCGGGCAGACTAAAAGTGATCTGCAGATCTGCACTTGAAGTTTTCGATCCCTTATCAGCTGGTACAGCAGCGTATATGGGAGAGGATAGGAAAAGTAGAGCAATAACAAGTATAGCCACAAGGCTATTTTTTCTCATCACGTCCTCCTTGGAAGATGAAATAAAAAAATAAATAAATCCACCCTCTTATTTAGAGAGGGTTTATACTCCCATGTTAACTGGTAATCAATTATTAATAATTTTATAATGTAATAAAATTGTAAACAATCGGGGTTGACAAGCTTATATTTCATCTATCTTTAATGATAAAAATTTAACCCTGTTGAGTGTATTCCTAACAAGGGATATCGTGCATAAAATATTTTATGAAGTTATATGTGAGACCACAAATAATGCGACAATATCTTATATCATTATATGGAATATATTTATTATTTCTTGAATCCTCTCTGATAATTTCAATAAATAGAATAATTATTAAAGATTAGTGTAAAACCATTAAAGTCAGAATTTGTGTTAATCAGACGCTTTCCATGCAGATATGACAAAATATATGGCCGAAACAAACAGCGGAATGCCGGTTATCGTCCCTGATCCAGGGCCAGCAAAGTAATTTCCGGTTGTGATCCAGCCAATGGAATGCACGAAGAAATTTAATATTCCAGAAGCTATGGCGATTATGAATGCAAGCTTCTTCCCAAATGGTTTTCCAAGCGCCATGAGCACCATGGCCAAACCTGAAGCCAGCACGACCATTGATGCTGCAATCAGGTAATTTTCAAGCTTGTGGAATGGCAGGATAGGTATTTCATAAGTTCTGCCCCAGATTTCCTCAAAAATGTGGAGCACCTGGAACGTAAAAAAGACAGCATAGATAGTCATCAGTTTATTTTCATTCGTTTTTGTCATCTTTTTCAATCTGTCCTCTGGATTCCATCCGTTCTTTGATGCGTTTCTCAAAGCCGATGTCTGTGGGCTCAAAGAATTTTGAATCCAGCAGTTCTTTTGGCAGGTATTCCTGTTTCACGAAACCGCTCTTGTGATCGTGTGGATACTTGTAGTCCCTGCCCCAGCCAAGATTCTTCAGTCCCCTGAAGTTTGCATTCCTGAGGTGGATTGGCACTGGCGGAGTTGTTTTCTCGACCGTTTCCTGCGCGGCCCAGAGCGCCCTGGCCGTGCTGTTGCTTTTCGGGGCCTGTGCCAGATACACTGCAACCTCGGACAGTATTAGTCCGCATTCGGGGACGCCTATTTGCTCTACAGCCGAAAATCCTGACTGGGCAATCAGCAATGCCCATGGGTCGGCAAGCCCGATGTCCTCTGCGGCCAGAATCACGAGTCTTCTTGCAATGAAGGTTGGGTCTTCCCCGGACTTCAGCATCCTTGCCAGCCAGTAGACGGCCGCATCCGGGTCTGAACCCCTGATGCACTTTATAAACGCCGATATGACCTGGTAGTGCTCATCACCTGTCTTGTCATACGGCAATCTTCGCAGGACATCTTCTGATGGTATCTGAAGAGTATATTTGCCATCCACAGGAACCGAGAGATTGAAAAGGTCCTCCAGAAGATTGAGTGCTGACCTTGCGTCTCCTGCCGACACCTGGGCGATAAAATCCATTACTTCTTCAGGTGCTTCTATGGTGAACTCACCAAGGCCTTTTGGATCGACAATCGCTTTTCTGAGGATTTCCTTTATGTCCTCGTCGGAGAGTGGCTCCAGCCTCAGCACCCTGAGCCTTGAGAGAAGTGGGCCAATGACCTCGTAATAAGGATTTTCTGTTGTAGAGCCGACAAGCAGGACTTCGCCAGATTCGACAAATGGGAGCAGGAAATCCTGCTGGGACTTTGACCATCTGTGGATCTCGTCCACAAAGAGGACAGGGTGATCGGCCTGCGCAAGCAGTTTTTTCAGGTCTGGAATGCCTGTTGTCACGGCATTTATAACAATCGTCTGCCTTGACGTTGCTTTCCCGATCAGGTGTGCAAGGGTGGTCTTGCCTGTTCCGGGTGGGCCCCACAGCAAAAGCGAAGTTGGCTTGCCCGACAGGGATTTTGAGAGCAGGCCATCTTTTCCGAGCAGATGCTTCTGGCCAACAAATTCTTCTATCGTCTGTGGCCTCATCCTGTAAGCAAGCGGTTCTGACATGCGGCAATTGTATTGGACAAACCGGTATTTTTCAACACTTGCCAGAGCACCCGTCTTGACAACCTTGGGAATATGCCTAGAATCACCTCAAAACAAATTCCGCCAAAGGAGGTGCGATGATGAGAGTGAAAAACAATAACAACAATGCGCATCTTTTGGGCGGAGCCTCAAGCTAAGCAGTACCCAATTATAAAATAAACTAGAAGGCCCGTTCAAAACAGAGAACGGGCCTTTTTAATTCCAGGGCCCCAGCGCACAAAAAGGCAAAGGGGCCTTTTTAATTTCCCGCAAAGGAGGAACACAATGACCACGCTATTTGACAAGCTCGCACAAGCACTCACACCGGCCGTCGTCCGCGCATACAAGATAAAGCTCGAACGATACGAGGGCGGGAAAGTGGCAGTGGCTGGAAAAGCCGATCAAACAAATGAAGAAGGGAGGTATTAATTTATGAAAAATGGCAAAGGATTCAAAGTGATGAAATTGACGCAGATAAAACCAAAGATGGTGCCAAAAATAGCGGCGCCAAAAGCAAAAAGTACCAAGGAGGGGTTTTGGAAGAAAAAGTCTCCAAAATGAAGACGAGCCACGAGTCGGACGCTTCAGTCCGGCTCTGGCTTGAAAGAAAAGGGCTAAGGACAGGCGAATTTAACCCTGATTTCCTGAAAGAGAGCCACCTGCGTGAATGGATATTGCCTTCACTGACTGCTTTCAAACAGCAGGGGCTGATTGAAGATGTGATTATGGAAGTCTCATCGGGCAAGGAGGCGACAGTCTACAGTTGCCTGGGGACAAAAAAGTCAGGGTTTCCGCTCCTTGCGGCCAAGGTCTACAGGCCAAGGATTTTCCGGAGCCTGAGTAATGATGCTCTCTACAGGGAAGGCAGGTGGGTTTCCGAAAAAAGCGTTCGAAGGGCCATAAACAGGAGGTCCACGATGGGCCACCAGTTCATGTTCGAGCGATGGATAAATGATGAATACATTGTTCAGAGGCTTCTCTGGAAAAATGGCATTGATGTGCCTAAGCCAATTGCAATTGAGGGCAACACGATACTCATGGAATACATCGGCGACGAGAACGGGCCAGCGCCGCTTTTGAGGAAAGTGAAAATCCCGGACAAGGACATGGACAGGGCATTCAGGCGGACCATAACGAACATCCGGAACATGCTCGGGCTCAATGTTGTTCACGGTGACCTTTCCGCATTCAACCTGCTCTGGTGGGGCGGGAAGGCGATCATCATAGACATGGCGCAGGCCGTTGACCCAAGGTCAAACCCCAATGCCGAGTTGTTCTTCAAAAGGGACATGGCAATCCTGGGACGCTACTTCAAGAGGGAGGAAGAGGCAAGGGAAATTGCCGATTCGCTCTGGCTTGAGTGGGAAACCGGGAAAATTTGAGGAAAAAAATTCAGGGCCCCTTAAAAGCAGGGGGCCCTGTTCTACTTGAAAATTGATGAAAACAACATGGGAGACAAAATGAATATTCAAATCAGAAGAGTTGAAACCGAAGAACTGAGAACAACATTGTTTTCGCAGTACAAAGCGCATGTAACCATGATGCTCCACGAGGCGGAGCCTGAAATGAAACCGATATCGGATGAAATGGCAATGCAGTGGCTTGAAGACAAGTATGATGTATCCATAAGAAATTATGCCTTTGAAGGCGAGAAAATTGTTGGTGATGCGGAAATCTATTTAGGAAAACCAGATGATCCGGAATATGAGTTGAACAAGGGTCTTGGGTATATATCTGGCTATGTGGAGCCTGAATACAGGAACAGAGGTATTGGAACAAGTTTGGCCAAAAAAGCCTTTCTGGACATCAAAGACAGCTGTGTCCATACTATCAGATCATACTCTCGCTCGGAAGAGGGCAACAGGTTTCTTCAAAAACTTGGTTCACCTTCCTCGGTTTTTTCTGACATGAGGCTCGAGCTTGACGGGTTTGACTGGAGTGTTGTTGACGAATGGCTAAAGATTGCAAAAAAGCCTGGCAATAACTGGAAAGTTGAATTGCACACCAAAATAACGGACCAGTTTATCGATGATGTCAGCGACCTGTCTTTTGCCACAGCTGTTGAATTCAGGAAAATGAACAACCAGGAAACAATAGACCTGAGGGAGGCAGAGAAAAAGAAGTGGCAGGATTCCAAGGAGTTCCTTGAAAAATTCAGGCAGTATCGCTGTTTTCTGGTCAAAGATGCAGACGGGGTGGTCATTGGCTATACCGAGGGTGGCATCGACAATGAAAACCCTTACAGATTCATACAGTATGTGACAGCTGTTGATGCAGGACATCGCGGAAGCGGCATTGGTAAACTGCTCAAGGCTTTAATGCTCGACCACATCAGGCAGAACAATCCCCAAGTCAAGATGATCACAACAGGCAACAATGACCTGAATGCGCCTATGCTTGGAATCAACTCCAGACTGGGTTTCAAGAAACACAGGACCGAAATTAGCTACAAGATTCGTGTTGAGGAGGCCTCGAAGAGGTTGGGAATATAAAAATTTTTCTAGAGACCAGATAAAATTGAGAAAAAATATGCCCCTGAGGATGAACTCAGGGGCATATTTTTTAATGAAATCTAAAGTATTTCAAATTCGTCCGGGATTTTTCTAAAGCTTAATGCATAGGCCAAGTTAAATCCTTCCATTACTTCTACATAATGATAATTGATGCCATAATCAAATTCTGGAGGTTCTATTTTTATCGAGAGATCTTTTTTGATATAGGCATGACCATTTTGATACATATATGTATTGGAAAAATCATAACCATTATCACCAGTAATAAATATTTTAGAATCAGGCTCTGTATTGAAGTAACTTACATAAGGTATCGATAAATTCAATGCGAAGGGGAGATAATGAGTGTTAGGGAATTGTTTTATGAAGCAATTCAGACATTTTTTCTTAATCTCCGTAGAAAAAGCTATATAATACTGAAATACTATCAATTCTACGTTTTTGATCTGTTTATCCCCAAAACAACACTTGCAAACTTTCTCTAATTCATCAATCAACATTTCTGTTGGAGCAAATTGATCAATATGAGCAATAAATAAGTAATAACCATCTTTTTCTGATAATTTAATGATTTCATCTTGAATTGGTTTGATTAAGTTTGGTACTTCGTTTTTATGATAATTGCTAGTCACTGCCACTGAGTAATTTATTTTGCCATAGAATAAATCCTCTGTGTTATTGAATAATCGTGTAATTGCTGAAACAGCTGTCACTTCTCCTGATTGAAATTCTCTCTTTTTATCAATAATACTATCGTAATCTTTGAATCCCTGTAGTATTTTTTCGAACATATCATTATTGCCATATTTTGTAAAATTAATGGATAACATTTTGTTATTGTCGTTTTTTTCATTGAGGAATTTGTAGAATTTTTCTTCCAAATTTTTGCAATTTTTGATGAATTCTCTTCTGTGATCTGAAAAACCGAGATTTTTTACTGATACATGTATTTTTTTTCCATTTTCTCCATGCAGTTCAAAATCTTTTGATGGGATATTTGTTTTTTTTGGCAAAACCAATTTATAACCATTTTCTTGGATGTAGCTTGGAATTAGAAGCTCATTAAGGAAACCTCTTTGATTATTAGTATTACTATCCCTTATATTACAAATTATTCGGTTTAACCATCCTGGGTTAGAATTTCTGAATCTGTCTATTGCATAACCAAGAGTAGCCAATTCATAGCTGGAAAAAATATCATATCTATTGAAAAGTTTTGACACAGGATGTTCAGGGTTCGCTTTTTGAAAACTCTTTGTGAAAAAATCTTCAATAATTGCGAGAAGATTATCAAATTGTGATTTATTGAAATTATCTGGTATGTTTCTTATGTTATTATCTACTAGAAGTTGATTAAAATCAATTTCACGAAAATTCATTAATGTTAGATTTTATCGATTACAAATTATAAGCAATAGTACTTTTATAAAAAAAGCTAAACATTTTATATACTAATAAAGTATTCAATGGAAGATACTCTAAACAATATTCTGCAGATAAATTAAAATAAATCTACCTACGCTTTTTCGGTCTTCAGATACTCCACCAGCAATTTCGAAGTGGCCTCGATTGCGTCCCTGTGAGTGCGCTCCATTGAGTGGCTGGCCTGGACACCCGGCCCGATGAGGCCGGCCCTCAGGTCGTGGCCGCCGTGGAGCGCCGCAGACGCGTCACTTCCATAGAATGGGTAGATATCCACCGCGTATTTGATTTTGTTTGCCTTTGCAAGATCGATCAGCTGGTTTGTCAGGGCGTAGTCGTAGGGGCCGGAGGAGTCCTTGGCGCAGATTGAGACGCAGTATTCGTCTGTGGAAAGGTCAAGCCCGATTGCGCCCATGTCTACGGCCAGGATTTCGTTGGCCTCCGGAACAAAGCTTGCGCCGTGGCCTACTTCTTCGTAGTTGGTCACGATTGCCGTGAAGGGGTGCGCCGGGGTTATTTTTTCCTCGGAGATTGCCTGAAGGGCGCAGAAAATGCAGGCGGTTCCTGCCTTGTCGTCCAGGTGTCTGGTTTTTATGAAGCCAGATTCCGTGACAATTGTTCTTGGGTCCCAGGCGATGAAGTCTCCGGCCGAGATGCCTAGTTTTTCGGTGTCTTCCTTGGAACAGACGCGCTCGTCAAGCCTTATTACCATGTTCTCGGGTTTTCTCTCGAGTTCCCTTGCGTTTGGGTGGACATGAACCGACGGGTCGGTTGTCAGGCATGTTCCGGTGTAGGTCTTTCCGTTCCTTGTTAAAATCTGGCAGTACTCGCCCTCCACCGTCTGCATCATGTAGCCGCCGATTGGCGTAAATTTCAGCCAGCCGTTTGAATCTATCGAGCGCACCATCGCGCCGAGGGTGTCTACATGGCCGGAGACGAGCCTCCTGAAGGACGCATCCTTGCCGGGAACATCGACCAGCAACCCGCCCTTGTTGTTTCTTCTTGTTGAAAACCCGAGTGATCTTGCCTCACGCTCGCACCTGTCTATTGCCGCCATGGCAAAGCCTGTCGGGCTTGGGGTTTTGCAGATCTCTTCAAGAAATTTAACCGCGTAGTCAATGTTTGCCATGTTTCACCTCTTCTGCCTGCCAATTTTATCATTGCCGGTGGAAACAAAAAAGGGCGACCTTTTGGGCCGCCCTTTTTTCGATGACTGGTGAGTCAATCAAATTTTTGACTTGTAGTTTTTTGACATCATGAGGAAATCCATGAGGTCGACCTTCTGGTCGTTGTTGAAGTCTGCGTCCTTGTAATAGTTGGGGTCGCCAAGCGAGCTGTTGAAATATTTTGCGAACAGTTCGACATCGGCATCGTCCACAACCCCGTCAAGATTTACATCTCCAGGGATCGGGGCCACGTCAACAACTACCTTCACCCTTCCGGTGCCGGCGTTGCCGTCGTATTTGATGTATCCGCTGTTGAAGCCGTATTTGAGTGATGATGTGCTGATTGTTACGTTTATTGGCTCTTCATTGCCGATGAAGCTTGTCCTGTCAATGCTGATCCATTGGGAGTCAGATTTGAGCATTGCCTGGAGCTTTTTTGGGCCAATATTGTAAAATGTAAGATCTTGACTGGCCATTTCGCCCTTGGTTACCCTTCCAAAAGACAGAGTGTCGAGTACCTGCATGATTGGAACTTGTGGGGTGTCATAGCTTAGCCTGAAGGTCATCTTTTCACCGACTGAAGAGATCTTGTCAATCCTCAAAGTTTTTTTGGAGTCATTTTTCTCATATGGCAGGGTATTGGGTATAGAATCGGCGCTGATGACGACTTTTCCATAGTTGTCCCCGTACATTGCCGTTTTGTGAAGCGGCGAACCACCTGGATCAAGAACCTCTATCCCGACAGTTCTCCATTCTTTTGTTCTTGTGTTGAAAAGATGTTTGTATTCCCTGCGGTCATCGACATGATAAACAACCATGCCATTGCCGGGGCAACCCTGAAAATACCCATCCCCTCCATGTCTTTGTCTGTTTTCGATACATAACCACTCAACATCGGAGCCAGGAAACGGGATTTTATACATTTTGTGGGGGCCATCACCATTCAGGTCATCGACTTCATAAGTTCCTGGTTCGGTGATTGTTTCCGGCTCGATCCAGTTGGCTTTCCATCTCTGGTAGGAGTTGATCCCGCAATATCCGTCCCAATTACCTGTGGCCATGAGGTCCCAACCGCCGACGGGGTCGGATGTGTAGGAGTAATCATACAGGTCATAAAGCT
>JAGOOK010000014.1 GCA_017992555.1 Caldisericia bacterium | reverse complement strand
AGGCATCCATGATCCTGTTTATCGCAACAGGATCATGAAGAAAGTTCTGGCCAAAGCTTTTCTTGAGCCTTATCTCGAACTTTTGAAGATCATCTTTGAGATCTTTTAGGCCATTCGAGGACATACAGGTTTACCTTTCTTCTGCCCCATCTCATAGCCTCTTCAGGCTTGTAGAAGAAGACATCAATAATATTGTTTTTTATTGCGCCACCACAATCGCCAGCAATGGCATACCCATAACCTTCCACATACACCTTCGTATAATAGGGTATGACTGTTGGATCAACCGCAATAATTCCATAACCTGATCTCATTCCAGTTGCTGTTGTCCATGGGTCAGCATCACATTCTGCCACAGTTGGAGAATAGGCAGTAGCTTCCACAAGGATCTTCTCTATTGCCCCACCAGGCATCTCGGCCTCTCCTATTGCCATTTCTTCGTGGATTGGCCTATGAGAGATTCTCGTTGAAATAAAGGTGGAGGTAACAAGTTTTCCATCCTCATAAATTTCCCTGTAAAGGTCTTCCCTCTCCCCGCCTGATCCAAGTTTCCACACCGCAACCTTGCCCTGGTGGACCTGGTTGTTCGGAACATAATCAATCTCGTAAGGTATTCTTTCTTTCCTTTTTACAAGTTTGTGTTCCACTCTCACCACTCTTGTAAGCATCGCTCCTGGCCTGTATGGATCCTCTGATACCTGTACCCTATCCAACGGGCCAAGTTTTATGCCAATCTTCGAAACGGCATTCCGCAGGTTCTTGCGTGTGCAAAGTATTTGCTTGCGCATGCCATCAAACTGGATAATAACTGGGTTTGCCTTTTCAAACTCTATTTTTTCGCCAGATCTGAATGTGGTGTCCATGTTTGAAACAACAAACCCCGCTGGTTTTATTACGACTCTGTCTGAGGGGTCAATCTTAACCCCCATCTCTTGCAGGGCGCCACTTATAGTTTTTTGAAAAGTGACTCCTACATGGAGTTCCTGGCCGATATAAACCGCTACCGCTTTTGAGCTGGCAAATCCTAAAATGACAAAAACAAAGCCCAGTACGGCAATAATCCAATAAGCTGTTTTGGTGTCTTCACAATTCATACATTTTATGTAGTATATACTTGTGAACGTAATTCTGTCAAAGGAAACAATGATAAGAAAGGCCAGGGAAACCCTGGCCAATCATTTTCGGGGCATCAAGCTCCACGATGATGCAATGATGGTCGGCGGAACCATCAGGGACATCCTCCTTGGAAGGACGCCAAAGGACATCGACATTGCAACCCCGAAAACTGCCGAACTTGTCCAGGGTTTTGTCGACAAGGGATTTACCCATGTCCTGCTAGATGAACAGCGCGACATCCACAGGATGGTTGGGAATGGCGTGCACATCGACATCACCCCACTTCACCATGACCATATCCATGACCTGATTGGGAGAGACTTTACCATCAACGCTATCGGGCTTGTGATAAGCACAGAGGAAGTTCTGGACCCGCAAGGTGGAATGAAAGATCTTTCCAAGGGCCTCGTCAGGGCGCTTTCGGAAGACAGGTTTATTGAAGACCCGCTCAGGCTGATAAGGGCATTCAGGATAGCCGCGGACCTCTCCTTCTCCATAGATCCTGTCACAAAACGCTTCATCACAAAACACGCCCACCTGATAAACAGGCCAAGCAAGGAAAGAATAAGGGACGAGATTTGCTGGACAATCGAGGCCCCAAGGTCATACCCGGTCATAGAGGAACTTACAAGGACGGGCATTCTAGGAAGAATACTGCCAGAATTTGCTTCCGTGTCGCAGGTAATAGCCCACAAACCACATGCGCTTGGCCTGACCGAGCACCTTCTCTGGACATACAAGTACCTTGAAGACATCCTGGAAGATCTCGACTCAATGCTTGGCGATTATGCCGACAACGCAAGAGAATTGCTGTCAACAGTGATGGCCTCCGACAGAAGAATGTTCATTTGCACAAAATTGGCAAGTCTCCTTCATGACATAGGAAAACCCCAAACAATAACCTATGAGGAAGAAGTGCATTTCCTTGAACATGACAGGGTTGGTTCTGAAATGGTCTCGAAGAGGATGGAGGAATTGAAGTTCTCGTCCGCAGAAACCAAAACAGTTTCCGGGATTGTCCTGAACCATATGAGGCCACACAATCTTCAAAAACTGGACAGCGTGAGTCCCAAGGCTGTTTTCAAGTATTTCAGGGACCTTGAGCAAATAGCTATACCAACTCTTCTGGTTGCCGTAGCAGATGCCTATGCAACCCAGATGATGCCATACGGGTCTTTGGACGCATACCACGAATTTATCAAATCAATGGTTGCCGAAAACCAGCAAATGGGCAAACCAAAACCGCTCCTAACCGGAGACGAAATAATGAAGCTCCTCGGAATTGATCCCGGGCCAGAAGTGGGCCTCGCTATCAGTTATCTTGCCGAGGCGCAGGCACTTGGCCAGATAACAACAAAAACACAGGCCAAAGAGCTAATAAAATCGAAAGGCTACCTAAATGAAGGAAACGCTTGAAAAATTCGTCCGGATAAGCTCTTCATCATGCCATGAGGAGAAAGTGGCAAAGCTTTTCCGGCAAATAATCTCTGAAATTGGCTACGAAACTAGAACCGACAGAATGGGGAATGTTTATGTAGAAATCCCCTGCGGCGTTGATGGGGCAAAAAAAATCATGATCACTGCCCACAGCGACGAACCTGCGCTAGCGGTCCAGGGTTTTACAGAAGACGGCTTTGTGAGGATATGGGACTGGTCAGGGGTCGACCACAAGGTCCTGCCAGGACAGGAAGTTGTGATACATGGCACTTGCGAAATCCCGGCCATAATAGGAATTCTGCCTCCACACCTGACAAAACCGGGCGACAAAAAAGCTGTCCCAATAACAAAACTCTACGCCGACACTGGCATGCCAGCAGACTGGGTGACCGGCAAGGTAAAAATAGGCGACCAGGTGACATTCAAGAAACGCTTTTCCGAGCTCAAGAATGGCCGTGTTGCAGGTTGTGCCCTGGACAACAGATTAAGTGTCACAATGCTGCTTGAACTGGCCAAAAAACTTAAAAGGGTAAAGCTGAATGTCGATGTTGTTTTGGTGTGCACCACACAGGAAGAAATCGGTGCATACGGAGGCTTTGCTGCTGCAACTGAAGTAAGGCCTGATCTCGCAATAGCAGTAGACACTACAATCGCCGAACAGCATGGAGAATCTGGCAAGTCATATCTGCCCTTTGATAAGGTCTGCTTGGACAATGGTCCGATAATCAATCCAAAAATCAGGTCAGCATTTATGAATGCCGCTGAAAAACTGAACATAAAAACGTCAGAATACATCTTTTCATCAACCAGCATGACAGAAGCTGATTCAGCATGGGAAGCAGGGCTCGGAAGGCCAATAGCTGTTGTCTCGATACCGGTCAGGTACCTCCACCAGCCAGTGGAAACTGTAGATCTCTCGATTGCAGAAAATGGCGTTGACATGATGTGCGAATTTCTGATGGGACTGCCGGCAAGCCTGGAAGGGGTGATTTGATGGAACTCCTGAAAAAACTTTGTGATGCTTCCGGTGCACCCGGCGACGAGAGCGAAATAAGACAAGTATTGACGGATTTTTATTCCCAAATGGGCATTGCGCCAACAACAGACCATGTTGGCAACATTTTCTTTGTAAAAGAAGGGAAACCAGGCAAGCCGATAATCATGCTTGATGCTCACATGGATGAGGTGGCCCTACAGGTCGTAGGCCACACCTCTGAAGGCGAGCTGAAAGTTGCCCAGCTCGGCGGGATTGACGACAGGGTGCTGGCATCCAAACATGTTCTGGTTGGAAAAGAAAAAACAAGAGGCGTTATAGGTCTAAAGCCAATCCATAACCAGAAACATGAAGAATGGGATGTCGTGACGCCAACAAACGCCCTCGTCGTTGATGTGGGTTGCAAGGACAAGGCAGAGGCTGAAAGAACGGCCCCACTTGGAACCACAATAGTTTTTGATACCGAATTCGAGGACTGGGGCGAAGTGGTAAAGGCAAAATCTTTTGATGACAGGGCCGGGTGCTGGGCTGTATGCAAGACAATGGAAATGGAAACGGAATGCACACTTGTCGGATCATTCACTTTTGGCGAGGAGATAGGCATGAAGGGTGCTGTTTTCGCAGTCAGAAGGTTTATGCCCGACCTGGTTGTTTCGCTTGAGGGGACATCTGCAGGTGACATGCCGGAGGTTCCAGAACACCAGAACTGCGCAAGATTCAGGTATGGCCCGGTAATAACATTTGAAGACCGCAGTGTCATCATCCCGAGAAATTACCGACTACTGCTTGAAGACACTGCCCAGAAAAACAACATCCAATACCAATACAAGGGAACAGTCACCGGTGGAACAAATGCAGGAAGGATGCAATTTGAAAACGGCGGCACCCCATGTGTGGTCATCGCCGCACCCTGCAGATACATCCATTCGCCAGTCTCGCTAGCCGCAAAATCAGACCTTGAGGCAATGGTCGAACTTTCAAAGGCATTCATACAAAGAATTGACAAGGAAGGACTTCCGCAATGAAAGAGATAATCCAGAAGCTGATTTCAATTCCATCTCCATCAGGTTTTGAGGAAAAACTCAGGGAACAGATCACAAAACTCCTTGAGGGTAAAATAGGGGAAGTTGATTTCATGGGCAACCTCGTGGTCAAGCACCCTGGCAAAGGCCCAAAAATCCTCGTTGAAGCCCAGATGGACGAAGATTCGATAATTTCAAACCACATCGACAAAAATGGTTTTGTCAGGTTCTACCCGTCAACCGCAATGAAGGAAGCAGACATCCTGAACCGCCAGGTCATTTTTCCAAGCGGAACCTGTGGCTACATTGGAGCTGAAGAAGTAGCAGAAGGGACTGTCCTCGGTTTTGACAAAATGTTTGTAGACATTGGGGCCCAGGACAAAAAAACCGCAATGAAGATGGTCCAGATTGGAGATCACGCATCCTTCCACACAGAATCCAGACTTGAAGGCGGAAGAGTCATTGGCACTTCAAACTGCAAGGTTCCAGTTGCAGTATTGACATGGCTTGCAAATGAATATGATGGCGATGCCAATCTTGTATATGCATTCACCGCACAGGGAAGACTCGGTGGCAGGGGCGCCGCAGCCATCATCACAAGGGAAAATCCGGACATCATTGTTACAATAGATTCAACACCAGCCACTGACACACCAAACTGTCCCGACAAGGCAAAGGTTGATCTGGATGCTGGTCCAGTCCTTGTTGTAAAAGGCAACATTGTCCCAAGAGATATGAACGCCATATCCATTTTTGAGGAAGTGGCAGAGACTTCCGGAATCCAGACCCAACGGACTGTAAAAGATGTCTACGACATGCATGATATGCGCATCGCACGACTTGTCTCCTCAGCATCAATCATAACCGTTGGTATACCAACCAGAAGATTTGGGATGTTTGGCTCGGTTTCTTCAATTTCTGATGCACAGGCCGCAGGAAAACTGCTCTCCAAAGCTTTGCGCAAAAAACTCGTCAAATAGGTTGAAATTTTCCAGCCCACAACTAGACTCGCTTCGGAGGAAAAATGAAAAAAACACCGCTTTATGAAAAACATGTAGCACTAGGGGCACAGATTGTCCCGTTCGCAGGTTACGAGATGCCGATCCAGTACACGTCAATTCTTGACGAACACAAAACTGTAAGGGAAAATGCAGGTTTGTTTGATGTATCGCACATGGGCGAGATCGAAATCAAGGGGCCCGAAGCTGTTGCCCTGACTGACCAGATCATGTCAAACAGCGTTGCTGACATGAAACCTGGCACAGCGGAGTACACTGTCATGTGCAAGGAAGATGGTGGAATCATTGATGACCTGTTTATTCACTATGTCAGCAAAGACCACATCTTCCTGGTAGTCAACGCATCCAATGCCGACAAGGATTTTGCCTGGATAAAGTCCCACGAACGCCCGGGGGCACAGGTGACAAACCTTTCCGACCAGTATGCCGAAATCGCCCTCCAGGGACCCAAAGCAGAAGACATCATCAGAAAAGTTGCTGAATTCCCGGCATGGGACCTCCCATACTTCCACTTTGGATACGGGAAAGTGGCAGGCAGGGAAGTCATGGTGGCAAGGACCGGTTACACAGGTGAAGATGGATTTGAAATCTATACAAGCAACCAGGACGCTCCATATATCTGGGACGAACTCCTGAGGGTTGGCAAAGAATTTGGAATAAAACCAATAGGCCTTGGGGCAAGAGATACCCTAAGGTTCGAAGTTTGCTACTGGCTCTATGGCAACGAGCTTGACGAGACAATCAATCCTCTCGAGGCCGGCCAAAAATTTGTTGTAAAATTTGAAAAAGATTTCATTGGAAAGGCAGCTCTCCTGAAGGCCGAGGCCGATGGAATCAAGAGAAAACTCGTTTGTTTGAAAATGCTTGAAGAGGGTGGAATCCCAAGGAGCCATTTCAAGGTGTTTGATGGAAGCACGGAAATCGGATTTGTAACATCCGGTGGAATGCTCCCAACCGCAGGTTATGTAGGTGCAATGGCCTATGTTCCAACAACATACAAGGTGGGGACAAAGGTAAGCGTTGAAATAAGGGGAAGAAAACTGGCAGCCGAAATCATCAAAAAACCATTCTACAAGGGAACCTCTGGCAAAAAGAGGGAATAAAAACCCAAAAAGCAATACAAAATAAAACAAACGGAGGAAAGTGATGCGCGACATCGCCCAGCTTGAGAAGGTTGGAAGACAGATAAGAAGGGACATTATCCAGATGACCACACTGGCAGGGTCCGGCCATCCAGGCGGATCCCTCTCCGCCACTGACTTGATGGCAGCACTTTACTTCGAAATAGCAAACGTGGACCCATCCGACCCCATGAAAGAGGACAGGGACAGGATTATCTATTCCAAAGCCCATGTGACCCCGCTCATTTACTCGGTACTTGCAAGGAGAGGGTTCTTTGATCCTGAACTCCTCAAGACCTTCAGGAAACTCGGTTCACCTCTCCAGGGCCACCCGCATATACACTGCGTGCCCGGAATAGAAATGTCAGGCGGATCACTTGGCCAGGGGATTTCCATAGCCCTTGGCACAGCAATCGCCGGAAAAATGGACAGGGCGCCATGGAGGGTCTACTGCCTGATGGGTGATGGCGAATTGCAAGAAGGCCAGGTTTGGGAAGCATTTATGGCCGCGGCCCACTACAAAGCTGACAACCTGACTGCAATCATCGACAAGAATGGCCTGGAGATTGATGGTACGACCAAAGATGTCATGAATATTGACCCGCTTGAAAAAAAGCTGGAAGCTTTCGGATGGCACATCATTGAGTGTGACGGCCACGATTATGGCCAGATACTCTACGCTTTTGACCAGGCAAAGCAGACAAAAGGAAAGCCGCAGGCTATCATTGCCCACACAGTAAAAGGCAAGGGTGTTTCCTTCATGGAAAACAACGCCGAGTGGCACGGCAAGGCCCCAAACCAGGTCGAAGCAGAAAAGGCGCTTCTGGAGTTGGCAGATTAATAAATTGGCATTTTCTCAAACATATAAAACCCCTGGATAGACCAGGGGTTTTATATGTTATGGATTTGCATCATTCTGGAAAACCATTTCCGTTTTCATATAATCATTCTTTGTGGAGCAATTAAAACAATATCTGCGGGAAGTCAGCAATAACCTAAAAGAGGGCAACAGCTCGGAATTGTCCTACAGGACCCACTTCGAAAACCTCTTCAAGGCAATTTTACCAAAAGGTTTCACAATAAAACAGGAGCCAGCAGGAAGAGAAGAAGGCAAACCCGATTTTATCGTAATGAAGGACAATGTTCCTTTCGGAATCATAGAGACAAAGGATGTTGGCAAAAAACTCGCCTCTTCAAAATCAGACCTTGGCCAGCTGAAGCGCTATTACAACAGCATGTCGAATGTTATTCTGACCGACTATCTGGAATTCAGGTGGTATGCAAGACTTGAAGACAAACCAAACGAAAAAGACGAGATAATTGAACCCAGAACAATATTTCATCTTGCAACTGACCTCGGGCAGGGAAAACTCAAGCCCGACCCACAAGCAGAAGAGAATTTTGCAAAGCTGGTCGACCATTTTATAAATGCCAAAGTCAAGACCGTTTCAAACCCGACCGAGCTGGCAGAACGGATGGCCTCAATTGCCTGCGACATCAGGGACTCTCTCCTGAAAGCAATGAAAGATGAGCATCCGGAAGGTGATCTTCACAACGAATTGAAGGCCATAAGAACAGACCTTCTCCACACAATAACCGAAGACCAGTTTGCCGACATGTATGCCCAGACAATCTGCTACGGGCTGTTCGCGGCGCGCATTGAGGCAGGCAGGGAAATAGACTGGGCAAGTGCATCCGACCACATTCCACTCACAAATCCTTTTCTCAGAAGGGTATTCAAGGAATTCCGCGAGATATTGAAGGAAAACGTCACATGGGCAACCGGCACCCTCATCAATCTCCTCAACAAATCTGACATAGAAGCAATCCTCAAGCCTGAAAAAAAGACCGGTTTTGCCAAAGACCCAATATTTTATTTTTACGAGCCGTTTCTTTCTGCATACAATCCAGGGCTTCGTGAAAAGCGCGGTGTATATTATACACCCGAGCCTGTAGTTTCCTGGATCGTCAAATCGGTCGACATTCTGCTTGAGGAAAAATTCGGGCTCAAAAACGGCCTTGCCACAAAGGAAAGGGTTACAGAGGATATTCCTCAATTGCTCATCCTTGACCCTGCAGCAGGCACCGGAACATTTTTGTATGAAGTCTTGAACACCATTTACAAAAGGCTCAGGACAGACAAGTTCGGGAGATTGAAAGACGATGAAGTCCAGAGGGACATCTTGGAGAGGATATACGGGTTTGAGCTGATGATGGCCCCCTATTCCATTGCCCACCTGAAACTTGGCCTCCTCCTCAAGGAACATGGCTACACGTTCAGCAATGACCGAAGGCTGAACATATTTCTCACGAACACCCTCGAGCCACCGGCCTTCAAGCAGGACCCTCCGGGGAGCCTTTTTGGAAAGGCCGTTTCCGACGAGGTCAACAGCGCCTCCGAGGTCAAAAAGGTGAAACCAATAATGGTCGTGCTTGGAAACCCACCATATTCGGGCCACTCTGCCAATAGCGACATTGAATGGATAAACAGGCTCCTGAAGGGTGAAGACACAAGCGACGGCGGCAAGAAAACGGCCAATTATTTCCAGGTGGATGGCAAAGACCTCGGCGAGAAAAACCCAAAGTGGCTCAATGATGATTATGTCCGGTTCATCCGCTGGGCGCAGTGGAAGATTGAAAAAACCGGCTCGGGCATTCTCGCATTCATAACCAATCACGGCTATCTGGACAACCCGACCTTCAGGGGAATGAGACAGAGCCTTCTTGAAACATTCGACGAGATATACGTCCTCGACCTCCACGGAAACGCAAAGAAAAAAGAGGCCTGTCCGGATGGAAGCAAGGACGAAAACGTCTTTGACATACAGCAGGGGGTCGCGATAGGGCTCTTTGTGAAAACTGGAAAGAAGAAACCACCTCACCCTGACCCTCTCCTGAAAGGAGAGGGTAAAAGCAACAACCCTTCTCCAGGAGGGAAAGGGAATGAGGGGGTCCCATCTTCCAGCTACCCCCAGATTCCATCTTCCAGCTACCCCCACCCGTACGCCAGGGTCTTTCACGCGGACCTATATGGCCAGAGGGAAATTTTTGAAGACGGGGCACTTGCTGGCGGGAAATATTGCTGGCTCCTCGAGAACAACATAAAGTCTACTGGCTGGAAACAGCTTTTGCCCTCCGGGCCATTCTACATGTTTGTGCCATCCGATACCAATCTTGATGATGAATACCATGCGTGGCCTTCGATCGTAGAGCTGATGCCAGTCAATTCTGTAGGGATTGTTACATCAAGAGATGATTTTGTGGTCAATTACGAAAAAACCAAGTTACTTCAAAAAATTAATTCTTTTATCAATAGTGATTTATCAAATGAAGACGCAAAAAAACAATTTTTGAGCGACAAGGATAAGCTCACACTCTCGAAAGTTAGGCCAGCGCTGCGTAATGAAAAAAATATTGAAAGTTTTGTTTCAGAATGTCTTTATAGGCCATTCGATATTAGATTTATGTTTTATCACAATGAATTAATCGAAAGGTCTCGAAAGGAAGTCATGCGCCACATGCTGGCAGGCCCGAATTTGGGGTTAATAACAAATAGACAAGTCAATGATGTCTTCAGACATATACTTTGTACCAAAAATACTATAAACGATTGTACAGTTTCTCTTGCAACCAGAGAGAGATCATATCTTTTCCCACTCTACCTCTATCCCGACACAGAAACCAACACACTGAAAATCGAAAAACGCGACTGGCCGGCAGGAAAGGGTGGCAGGACACCAAACCTCTCGAAAAAAATCGTTTCAGCATTTGAATCAAGGCTGGGGATTGCGTTTGTTCCGGACGGAAAAGGCAACATAACGGAAAAACCACCTCACCCTAACCCTCTCCTGGAAGGAGAGGGTTATCATGGAACCAGTCTCACCGGAGAAGGACCAGGTGGTTATCCAGGAAGCGGATCAGATGGTTGTCCAGGAGACAGGGCAGATGGTCATTATGCAAAAGATGGACCAAATAGTCATAATACAAAAGATGGGGCAGTAAAAAACCTTCCCCCTGTGGGGGAAGGTGCCCGGAGGGCGGATGAGGGGGTTTTGACTTTCGGCCCCGAAGACATCTTTCACTACATCTACGCCGTTTTGCACAGCCCGACTTACCGCACGCGGTATGCAGACTTTTTAAAGTACGATTTCCCAAGGGCCCCGCTGACCTCAAAAATTGGCCTGTTTTCCAGGCTGGCAAAAAAGGGCCAAGAACTGGCCAGTCTCCATCTGCTTGAATCGGAAGAACTTGACGACACCATTGCGTCATACCCCGCTTTTGGCAACGACATTATTGAAAAAGTTTCATTTGATGAAAACGGCAACAGAGTTTATATCAATAAAAGCCAATACTTTGACGGCGTTTCACCAGAGGTCTGGAACTTTATGGTTGGTGGCTACCAGGTTGCCCAAAAATGGCTCAAGGACAGGAAAGGAAGGTCGCTTGACCACGGCGACCGCGTCATATACGCGAAAATAGTTACTGCACTTTCAAGAACAATCGGGTTGATGGGCGAAATAGACAAGCTTATTGAAGAGGAAGGCGGCTGGCCCATAGAATAGTTTTTACTGGGCGGTGCGTCTCAGGTGCTTTTCCTGGTATTCCCTAACAACATCTACTGTGGCAGGGGCATTTATGGCTGAAAAGACAAACTCGGCCTCAAAAAAGAACTTCTCTGCGTCCTCAGCATCAGATGGTTTTTTGTGTTTTGAGTTGTTCCTTTCACAATAGACTTTGCCAAGATTGAATGCTGATAAAGCCATGTAAATCTTGTTTCCTTTTTGAAGTGCGAGTTCCCTGGCATGAACAAACCATCTGATTGCATGATCAAACTCCCTGAAATCTTTTTCCGCCCTATAAAGATGAACATAGCCTGCAACAACTGCATGCTCATATTTTTGGGCATAGCCACCAAAAAGCCTCTCCTCATCAGTAATCAAATTAGCTATCGAAGGGTATTTTGCAATGATTTTTTTGTAGGAAAGGATTGAAACACCCCAATATGCACAATCAAGCATATATTCTTCAATACCCAAATTGCACGAAATAGTCCAAGCCTTCGCAAAATACTCCATTGCGTCATCAAATCTTTTCTGTTTTGAAAGCCAATAACAATAAACCTCGTATGGCAATATTTTGCATGCCTCACATTCCTGGAACTCAGCAAGTCCGACCAAGCGCTCTGTTCTGGGGCCAGATTTTTCCCAGCCATGCGCCAGTGTGATAAAAAGAGATTTGTATACAAGCTTCTCTAATTCGACACGACTCACTTCAGCACCATCTGGAATACTTAATTTGTTAACGCTTTCAGTTGCCTCGTCGAGTTTACCAAGGGCATAAAATGATTTTGATTTGAGCATGGCAGATTTGGTCTTGTCCCGGAATGTAAGCAAACCCTTGTCTGTATTACTCAACATTTCAATTGTCTTGCCATAATTACCCATGTTGTACTCGAATAATGCAAGCTCAATCACATGCCTCTCCGCAACATCCGAGTTCAACTCGGCAATTTCTGACTCAATTTCTTTCGCCATTCCAGATGCGTCGTCCATCTTCATGCCTCCAAGAAGGCATGAAAAAAGAACAGTTTTTCCTTCTGTAACTTTGTCAGGCAAGGAACACTGGGCTAGATAAAGCAATTCTCTTGCAACATCTTCAGCTTCTGAAAAACATGAGTTTTCCTTTAGAGAGAGCGCCAAATATTCAAGAATCATAAATCTTTCTGACGGCATACCCATGAAAACTGGTGTTTTCGCCTCTTTAGAGCTAATTTTTTGCAATTCGCTGTATTCACCGATCTCAAAAAGAAACTTGAGATAATGAATCAATATTAATGAGTATTCCGTATTCGCCCCTATTTTTTTTGCCTGACCAAGCGCTTCCAAAAATAAAGCTTTTGCCTTTTCAAAATCCCCTTTTGCATAAAAAATATCAGAGAGAACCCTCTTTGCTTTAACCTCATAAACAGGATTGGATTCGCTCACTCCCACGCCATGTATATAATCAATCCATTCGGAATAGGTTTGGGAGCCAAGTGCAATCAATCTTTTTGCGCACTCTTCGGCCCATATTACCGCTTTGTCCGTTTCACCAGCCATTTTGTAGTGTTTTGCTATCTCGCAGGCGATTTCATCAGTTATTTCATCACTAAATTCTAGGACTTGCGCAATCAGTTTGTGCGTTTCGTGCTTTTCCGTATCTGGTATTCTAGATTTTACTGTCTCCTTCATAGACGGATAAGCAAACTCATACGTACTCTTGTAAAAACCATTCCTTTGCTTCAAAAGCGAGGATGATATAAGTTCATAAAATGCATTCACACACTGGCGTCTCGTAAGACCAAGCGATTTCATAACAATTTCCATCTCGAATGGCTCTTCAAACAGGCACGCAAACTCAAGAATTTTTATGGATATTTGGGAGAGCGAGGAAAGGTGTTGCGATAAAATTGAGCCGGATACATCTTCAAAGGAAACAGGTCTTTTATAAACAAGCCTTCCACTATCAAGCGCAAGCACTTTTTGTGAAACAAACGTTCTTATGTTGTTTATCAACAGATAGGGGACACCACCGAATCTCTCCCAGAGATCATTTAAGAAATCATTTGGCGCTTCATGACCTCTTAGCATTGATTCCATCATCATTTTTACATTAGATTTCTTAAGATTTTTGAGATCAATGAACCTCAAATCGCTCATTCTATGCAATTTCAATCCAATGGCTGCATTGGATCTAAAAGTTGGTTCGAGACACGTAAAAACGACCATTATCTTCAATTCTGGATTAGAAGAGAGTTCAAAACATACATCAAGGGTTTCCTTGTCAAGATGTTCTATGTCCTCAAGGATGATAACAATGGGCGCTTCAAACGATATTGCCTTCAAAAACTTCAAAAAAGCGAAAGAGCATGCGCCCTGATTTGGAAAAGATTGGGCAGATTTTCTTTTTGATTTACACAATTGTTGGCTGAAAAACCCAAGCTCTTTTGAATTTTGCTCGATTAAATCAGAATATTGGTCCAGATTATAGTGTGCAAGATGAAAAGCAAGCTGTTTGAGACCATCCATCGGCAATGAGTTTGTCGAACCATGTCCCCTTGCCCTCAAAAGCATTTTCCCTGATAACTGCACTATGGAAGCAAATTCATCAACAAGCCTGGTTTTTCCAATTCCAAATGGCCCAGCAACACAGACTGTTACTGATTGAGTTTGTGAACTGTTCCAAGAATCAATAAGGTACTGCATCTCAAACTCACGACCCACCATATCGGGTTCACAAAGAACCAGCCCAGCAGGTTTGTTGCTCTTTTCATCGATGGTGATTGACTGCATTAATGATAGTAATTCTGAAGCGCTTTGTATCCTTTCGTTTGGGTCTTTTCTCAAGAGGCAAAGAATAACGTTGTCAAGCTCTTCCGGGATATCGCCATTAAAATGTGATGGAGGGTCGCAAGAAGCATTTATCAGTTGATAGGCAATTTTTTTCGGGTCTGGGGAGCCAAAGGGCAGGGATTCCGTCAAAGTGTTATACATCGTTGCACCAAAAGAATATAAATCCGCCCTCATATCAATAGCTCCACCCATCAATTGTTCAGGGGCCATATAATTAAAGGTACCAACCACCATGCCCGTACTCGTTATACGCCCATTTACAACATTTTTTGCCAAACCAAAATCAATGAGTTTTACCCTTATTCCGGTTTTGATATCCGGGGAGTCGAGCACAATAAGATTACCTGGTTTAATATCTCTGTGCACAACAGACCTAGAATGGATGTGTGAAAGTACCCCAGCAACATCATAAAAAATACCCAACGCCTGCTCTATGCCGATGTTATGAAGTTTTGAAAGGGGAGTTCCTTTCACGTACTCCATTATGTAGTAGTAATCTTCACCCTCTCTACAGCAATCCCATACTTTCGGGATACCTGGGTGGTCAAGAGAGGCCAAGATGGAAGCCTCTGAAAGAAACCTGTTTTTTTCAACATTGTCCCAATCCTCGTCTTTAAAATGCGAGATTTTAATAACCACATCCTCATTGCTCTGCAAATCCAGAGCAGCAAAGACTTCACCCATTCCTCCACTTCCAATTTTTCTAAGTAGTCTATAGCGACCAAAAATCAGCCGTTCTTCCATTATGTCTAAATTCTAAAACAACAATGAAACCAGTCAATCTTGACATATCAGGAACCTAACCTAACATTTATTTTTTAGTTGCACCTTCTGGTCAATAAAAATTGACCCACAAGCCCAAAGGAGGAATTGTGAAGAATTACGAGCAGATGTTTGTTTTGAATCCAGCTCTCGACGAAGAAGCAGAAAAAGCTCTCGCAGAGAAACTCGCCACGATCGTAACAAATGATGGTGGTGAAGTGCTGGACCTCAAGAAATGGGGAAAAAGAAGGCTGGCCTATGAGATTAAAGGCCAGATTGAAGGTTCCTACTGGGTCCTCACATTCAAGGCCCCACCCCAGGTACCGCTTGAGCTGAGAAGGATCGTCAAAATCACTGAAGGTTTCCTCAGAGACATCCTTGTTGACCTTACTGACTCAATCAAAGCCCAGAAAAATCGTGAAGTGCACATGAAAGCCGCCGAAGCACGCAGGGCAGCCAAAGCACTCGCAAGGGACAGAGAAAGAGAACAGAGACAGGAAACCGAACAGCAAGTTGAAGAACCCCCCAAGGAGGCCTGATGTTCAATAAGGTTCTGCTTATAGGCAACCTTACTGCCGACCCAGAAATCCGTTACACTCCCTCAGGTGCCCCGGTAACAACAATCAGGCTCGCCTGTACAGAAAAGTACAGGTCAAAAAGCTCCACGGAGCTCAAGGAAGAAACGCTCTTCATAAACTGCATTGTGTGGGGAAATCAAGCCACATCAGCACACCAGTACCTAAAAAAAGGCAGCAAATGCTTTGTTGAGGGAAAACTGGTCATCAGGGAATATGAAAAAGACGGAATCAGGCGTTGGGTCACAGAAGTAAGGGTGCAGAACCTTAAATTCCTCGGATCACCAGCAAAAGGCACATCGTTTGAAAACAAGGGACAACCATCCCAGCAACAACATGCGGCCGAGACCGAGGAAGACGAATTCATGCCGCCAGATTTCAACGACGAAGACATTCCGTTTTCATGAAGAGAGGAGAACTGAAAAATGGATAAAATGATGGATGACGATCGCAAAGGCAGAAGAATGGGAAAGGGACGCAAGTTCAGCAAACCCAGAAGAAAAGTCTGCATCTACTGCGCCGACCATAATGACTATGTTGACTACAAGGATGTGGCCAGGCTTCAAAAATATGTTACCGATACCGGTAAAATCCTTCCAAGGCGTGCCACAGGCATGTGCGCAAAACACCAGAGGAGACTCTGCACGGCAATAAAGAGGGCAAGAGAAATCGCCCTTCTACCATTTTCTGCGAGGTAGCTCCGGATGAAAACAAAAGTCATACTTCTTGCAGATGTACCAGGTGTTGGGAAAAAAGGTACAGTGGCAGAGGTTGCATCAGGTTACGCAAGAAACTACCTTGTCAAAAACAGCCTTGCACAGATAGCAACCACATCTTCAATTTCCAACCTTGCATACAATGTTGAACAGGCAGACAAAAAGTCTGCAAAAGCCAAAGCAAGGGCGGAAGAGATAAAACAGAAGATTGAGGACAAAACAATAACAATTTCGGCAAAAGCAGGCCCAAGTGGAACATTGTTCGGTTCAATAACCGCAGACATGATCTCAAAGGCCATGAAGCGCGACCTCAATATCGTAATGGACAAGAAGTCTGTGGAACTTGACGAACCAATCAAAAGCACTGGAATTCATACAATTCCGGTGAAGCTCCATCACGAAGTTGTCGCCGAACTCAAGCTCGAAATAGTATCTCAGTCCAAGTAAGGGATTTTCCAGGCGCCGATGACGCCAGATTCAGTTATATACCCGGTCACAAGATCAAAGGGTGCAACATCAAAGGCCGGGTTAAAGACTGAAACGCCGTCCGGCGCCATTTTTATTCCATTAAAAATAACTAGCTCCTCAGCTGGTCTTTCTTCTATCGGTATTTCTTTTCCGCTCTCAATCGTCAGATCAAACGTAGAACGCGGTGCAGCCACATAGAACGGTACGTCATATTGGTGCGCGGAAATCGCAAGCTGTAAAGTTCCAATCTTATTTGCCACATCACCATTTCTTGCAATCCTGTCTGCTCCAACAATTATCAAGTCGACCATTCTCTTGCTCATAAGAAGAGATGCTGCCATATCCGGTATTAGTGTGTCCGGAATACCAGCACTCACAAGCTCGAAGCTTGTGAGTCTTGAACCCTGAAGGTATGGCCTGGTTTCAGTATTAAAAACAGATATCTCTTTGCCATCAATCAGTTTCGCCCAAATTATACAACCCAGCGCTGTACCAAACCCCCCTGCGGCAAGCGATCCAGAATTGCAATGGGTGAGGATCCTCATCCCCGGTTTGATGAGTGTTGAGGCATTCTTGGCAATCATGAAGTTTCTTTCATGGTCTTCGACTTCAATTTCCTTGGCTTCCTTTATTGTGCCTTCAGGATTTTCCCTTGCGATCCTTAATACCCTGTCAACTGCCCACGAGAGATTCACTGCAGTTGGTCTTGCCTTTTTTAGTTCAATGGCAGCCTTTTCAATATTTCCAGGGTCCTTCATGGCTGCCAGTGCCATTCCATAAGCACCTGCAACACCTATCATTGGGGCACCCCTGACAATCATATTTTTTATCGCAAGCGCAACTTCTTCCCAATTATCAACGTTAACGTAGACAATTTTGCCAGGCAAAGCGCGCTGGTCCAATATTTTCAAGATACCGTCTTCAAAGACCAACGGCCTGGGGACTTTTGACTGGGCAAGAAGCCATGAAAGTTCTTCCTTTGAAAATGCTGATTCTTCTTCCATAATTTTGACCTCCTTCTTATCAGATGGTCGATACACCAAGACAAGACAATCTTAGGACTTCCGAGATGATCTCCATTCTCGCGTTAAAGATATCAAGCACCTCTTGGTGTGAAATCAGGGCAATACTGACTCCGGCAGCCAAGTTTGTTATCACTGCCAGCGAAGCAAAATTTATCCCAAATTCTCTGGCCAAAGCAACTTCTGGACAACCTGTCATTCCTACAATATCTGCCCCAATAATTGAATATGCTTTTATTTCAGCGGGCGTTTCAAACCTTGGCCCCTGAGTACAAATATAAACCTGGTTTTCATAAAAGCGCTGGCCAAGTTTCTGGAGCGAGTTCTTTAACACCTCTGACAATTTTTTTGAATAAGGCTCTGACATATCAGTATGAACAACAGAACCGGGCTTGTCGTGGAAGGTACCACTACGCCCCCATGTAAAATCAATGAATTGTCCAATTATCGCAAAATCACCAGGCCTATATTTTGGATTTATTCCCCCTACTGCATAAGTTGAGAAAATATTTCTCACACCAGAATCATATAGTGCCTTGATGTTTGCCCTATAGTTTATTGATGCAGGCTGTATAGAATGTGTCTTGCCGTGTCTTGCAAGAAAGACAATCTCGAGAGAGCCAACATGACCTTTTTTCAGCTTTGCTTCACCGTATTCGTTCTCTACAATAAGCTCAACTGCATTCTCAATCCATGGGATATCATAGATACCAGAACCACCTATGATGCCAATCATATCAGGCAAAACCCTTTGCAAATTCGTTGACTTTTTCTATTGTTTCCTGGACATCAAAGGTTGTTATTTTTCTGTTCCAAACTACAAATTCACCATCAACCATTACATGCATGACATCACTTGGGTCTCCAGCGTAAACAATGTGTGAAAGACAGGAATATACCGGATTCAATCTTGGCGATGAATAATCGAGTATCACAATATCGGCAATCTGACCTGGCGCAATTATCCCAAGGTTTTTCCAGCCCATTGCATGCGCACCATTTTTAGTAGCCATTTCAAGGGCCCTGTAAGCAGGAACAGATTGTGGATTACCAGTGACCTTCGCACAGAAACTCGTCCATCTCATCTCTTCAAACATATTCAGGTCATTATTGCTGGCAGGGCCATCAGTTCCAATTGTCATCCTTAAACCAGCTTTTTCCATGGCTTCAACCCTTGGCATGCCAGAGGCAAGCTTGAAGTTTGAGCTCACGTTTAGAGAAGGAACAACGCCTTTTTTTGCCATTATCTCCATGTCTTCATCTTCAAGATGGACACAATGAGCGGCAATGAACGGGAGTTCAAACGCTCCAAGTCTGTTCAAAACAGCAACCGGTGTTCCACCATTTTTGGAAATACAGTCCGAAACCTCTTTTTTCGTTTCAGAAACATGCATGTGGATTGGGATATGTCTGTCAGAAGCAACCCTGATCACTTTTTCCATGTATGCAGGAGGGCAGGTGTAGATTGCATGGGGCCCAAGCATCGTATGTATCCTGCCTTTTCCCTGGCCTTGCCACCTTTGACAAAATGCCCTGCCTACTTCTATTTCTTTTTCTCCAGAGGAGCTGACCAGCCCCTTTGAGAGGCAAGCCCTTATTCCAGTCTCCGAGACGGCTTTGGCCACTTCGTCCATAAAAAAGTACATGTCGGCAAAGCAGGTTACACCACCCAAAAGAAGCTCTGCTATAGCAAGTTTTGTTGCCCAATAAACGATCTCATCGGTCAGCTTATCTTCTCTGGGAAATATTTCTTTTTCAAGCCAGGCTTGGAGCTGGAGATCGTCTGCCACTCCCCTAAACATTGACATGGCTGCATGGGTATGAGTGTTTGCAAGCCCAGGAATGACCACCTGCTTTGGTCCATCTACAACTTTGTCAAAATAGCCATCCGGCTGTCCGATGCCAACATCTATTATCTGGTTTTCTTCTACGATCACATATCCATCGAACTCTTCAGGCATTGTTGGGACGAGCGGTATGATTTTCCCCACTATGGCGGTTTTCATTGGCTAAGTACCCCCTGGATCGCTTTCGGGATCGAATTGGCAACATCCGTTGACATGGTTCCATACTCGGTGTGCTCTTTTGAGGCCATCTCACCAGCAAGCCCAAAAAGATGGCAACCCAAAACACTGGCATCGAAAGGAGAAAGACCCTGCGAAACAAGGGAGGCTATAAAACCCGAAAGAACATCACCAGAGCCACCTTTTGACAGGGCCGAGTTGCCAGTTGTGTTTATGTAATACTGACCAGATGGGGACGCAATTATTGTCCTGGCAGATTTGAGCACTGTAATAGAACCATATCTATTTGAAAATCTTCTGGCAGTAGCAATCGGATCAGTTGTAACATCACTTGCAGCAGTGCCAAATCTTCCGGCCTCACCCCAATGTGGCGTCAAGATTGTTGGCCAGCCATGCTCTGCCCTTAAAAGAAGCGACCCTGGAGATTTTGACAGCACATTCAATGCATCCGCATCAACTATTACAGGGATTTCTATCTTCCCAAGCACTTCCCCAATGAAATGGGAAAGGCCTGGGGCCCTTGAAAGACCTGGACCAATAACCATGCAACTCGCATCGAAAGCTGCTTTTAGAACATGTTCTGCGGCATGTTCGGAGAATGCGCCATATTCATCAGAAGGCGCCCCTTTTACGATCATTTCCGGATACCTTCCAGCAACGCTTTGATATATAGATTCAGGTACAACAACAGTTGTCAGGCCAGCACCACCACGCAATGAGCCAAGCCCTGAAAGAACCGGTGCTCCTGGGAACTCTGCAGACCCCCCAATAATCAGGATTTTGCCAAAAGACCCCTTATGGCCCGACTGTGTCCTCTCTGGCAAAAGCCATGATGCTTCTTGCGCTGTCAAAACATTGGCCTCTATGTATGGGTCATCAAGGAGAACTTTTGGAAATCCGACATTTGTAAGCAAAAGCTTTCCCACCATTGACGCGCCAGGATAAAGCAAGTGGCCAATCTTTGGCAAGCCAAAAGTACATGTAACATCGGCCTGTACAGCAAGACCCGGTATTTTACCGGTCGAACCATCCACACCACTTGGTATATCACAGGACAGAACTGGAAGATTAACAGAATTTACAAGTTCGATTGCCTGGGCAATCGCTCCTTTTGGGGCTTCCAAAAGCCCGGTTCCCAATAAACAATCTATTATTAAATCAGCTTTTTTAAGAGCTTGTGACAATTTTCCAAGGTTTTGATCAGTATCGCCAACATGGAGTTCTATAAAACCAGAAAATCCCTTAGCCAGAATCCCGAAATTGATCGCCTGGTCACCAGTCAATTCTTCGGATTTGCAGAGTAGAAAAACTTTTGCTTGAATACCCTCCATGGCCAGGTGTCTTGCGCAAACAAAACCATCACCGCCATTGCCACCTTTTCCGCAAACAATCACAGGACTTTTTGCTGAAAATTCGCTCATGGCAATATCGCAAAGAGAAGCCCCGGCATTTTCCATAAGAAGCATGGATGGAACGCCAAACCTTGCGGATGTCTGTCCGTCAATCTCTCTCATCTGGGCTGAAGTTACGGTTTTCATTGATTCCTCCAAGTCCATTCTATGTAAATGGAGTCCAAAGGCAACCTTGAAAAGAGAGATTTGGAACCTAGAATCTAGGAAAAGATTTGTAAAAACGAATTTATCATGTTGGTGTCAAAGGGCTTAAGGAGGTTAAATGATCTGGTTTACATGGCAGATGTGGTTGATTGTGGCGCTTATTTTTGGAATCATCGAGATAGCAACGGTGAATTTTTATACGATATGGCTGGCTATCGCTGCTGTAATAACTGCAATTCTGTCAGTTTTTGGTCTTGGTATTCCAGGGCAAATACTCGCATTTTCTTTAATATCACTTCTTTTAGTACTTCTTTCTGAGGCAATAGTAAGGAAGGTCATTTTTGGGGGACACCAGGAGATAAAAACAAACGTCGACGCACTTAAGGGCCAGGAAGGAATAGTGACTTTCAAGATTGACAATCGAAGGGGTGAGGGTATTGTAAAAATAAGGGGAACGGATTGGTCGGCAAGGTCAAACGATGACGAGTCAATACCTGAAGGAACCATTGTAATAATACAAAGGATTGAGGGTGTAAAAGTCATCGTAAGACCAAAGGAAACAAAATGAAAAAAATTTTCTGGATAATCACATTACTTTCGGCAATCTTTCTAGGTTTTTGGTTTGGTTCTAATATGGCCTTCGACAAGACCATATATGACGATGAAGATTAGATAAAAATCATTTTTTAAAATATAAATTGGAGGGAATTGTACAAATGACTGCAGAGAGCGTAATTGGTTACGTTATTTTAGCTTTCGTAATTATTTTTGTATTGTCAACGATCATCAGGTCGGTAAGGATGGTTCACCAATCAAAAGTGGTGATAGTTGAAAGACTCGGGCGTTATTCAAGAACCCTCAGACCTGGGCTTCACGTTCTCATCCCATTCATTGACTCAATAAGAGCAGAGGTTGATCTCAGAGAGCAGGTGTTGGACTATCCGCCACAATCAGTCATCACAAAGGACAACGTTTCAGCAGAGATCGATACTGTAATTTACTACTACATTACGGACCCTGTAAAAGCCATATATGAAATAATCGACCTCAACCAAGCCATACTAAAACTCTCGATGACAACGATAAGAAACATCATCGGCGATCTTGACCTCGACAGGTTGCTTACCTCCAGGACCCAGGTCAACACAGAACTTAGGGCAATCATCGACGAAGCAACCGACCCATGGGGTGTAAAGGTCAACAGGATAGAGCTGAAATCTATTGAACCACCATCGGAAATTGTCGATGCCATGACCAAGCAGATGAAGGCCGAGAGAGACAAGAGGGCTGTAATTCTAGAGTCTGAGGGCATCAAGCAATCCAAGATACTCGAAGCAGAAGGTTTCAAACAATCCAAGATACTCGAAGCAGAAGGTCAGAAGCAAGCAGACATCCTCAAGGCAGAGGGCGAGGCACAAGCCTGGGAAACTCTGTGGACAGCAAAATCAGGCTCAATAAAAACATATCTTGATGCAATCAAACAATCGAGCATAGATGAGAAAGTACTCGCAGTAAAATATCTGGAATCGCTTGGTGAAATCGCCAATGGGCAAGCAAACAAGGTCTTCATTCCTTATGAGGCCACTGGAATGCTCTCTTCGCTAGGCGCGATAAAAGAACTCTTCACTAAAGAAAAATAAACATCTTTTTGTGGCATAAGACTTGCAGGACGGGGGTCACCATGTTAACATAAGCCCCTGTCCTGATGAATAGAACTTTGATAATTGTCTGTGGCTTATCAGGCGCAGGCAAATCACGCTCTTTAGCAGCCTTTGAGGATATTGGCTATTTCACTGTCGAGAACCTTCCGCTCGAGCTTCTTTCAAAATTTGTAAGCCTTGGCGTTGATGCCAAGGACAATATGGAGCACATGGCAGTAACGCTCCGGCTCCCGGAAGAAGAAAACTATATCGATACACTCAAAGAGCAAATAGACACCATTTCCGCAAGTGGCGTAGATGTTGGTGTGCTCTATCTTGAAGCAAACACTGACACACTCATTCGCAGATATCAGGAAACCAGGCGCAAACATCCACTTTTAAACTCGGATACCAATGGAAGCATTTTTGATGCTATCCAAAGGGAAAGGCTCTTGCTTAGGTCGCTCAAAAAGATCGCCACACAAATAATTGACACCTCAGTACTTACCCCACAAGATCTAAAAGTCAGGATATCAAAGATATACACAATAAAAGGCGGCAAAGCCAATCTCACAATAACTTTTCTGTCCTTTGGATTCAGATATGGTGTGCCATCTGAGGCTGATCTCGTCATGGATGTTCGTTTTATCAATAATCCTTATTATGATGAATCTCTAAGAGAACTTGATGGAACAAATGTGAAAATAATAAACTTCGTTCTTTCTGATGAATCAGCACAAAACTTTCTTTTAGAATTTACAAACCTTCTCAAATTCCTCCTCCCGCAATATCTTGCAAAAGAGGGCAAAAGCCATCTCACCGTTGCATTCGGCTGCACAGGCGGAAAACATCGCTCTGTGGTAATAGCCTCCGAAATGGCCAACAGGTTAAAGCAGGAAGGCTATGATGTGACTGTGGTTCACAGGGACAAAGACAAACAATGACAACCAAAGAGCTCATTAGGATTGTCTACCGCCCTGGTGCAGGCGTAAAGAGGTGGTTCCTCCTGACACTTCTTGCTGGAATGATCATTTCCTTTGGGATACTGACTCTCGATTGGGCCTCTGGTTCCCAAAGGATAATGGGCTGGATTGGCGAGTTGTTTGCCAGAATTACCGATAACACCAATCTTCCATCCTGGTTTTTGCCTGTTATTGGGTGGTTGATGATAGGCATCGGCACTGTGATTGCTGTATCTTCTCTAATCCAATCGATAATCTCGATGCTCAGGATAGTTGGTCAACCTTCCACAAAGATTACCAAAAACAGTGGCCCTAAAGTTGTGGTTCTTGGTGGTGGCACAGGCATCCATCCAGTTCTTCTGGCACTCAAATCAATCGGCACCTCGGTCACAGCCGTTGTCACAGTCGCCGATTCTGGTGGTTCAACCGGAAAATTGAGGCAAGAATTTTCAATGCTAGCGCCCGGAGATATAAGGCAATGCCTCCTTGCTCTCTCCGATCAGCCATTGTTCGACAAAATCATAAGATACAGATTTACAGGACAGGACTCTTCCCTCGCCGGACATTCAATGGGTAACCTTGTCATTGCAGCACTCACTGATACCGAAGGTGATTTTACAGAAGCAGTGTTCAGGCTCTCAAAACTCATGGCAACAAAAGGCACGGTCATTCCTTTCACGATTGACGACGTTTCACTTTGCGCAAAATATGATGACGGCACTGTTGTTTCCGGTGAAGCCAATATTCCAAAAATCAACAAGCCAATAAAAAATGTCTTCTTTAATCCTCCCTATGCCAAACCATACGTCAGGGTCATAGAGGCCATCGCTGAAGCAGATTTTGTTATTGTTGGCCCAGGAAGCCTCTATACATCAGTAATGCCAACGCTTCTCCTTGCACCGATTGTTGATACAATGGTAAACTCAAAGGCAAAAAAGATTTTTATGGCAAATGTAATGACCGAATCAGGTGAAACGAATGATTACACAATTCTTGATCATCTTGAAGCCATAAAAAAACATACAAATGCCGATATTTTCGACATGGTAATTTCCAGCAACACTCCACTTCCAGAAGAAGTATTGGAAAAATACAGTCAATCAAACGCATCCCCTCTATACGCAAGCCCAGAAGATATGGCCCTGATAGAAAACCTCCTGACCGAGGATCTTGCAATCATCGATGATGGCCTCGCAAGACATTCAGTGCAGAAGCTCGCAAGGGTCCTGTCAAAAATCATCTTTAAAAGAAGAAAGAAGTAGCAATGCCCGGCCAATCAATTCGTGTATCAAACACTATCAAACTCAAGACAAATCTCAGGGGAGTTTTCAAACTCCATGAAGCATTAAAAATTCTTTCGATGCCGGCCGTTGATCTTAGGGAAACAATCCAGGGTTATCTGGCATCAAACCCCATTTTGGAAGAAGAACCATATAAGCCAGATCCGGAGACAGAAATCCGCGATCGCATCGAGTACAAGGCAAGGGCAACAGATGCCGAAGGGCTTTTTTCAGAAGAACAGATAAAATCTCACGACAAAACCCTATATGACATTTTGATGGAAGAACCCCAATTGTCATTTGATGATGAGGAAAAAGCGACTATAAAAGAATTCCTCATTGGAAACATTGACGATGACGGATACCTGCTCTGCTCGATAGAAGAAGTTGCAGACCAGCTTGAAGTTCCGGAAGGAACTGTAGAGGAAGTTCTAAATTGCATTCAGGAAGCTGCTCCGCCTGGTGTCGGTGCCAGAAACCCCCAAGAAGCACTGGTATTACAAATCAAGCATGATCTGGATGATGAAGAAGACAAAAAAATTGCAATATCGCTGGTCATGGAGCACTACCAAAACCTCAAGAGAAGAAAAATAGGTGAGGTGGCCCAAAATCTTGGTGTATCCACTGAGAAAATCAGCGAATTGTGGGACAGGATTGCAAAATACTCCCTGTCACCAGGAGCCAATTACGCCCCAAAAGCGGACTATATAACACCTGAAATACAAGTCAGGGCACTCGGCGACCAACTCCAAGTGCTTCCACTAAGGGACGGCATCCCAAACATAGTAATAAACCAGGAATACGCTCAAATACTGAAAGATAACCATGAAGACAACGAAACCTCAAATTATCTTAAAGACAAAATGCAAGAGGCCAAGTGGCTCATAAGAGCCATTGACCAGCGCAAAAAAAACATGATGAGGATAGTAACCGAGGTATCCAAGGTTCAGGGGGAATTTTTCAAGGGCCCGACAACCGAAATCAGGCCGCTCACGCTAAAAGACATTGCCGACAAATTGAAGCTCTCTCCATCAACAATATCAAGGGCCATCAATTCAAAGTATGTATTAACAGCAAAGGGCACCTACCCGCTAAAGCATTTCTTCACAGGTGGCTTCAGCAATGGCAAAACCATGGTCTCAAATCTGACAGTAAGGGAAATGGTAAAAGAGATTTGCGCAAAAGGGTGCCTTACTGACAAGGAAATCGCAGATGAAATTGGCAAACAGCTCTCAATCAGGCTCTCAAGAAGGGCCGTCGCACAATACAGGAGTGATATGGGAATTCCGTCCTCACTCGAGAGAAAGAAGCGGCTTCCTAAAGAATAAGCATCACATCGCCAAAACTGTAGAACCTGAAACGCTTTTCAATGGCGTATTCATAGGCCTCGAATATCTTTTCTCTTGAGGCAAGCGCCGAAACCAGAAGAAGCAGTGTCGACCCTGGTAGATGGAAGTTTGTTATCAGATGATCTATAATTTTAAAATTGTACCCTGGTTTTATAAAAAGGTTTGTCTCCCCTGAACCAGGCACAACAAGGCCATCTTTATCAGATGCAGATTCCAGCGTCCTCACAACAGTCGTCCCACAGGCAAAAATACTGCCCCCCGTTTTCTTGGCTGAATTGATGGCCGAGGCGGCCACCTCTGAAACACTGTACCACTCAAATTCCATCTTGTGTTCATCGATATTGTTCGTTTTCACTGGTCTGAATGTACCAATTCCGACGTGCAAGGTGACTTTTACAATCGAAACGCCCCTGAGGGAAAGCTCCTGCAAAAGTTGTTCTGTAAAATGAAGGCCAGCAGTGGGCGCAGCAACAGCCCCCGGGACCTTTGCGTACACTGTCTGGTATCTGTTAGGATCAATCTTTTCATTGTGGACATATGGAGGAAACGGTATTTTTCCAAGTTCCAGAATCTTCTCGTCTTCCATATCGAACTTTACAATCCTGCCACCATCAGATGTTCTTTCCATAATGACGGCCCTGTGTCCATCAATGATTACCTCGGCCCCTTCTTTAAGCCTTGAGCCAGGTTTTACAAGACACTTCCATGTGGAAGGAGACTCCCATTTCAGTAAAAACACTTCCACATTCCCGCCTGTGGGTTTTTTGCCAAAAATCCTGGCAGGAATTACCTTCGTATCATTCAAAACAAGGACATCCCCTTTTTTAAAATAGGACAGAACGTCCCTAAAAATACTTTCTTTCAGGCTTCCTGCCGACCTGTCAAGAACAAGCAGTCGCGACATGTCGCGGACATCCGAGGGCTTCTGGGCAATCAGTTCTTTGGGGAGTTCATAAATAAAATCCTTGAGTTCCATTATCGAGAAGAGCATAGCAAAAATTGCAACATGTTCTAGAATGGTTTGTGTGAGGACAATAAAAATCCCGGTCTGCTCATCAACCCAGGATGTGGCAAAAGAGCTGGCCGAAAAAGGCACCGAGGACATGACTGTCATTGTTGCCGAGGACCAGACTGCAGGCAGGGGAAGGCAGGGAAAAACATGGGCTTCATCAATTGGTGGGCTCTGGACAACAATAGTCTTGCGCCGCGAAGTTCCTCTGGATCTCGTTCCTTATATCGCACTGGCATCAGGACTGGCAATAAAGAAAGCTCTTCTGGAGGGAGTGGGCATAAACGCGACAATCAAGTACCCAAACGACCTGCTCTTTGACTGTAATGGCGAGTGGAAAAAACTCTGTGGAATACTTTGCCAGTCATCAATCGTTTCCGGGCAACTCCGGTATGTTTTGATTGGCGTGGGATTGAATGTAAACAACAAAACCCCTTCTTATGCAATTTCCCTTAAACAGATAACTGGAAAAGAGCACGATCTTGGTTTGATGGCCAAAATCGTCTCCGAGGCCGTGTCTTTCGGAACGTTAAAACTGGTTGAACACGGAAAGATGAAGGTCACTAAAGACCTTTTTAACGATGGGGCAATCGAAATGCCACTTGACAATATTTTTGAAAATGAATAGTAAATTATCACCATGCCTATATATGAATACACTTGCCCAAAATGCGGACACAACTTCGAAGTGTTCACAGTAAAGATAGAAGAAGGAACACCATTCTGCCCAAAATGCGGTTGCGAAAAAACAAAAAAGAGAATATCAATGCTTGGCTACCTGAAACACCCAGACCACGGTGGACAAGGAAAGCTCACATCCGGGAGCACCGGCTGTAGCGATGGCTCCTGCTCAAAATAAGACACAGGCACAAAAAGAAGAAAATCCTTACCTTAAGGCATTTATTTTATGGTTCGGAAAAGAGCTGGGCAAAAGCCCAAACTCTGTAAAAGCGTACCACTGGGAACTTTCCCGCTTTTTTAATTACCTTGACCAAAACGGCATCACCATTCCAGAGTGCAAAAGATTGCACATAAGGGATTTTCTCACAGGGCTCAGCCAGGATAGTTCATCACACACAAGGGCCAGAACGCTCTTTTGCATCAAAACATTCTTCAGGTTCCTCTACAGGGAAGGATACATACAATCAAATCCTGCCGAAACAATTGATCCACCCAAGCAAACCCAGAAGGTGCCAAAATTTTTGCTTGCAAACCAGTTTCGAAAGCTGATAAAAGAACTTTGCCATGAAGCTGAAAAAGAAAACAATACACAAAAAAAAATCCAAAAAATTGTCTATGAATCGGAGCCTGGCCCAGATTCATTTTTTGTTCTTCTCAGGACGCTGGGATTGAATATGGAAGAAATATCCTCACTTTCTGTTTCAAAAATAAATATCAGGAGCAAAACCATTTCTCTTAATGAAAACAAAAAAATCCTGCTGGACCAGAAATCCTCTTCTTGCGTAGCCCGATTCACAAACAATCAGGGGGCACGGCAGGCCTTTTTTGAAGATACTGACAGGAAAAAAGCTTTCAAAAACCATATTTCATGGCTTAAATCAAATGGCACCATTCAAGAAGAGGCAACCCATGGGCTAGAAAGTTTCCGGGTAAACCAGGCCAAAAGGGACCTGGCAATCATAAGCCTTTTACTGGGGACCGGAATCAGGCGAAGCGAGCTGGTTGGCCTGAACAGGCAAAACTACAATGAAGGATCGAAAACCATCATAATCACAAGAAAAGGTGGCGACCAGCAGATTGTTGAGGTCGGCGATGAAGTTTGTGTTGTGCTTTCCCGCTACCTTGGGGCACGCAGGGACAACCTTGACCCAATGTTTCTCTCCGCAAAAGGAAAAAGGCTCAGCAATGAAGGTCTCTGGTTGATTACCAAGAAAATCCTCGGAAAATTTGGGCTTGAAGGTTCCACGCACACGCTCAGACATACATTCGTAACCGAACTCGTCAGACAAGGAGTTCCTGTGGCAATCGTTCAATCGGTGGTCGGACACAAAAGTGCACAAACCACGATGAGATATACCCACATCATATCTTCAGACAGAAGAAATGCCATTTCCAAGATCAAGCTCGGCATAAAATAGGGCCACTCCGTTTACAACAACTCTTTATGATGTATAATCCGAAAATGGAGGTAAAATGATTGAATGTCCCGTTTGCGGCAGAGCAAACCTTGGTGGTGTTTTGTGTTGCGAATCGTGCGGAGCAAAGCTCGAGCAGAAAGACGAGCATTTTGAAAATGTCCTCCAGAACCCAAACCTGATAAGGTTCCCACACCCTCCAAGCACTGTAACTTCATCGCATCCTGCCATCAAAACACAGGTAGAGATGGTTGGAAGGTTAGCGCTTAACGACGAGCACCAGTTTATTCTTGATGGCAAAAACGAATATCTGATAGGCAGGGCTGACAAATTGGCAGGGATAGTTCCCGAGATTGACCTTACTGATTTTGACAAAGAGATGGTAACATCAAGAAGACACGCCTGCATAACAAAAAAAGGTGATTCCTATGTAATTGAAGATCTTGGCTCAACAAATTTCACCTATCTGAACGGAAGAATGCTCTCCCCAAAAACCCCCACAAAACTTGATGATGGGGACGTTATCAGGATAGGAAAAGTTTATCTGGTGTTTTCGAGAGTAAAGAAAAACTAGGATTTCTTATTGGAGGAAACCTTTGGAAAACAGGGTTATAGTCAAGAAATACAAATTGCTTGAACCTCTGGCATCTGGCGGAATGGCAACTGTTCACTTGGCAAAAAATCTTGCCACAGACGAGATTGTAGTGGCAAAAATACCCAATTTTTCAGGACTCCCAAATAAGGAGAAATTCGAGAGAAGGTTTCTGAGAGAGGCCCAGATACTCTCAAAAATAAACAGCAGGTATGTTGTCAAAATACATGATTTTGGCAAAGAGGAGTCAACTGGAGAGTACTTCCTTATTCTGGAATATCTGCATGGCAAAACACTCGAGGAGATAGCCCAGGGGAAAGAAAGGATTCCAGTTCCAACAGTTGTTGACCTCACAATGCAGATTGCAGAGGTACTGGGCGACCTGCACGATCAAGGAGTTGTCCACAGGGACATAAAAAGCTCCAACATCAAAATATCTTCCGAAGGCAACATCAAGCTTTTTGATTTTGGAATAAGCAAAGGCGAAGACCTCCCAAGCATGACCAGGTCATCTGACTTCCTCGGAACGCTCCAGTACATGTCACCGGAGCAAACTGATGGAAGGGAAGTCGATATAAGATCTGACATATACTCGACCGGTATCGTCATTTATGAAATGCTGTTTGGCAAATTACCCTTTGATGCGCCATCGCCAGTCGAAGTAATCGAAATGCAGAGACACAAACAGCCAAAGATACCACCCGAAGCCAAAGAAAGGGGCATCCCTGCTTCGCTGTTGTCCTTGATGTTTAGGTGTCTTGAAAAAAACCCTTCTGATAGATTCCAAACTCCCCAGGAGCTGGCCTCAGCACTGAGGGCAGTTTCCGAAGATTTGGGGATGACCCAATCTGAAAGAGACGCTTATAGAAAAACCAAACTAACACAGATAGCTCTGTCTTCTCCGCAATCAACTTTCAGGACAAGGGCAAGAAAAAAACAGATCACGACAATAGCTTTAACAGTTGCAGGGATCATTGCCATATCTTCAGGCATCTGGCTATCAAGAGGTTGCACAAAACCACTGGAACCAGATTTTCTGGTTGCCCAGGGCGAGCTTGTGCAGTATCAGATCCCGCTTGCAACACCACCTGGAACAAAAGATGTGGAAGCCACAATAAGCAAATCTCCAAACGGATTGTCAGTAAAGCTTGAAAAGCAAATGGAAAACGGGGACGGAAACTGGGTCCTCTCAATATATTCCAACCTCACAATGCCCATAGGCGTTTATGAAATAAAGCTAGGTGTCCAATACACAAGAGATAACGATCTCAAGGAAAATGAGGAGACAAGCTTTAATGTTGGGGTAATAAAAGGCAATCTTGGCAACAAAGCAATCAGGTTGATCAGTTCGGATGAAATCCCCAACGATCCAAACTCGAAGGTCGAGAATGCCGTCAAAATCAACGGAAAAATCTTTGTTCCTGTGGAAACAATCGCATCAGGGACAAAAGCCCAGACCGAATGGGACAAGGAATCTGGAAAGTTGACATACTGGACCCCGGACAAGACAATCGAGCTCAAAAAGGGCGAAAAAACCTTGAAGGAAAACGGATCGGAGAAACCATTGAATGAAGCACCCGTTGTGCTCAATGACTCAATGATGGTCTCCGGCAATGTTGCCGAAACGTACATGGACACAGCTGTGACATCCAAAAATGATTCTGAAGTTGAATTGACATTCAAACAGCCCGCGCCTGGCTCAAAAATTTCAATAAGCACCAAAAACGAGAAGGGCAACGACATCAAAGGTGCAACTGTATTGATAAACCAGAACTACAAGGGCAAAACGCCAATAAAAATAGAGCTTCCGAATGGTGTCTACCAGATAAAGATACAAATGGGCGGTTTTAACGATATAAACGACGAGATAAAGCTTGTGACAACCAAAACCCTTGATTTGAGCTATCCGCTGATCGCAATACAGCAAAAACCGCCAGAGCAGGAAAAGAAACCTCCAGTAGAAACAAAACCCAAGCAAAATGGGTTTCTTGATCTCAGTGTCAACGTTCCTTGGGGTTCTTTTATCGTTGATGGAAAAACCCAGCAAAATATCACAAGCCTCTCACTGGAACTTGCACCAGGCAAACACAAGGTTGTGTACAGGCTAAAAGATTTCCCAGACCAGACAAAAGATGTCCAGATTGAACCAGGGCGAAGAAATTCACTCAAGTTCCAGGTTTCTTCAGGGATTCTCAAGGTCACCTGCAATGTGGTTGGTATTGTATACATAGACAATATTGAGTTTTCGGACAGGATTTTCACAAGCCCCAAAGAACCATACACGAGGGAAGTGGCCGCAAAAACATATGTAATCCGTGTTGACAAAAGTGGATACAAGATGCAGACGAAATCGGTAAAAGTTGATCCTGGCAAAACCACAACAGTGGAGTTTAACCTGGAACCAAAATGAGAAGAAATTTTCTTCTGTTAGCAGTCATTTCGTGTCTCCTTACAACAGGCGTGTCACTTGCCAAACCATCCTTTGACTGGTGGCCAATGATAGGACA
The DNA here is from genome assembly GCA_017992555.1 of Caldisericia bacterium. Classification (GTDB taxonomy): domain Bacteria; phylum Caldisericota; class Caldisericia; order JAAYUI01; family JAAYUI01; genus JAAYUI01. The sequence goes on along the minus strand of JAGOOK010000014.1, from coordinate 11,012 downwards.
TGACAACCTTAAAAGTGGCACAAGCAAGGATAACTATCTCCCTTTCACGCTGCCTTTTAGTGAAAGCAAAAAAGATTCCTGGGATGTATCACTTTCAAATCTCGGCGGGCTTGGAACACCGGTTGTAAAAGATGGAATTTTATATATTGTCCAACAGAGTTTTTACGACAAAAGGAGTGGCAACAGGCAAGAGGGGACTCTCAGGCAATATGACATATTTACCGGGAACCTTCTCCTGGAACAAACCTTCAATGCCGTGGATGTACCAGAGCCAGGAGTAGTTGGAAGTCCTGCCATCTGGGGAGGAAATGAAGAAAAAACAGTCGTGGTTGGAGATTACCTTGGAAATATAGTTTATTTCAGGGGTACTTTCCCAAAAAAACTTGTTGATGCAGGTGGGGAGAGAACACCAATCACTTCGTCGCCAACCATATACGACAATACCTGTTACGTTGGTTCTGATTCAGGAAATGTTTATGCTTTTGATCTTGCTGAATTGCGAGTGACCAGATCATTCAAAGCAAATGGCAAGGTGGCAATCTCACCGTCCATATGGAAGGATCTTCTGGCATTTGGTGATGACTCAGGGAGTTTCTTTGCATACAACAGGAAAACTGGCAAACAAGTAATAAATGTCCAACCATCAACAAGAGATGACATATCAATAACCTCATCATCATGCATTGTGGAATCGCAAGGAAAAACGTATGCGATTTTTGGTTCCTCAAAAGGTTTTGTGCACAGGGTAACAATAGGCGGAAGTAATATCGGGCAAATTGCAAGTTTCAGGACAAGCCCCGACAGGAGGACCCAAAGACCAATTTTCTGGGCAACACCAACCGTCGTGGATGACCAGGTCTATGCAGGTGCAGACGATGGCAATATCTACAGGATAGACCTGGAAACAATGAAACCGGCCGGAATGATAGATTTGAAAAATCCAATTTTTGCGCAAGCAACCTCGGCAGGCAAATACCTTTATGTTTGTACCGCATCGCTTGACAGCGAAGAAAATCCTGCCAGAGAGGGGAACCTGTACACGATTGATCTTGATACATTCACAATCAATCAGACCAATGGCGGTAATATTGAAATAAAAGGTGGCTCTCTCACACAGCCTGTGATAGCCGGCGGATATATGTTTGTGGCCTCCAGATCGGGCAGAATTTATCGTTTTGAGGGTGCCAGGCCACAGCTAATGGTCACCCCAACCCAAATCAATTTTGGTACCATAAAATTCGGCACAGCAGGTCAACGAGATGTTGTCATAAGTAACAATGGCCCAGGTGATCCTCCACTCGTCGGCGAAACCTTGGTGGACGAACAGTCAAAATCATGGCTTTCAGTCGACAAATCGGGATTCAGAACTTCTGGAGAGATAAAACTTACAGTAAAAGCAAGTTCTTCCGGGATCAAAGATATCAAGGAGATCGAATACTCAGGCACTATCAGCATTGAAACCAATGCCGGGACACAAACCATTGAGGTAAAGGCGACCTTTGCGCCTGACTTGCCAAGAATACAGGTCTCAAGCTCCCAAATTGATTTCATGGATACATACAGAGGACGAAAAAATTTAAGAGAGTTTACTGTAAGCCTGGCAAAAGGATCAATGGCAACTCTTGATTTCAAACCCTCCGAAAACTGGCTCGAATGCTCCCCGCAGTCAGCAACCCTCTCTGAAGGGAAAAAAAGCATAAAAATATCGGTGACTGCTTCAACTGAGAATCTTTCCACAGGAAAATATGCGGCAACAATCCAGATCGGGGACCAGAAAACAATTGCCAACCCAGTCACACTGCCAGTAACAATCAACGTCGTCCCACAACCTGCAAGACCGAGCATAGTTAACTCCTCAGTGGAAGTTGTTTTCCAGGATTGTTTTGTGGACAAGCCAAAAGAAGCGGTCTTCCAGATACTAAACTCCGGCGACAATGATTTGAAGGAGGGCATAAAGCCAATACTTTCAACCTCGTGGCTTTCAAACCCGCGCTTTGTCAAAAACAAAGGTAATTCATGGCTCTACATATGCACAATATCGCCTTCAACATTCTGGCCAAATCAGCAATATACAGCATCCATCAACACCATGATAAGCTCGACACCAATTACGCTAAAAATTACTGCAAAAACAATGCACATACCCGAATGCAAGATAGAATTTTCAATAGGATCAAAGCAGTACACCGTGAATGGAAGGTCACTGTCAATGGATGCTCCACCTTATGTTTCCAAAAACGGTAGCACTATGGTTCCAATCAGATACATAGGAGATCCGCTTGGTTATTTCTACAAAGCACAGACGGAATGGGTAAAAGAGCTGAAAACGGTGTTGTTTACACTGGCTGGAACAACACTAAGGCTCATAGTGGACTACCAGAATGCCATAGTGGAAAAAGCAGATGGCTCCATAGACACGGTAAAACTGGCTTCGCCTCCGGAGATAAAAAACGGCAGGACATTCATCCCGCCAAGAATTATCGGTGAAACGTTTGGTGCAAAAATATCTTGGGATGACAGAACCAGAAAAGCCACCCTCGTATTTAACCAACCATTACCCTGATCAAACCATGGAAAAGCGTCTTCCAGTCTCATCAAAACTCACCCAAAAATAACTTGAATGCAACCTAACATTTCATATATTCGAAATCATGAAATATTTGGATGACGAAAATGAAAGAGGACTTCAGGAAATTTCAGACATATTCTCGGCCCTGTCTTCCCCAAAGAGGCTCAAAATAATCTCCCTAATCGAAGATGGACCCTTATCAGTCACTGAAATAGCCCAGAAAATGGAGTGCAGGCCACCATGTGTTTCACAACACCTCTCGGTTCTCAAATCATGCAAGATAGTTGATTGTGAGCGAACTGGTCATGAAATGGTCTACAAATTGGCACTTTCGTGCGTCAAATCATTCATATCTTGTCTGCTAGGAAAATGTGATAGCAACGATTCTGGGTGTTCAATTGTAAAATCAGTCCACGCAAAATAGCAAAAAACAGGAGGAAACGTGAAAATACAAGTACTTGGAATGGGATGCGCAAAATGCCACTCCCTCGAGGCAAACGTCAGGGAGGCTGTCGCAAAAATGGGCATCGATGCTGAAATTGAGCCAATCAAGGATATACAGAAAATCGTCGAGATGGGTGTTATGGCAACACCAGCAATCGCAATTGATGGAAAGGTTGTCTCCTCAGGAAGGATGCTCTCTCCATCACAGATAATGGAGCTAATAAAACAAAACCAATAATGAAGAATACAACAAAAGTTCTCCTTTCCATGCTTGTGTTTGCGATTGCCACTGCGAATACAAACGCGATGTCTCAATCAGGAATACCTGACAATGGTCTGGTAGCAAATAATGATTGGGCCTCATTTCCACAGTCGCAGGTCTGGGAAAAACAGTTGCAAGCAGATATTGTCTCTGAGCCTGTTTTTATCGGCTCAAGGGTGGTTGTGGCGCTTGGAAACTCGCAAGTAAATGCTTTCAGCATCTATTCAGGAAAGCTGGCCTGGTCATACAAGCTTGACCAGAAACCAAATCAGATAGCCTCAAGCAATGATTCGGTTTTTGTCAAAACAGCCAGGCAGGTCACTTCCATTGGAGATAGTGGGCAAAAAAACTGGATATTCCAGACAGAGGCAAACATAACTACGGATTTGGCAATCCTTGGCAATATGCTATTTTTTGGGTGTGCTGACGGGAATTTCTATTGTGTTGACATCAAAAACGGCAAAAAAATCTGGCTATCTGCTTTCAAATCAATACCAAATATAGGCCCGAAAATGCTTGGTGAAGATTATCTGTTTTTTGCATCCACCGACAAAAAGCTCTACTGCCTCAACACATCGTCAGGAAAACAGAAGTGGGAACTTGTCCTGGACGACTCGCCAGAATGGATTTTTGCCGACCAGAACAGGGTGCTTGCGCAGGAAGGCAAATATCTTTTTGCAATCGAGGCCTCAAGCGGAAACCCAAGATGGAAATATGAAACAGGCACTGGCTCTTTACAGGCGGTTTCGTCAAAAGGCAAATTTTTTGTCATGACTCCGGCCTTGGCAATTAATTGCTTTGATGCAAACTTCTTCGGCAAGGCATGCTGCATATCAACAGGCAAAAGATTGTGGCTGTCACAACTGGATTCTTTTCCAACAGCAAGATTGTTCTGCTCTGAAGAAACAATCTTTGTCCCCAAGGGCAATCTGATCGAAAAAATATCTGTGGCTGATGGGTCAAAACAGGGCAATATCACACTTGGCAAGAAAATCGATTCGATTGACCTGCAAGGGAACAACATCGCGGTAGTCTCTAAAAATACAATCTCTCTTTATAGCAAGGTGCCAGAAAAAATCACATTCGTGGTTGGCCAAAAAGAACTGGGCAGAGATTCTTTTGCTGTTGAGATGGACGTTGCACCAGTCGTAATCGGTGGCAGATCATTCCTGCCAGCAAGGTATGTTTGTGAACCTTTTGGCGGCTCGGTCTCATGGGACCAGGAAACAAGAAAAACAGTTTGCCAGCTGAATGGCAAAACATTGAGTCTATGGGTCGGGAAAAATACCGCCAGAACAAGCGGTGGTGACAAGCAGATCGACAGCGATCCTAAAATAATCCCATTCATACAAAACGGAAGAGTAATGCTACCAATGAGATTTTTAGCAGAATCACTTGGATTAAAAGTAGGCTATGAAAACAAAAAGATAAGTATTGAAAATGAAAGAGGCCAAAAATGAGAAGAAACACTCTATCAAGTTTTATTTTATTGGCGGTTTTTGCAGGCTCCATTTTTCTAGCATCATGTGGAAGCAATGGGAATCTTCCTTGTGTTAGTGAGGGAGAAACTGGTAATGGCACCATTTCGATCAAAAATGATTCTGGAGTGCCAATGGTGGTCAAGGTTGGAAGGGCAACCTGCAAACCCTGCATAGTAATGACAGATACAGTCAATGAGATCGGCAAAGAGCTTGAAGGAAAAATCCAGGTCGCAATTGTCGACATTGACGAGGACCCTGAAGCAGTGGAGAAGTTCCAGATACAGGGCATCCCAACAACATTCGTTTTTGATTCATCAGGCAACCAGACATTCAGAAAAACTGGCATCGCAACAAAGGAAGAGCTTGTAGGTGAGCTCAGGAAAGCAGGCATGCAGTGAAAAACAATATCACAAACACAATAATTCTTGTCATAGTGGCCCTTGCTGCATTGGGTCTTCTATCATACAAGCTCTTTTTTGAGAAGGGGTCCGATTTTCCAAAACCTCAAAAAGGTGAGGTCACAATCGTCGAGCTTGGCGCAGACCTTTGTGAACCATGTACAAAACTCCGCCCCATAATGGAAAACCTAAAAAAAGAACTTGAGGGAAAAGCTGTTCTAAACAGCCTCCTCATAGATAATTCAATGAAATCTTTCTACAATGTAAAAGTTATCCCTGTCATCATCATCTTCGACAAAGAAGCAAATGAGGTAGCAAGAAGAATATTTTCACTTGAAGAAGTTGACGATGCCAGAAACTGGATAAAAGAGAAAACTGAACCACTGGGGGTGCAGTGGTGATTGAGTCCCTCCTCCAGTCAATACAAAGCAACCCCTGGATTGCCCCTTTTACAGTGTTTTTCGCTGGCTTCTTAACCGCATCCAATCCTTGCGTTCTTGGCATGATACCCCTCATGATCGGGGCATCCGGGGCATACCAGGGCGAAGATAAATCCTACTGGAAAGCTACAAAGTTTTCGCTACTCTTTGTTCTCGGCCAGTCAATCTCTTTCATGATACTGGGGATAATCGCAGCACTCATTGGTCAGCAGGCAACGCTGACCGGCCCTTGGTGGACATATTTTATGGCCTTCCTCTGTATCCTGATGGGGCTGGTGTTCGCTGATATAGTCAAATTCAACATTCCAGTGCCTAAGGTACTGACAAAACCAAGAACAGGACTTTTCGGGGCTTTCATCCTGGGCGTCCTTTTCGGCTTTGTCTCAACACCTTGTGCTGTCCCAATCCTTTCAGTGTTGCTCGCATTGATAGCAACAGGCGGAAATACATATTTTGGCGGCCTTCTCCTGCTCTGCTATGCCCTCGGGCATTCAGCTCTTCTTCTTGTGGCAGGCATCTCGATAGGTGCCGCACAGGCCTTTATAAACAACCGAAACATGCGGACAGCTTCTCTTGTTCTCAGAAAAGTATTTGGACTTCTAATCATCGGCTTTGGGTTCTACCTGCTCTATATAGCCTAAACTTACGGAGGAAAAATGGACATCTTCGCACCAGTAAACTGGTTTGCAAAATGGCTCACATACGACATTTTCAGAATACAGCACGAATCACTGCTTGGGGAAGCTGTCAGTTTCTTTGTTTTTGACACCATAAAAGTCTTCATGCTTCTCATCGCAATCATCTTTGTGGTTTCCTACCTGAGAACATACCTTCCGCCAGAAAAAGTCCGCTTCTTCATCTCCAAGAGAAACAAAATAACTGGACACATCATGGCTGCGGCCTTCGGGATCATAACACCATTCTGCACCTGCAGTGCAATCCCGCTCTTTCTGGGTTTTATGGAAGCCGGCGTCCCGCTTGGCGTGACATTCTCTTTTCTTATAGCCTCGCCAATGATAAACGAGGTGGCACTGGTGATGCTTCTTAGCATGTTTGGGTGGAAAGTGGCCCTAATTTACACTGTATCAGGAATGATAATTGCCATCGTGTCCGGACTCATCATTGGCCAGCTCAAGGTGGAAAACCTTGTCCAGCAATTTGGGTCCGGGAAAAAAGCCTGTGCCTGTGCAGAAGATGGGATGCCCCTGAAAGCAAAGGACAGGGCATCATACGCCTGGGGCTATGTTGTGGATGTCCTAAAAAAAGTATGGCCATTCATCGTTGGCGGAATAGCTGTCGGGGCCTGGATACATGGCTATGTGCCTGTTGATTTCATGGCAAAAATTGCCGGCGGAAACAACTGGTGGGCAGTCCCAGTGGCCACGCTAATCGGGATCCCACTTTATAGCAACGCCGCAGGCATCATCCCACTTGTTTCTGTTCTTACAGAAAAAGGCGTCAGCCTCGGGACGACCCTTGCTTTCATGATGGCCGTTACCGGCCTTTCGCTCCCCGAATTCCTGATCCTGAGGACTGTCATGAAAACAAAATTGATACTTATTTTTGCAGGCATTGTTGGTGTTGGAATAATCCTCACCGGCTATCTGTTCAATGCAATATTGTAGAAAAAGGGACTCAAACATGAGTGATACAACTGAACCAAAATTGTCTCTTCTGGACAAACTTTTACCCCTCTGGATAGTGGCCGCAATGCTTCTGGGGGTGGCCATCGGTAAACTGTTTCCATCCCTTGGGCCGGTGTTGAACTCGATAAAGATCGCCGATGTTTCACTGCCAATAGCCATTGGCCTTCTCTGGATGATGTATCCAGTATTGACAAAAGTAAAATACGAAAAGATCTCCAGTTTGGTATCCAACAAAAAAATATTCTCATACTCGATTGTATTAACCTGGGTTATAGGCCCCGCTCTAATGTTTGGGCTAGCATGGCTAATGCTTCCAGATATGCCAGAGTACAGAACAGGGATAATACTCGTAGGATTGGCACCTTGCATTGCAATGGTGCTCGTCTGGAACATGCTGGCCAAAGGAAGCGGTGAAATAGCAGCAATTCTTGTGGCCCTAAATTCAGTTATCCAGATATTCATGTATTCAGTTCTCGGATTCTTCTATCTTGAAGTATTGCCGGGATGGCTTGGCCTCAACCAGACGCAAATACAGATTTCAATGTGGCAAATAGCAAAAAGTGTTCTCATTTATCTCGGCATACCGCTTCTTGCAGGCTACCTTACCAGAAAAATCCTGATCCAGAAAAAGGGTGAGGTATGGTTTGAAAAACATTTTTTGCCAAAATTGTCACCAACAGCACTTGTGGCACTGCTTTACACAATCGTTCTCATGTTCTCAATGCAGGGCGAAAAAATCATCTCTTTGCCATTTGACGTATTGAGGATTGCACTACCTCTTCTGTGCTACTTCTTTATTATGTGGTTCGGCACATTCTTTGGAGCAAAGGCACTAAAATTCAACTACAGTGAATCGGCATCGGTGGCATTTACTGCGGCTGGAAACAATTTCGAGCTGGCAATTGCAGTTTCAGCAGGCATATTTGGCATTGCTTCAGGGCAGGCGCTGGCAACAGTTGTTGGACCACTTATTGAAGTCCCGATCCTTGTTTCGCTTGTGTATGTTTCGCTTTGGGCGCAGAGATTTTTCAAGGAAAAATCCACTACGAGCACGACGCCACATCAATCTCCCAAAAAAGCATGAGAGGGATTTAAAATCCCTCTCATGCTTCAAGCATATAGCTTACTTACTCAGCAAGCACAACCAGATTTGGGTCTGTTATTTGTTCAATCTTGCCGCCTACAAAATCCTTGAGGTTTGTGAATTTCATGGGCAGTCCCCTTGAGCCAAGCACCGACGGGCCATTCATGATGTGGAAATGCAAGTGTGGGGCGTCCGAGTTGCCAGAATTACCGCAAAGCCCCAATACCTGCCCCTGTTTCACCACGTCGCCCTTTTTGACCTTCACCGAGCCATTTATCAAGTGGGCATAGAACGTGAATTCATTTTCGGTGTGCTCCAAAATGACATAGTTCCCGCCAACCATTGCCACTGTGCCAAGTTTTTCCCTTACTTTTTCCAGCTCTTCCTTGGGTAATCGTGAGCCAAGTTGCGACGGATTGTTTGGCACACCATCGGCACAATCAACAACTACACCGTCTGCTGCAGCGACTATCGCTTTGCCCCAGCAATCGTAATCCTCGTTCTTGCCAGATGGAGGGTACATCATCAGGTTGGGTTTCTGGACCATCAGATCAAAGGCAAACTCCTGGCTGCTGTTGACCCTGTGGCCATAGTTGGCATTGTAGGTGTTGATGGCCATCCATATACCTTTGGCGGGAAAAATGTATTTGTTTTTCAAAACATATTCTGCAACTTGTAGGCTCGAATCCTTGGAAAAAGTTTTATCGCCCTGCTGGAATTCAATATGAATGTCGCATTTTGTTGCCTGATTGTCCGAGTAGAACCTGAAGGGGATACTTATAATCGCTGCCTCCTGGCCAGACCCTATCACAGCGGACTTGGACGTCTTTTTCAGGTCAACAAAGCCTGTCACCCCAAAGAAAATGCCCTCCTGAAAATCGTATGTCATCTTCTCAAATTTCTCTACGTATTTTCTAAAAAGCGAGTTTAATTCTTCACCTTTATAGACCAGGCTGAAGATTTCTCGCTTATTTGCAAAAATCGTAAAAGTCATCGATTTTACTTCAATGGCTTCTTTGCCATCGTTGGCAATTTTCACTGCTTTCAAAAGGAAATCAGATTCAATACCAAGCTTTACGTCTCTTGTTGTATTGTAAATAACATCTGCAGGAAGTGTTGTAATAGAAAGATTTTCACCAGAACCCACATTTTCGTTTGTCATGCCACACCCCAACGAACAAATGGTCAGCAAAATAGTTAACGCAAAAGGCATCAGTTTCATTTCGACCTCCTGTCTGCAAATTATAGCGACAGGGTGAGCCCACGTCAAAAATTGGCACATGCCTGACGAAACCCAGAGACTGAGTCTCATCAGGCACTGGTATGGGAACTACTTGATGTGGATAACTCTGGACTGTCTTGCTGATCTGCCAAAGGAATCAACGCAGATTATCAGGACCTCAAAATCGCCCTGGCTTGAATAGGAATTCTCGAAACTGACCAGGTCGTCTTTATCCTGCATTGTTTTTGTGGATTTGTTTCCATTGCCCCAATTGACCACTATTTCATATGGCGGAGCCCCACCCTCGACGGAGAGGTCGAGTTTTATTTCTTCGTTCGCCCTTGCCTCGTTTGTTTTTGTATTAATACCCTTCCAGGTCACATCAAGGACTATTTCCTTTGTTGGGGGCTGTTTGCAAACACTTATCGTGGCATAGTCTGCAACTGGCTCTGCAGAGTCCGACATGGCACTGGCCTTATTGGTTATCGTCAGACAATTCCCGGCAAAAGACAATGATTTCGCAAGGCTGAATTTCAACAAATAGGTCTTTGACTGCCCCGGTGACAAATTCCCGACCTGATACCTGACCTTGGAAGGGCCGGCAGCGCCAGATGGAAGTGAAGAAACATATTTGAGCTCTCTTGGGAAAACATCATCAAGAACGACATTTGTGGCATCAAGATTACCAATATTTCTGACAGTTATCTGGAACGCAAATATGTCATCAATGTTGTACTGGAAGGCTTTTGCTTTCTTTGTGACTTCCAAGACAGCCTTTTTTACAGGTTTTTTTATGTTGACTGCAACATTGTTTGACAACGCTGGCACTCCCTGATCCAGTGCGTGCCTTGAAAAAGCCTGGTTGTTTATCTGTGAATCTACCGGTGTTTCTTCAACTATTGCGGAAAAACCGAACGAACGCGGTGCCGTGGGTGGGAGATATTTTATAAGCGAGGCCGTATAAAGATCAGGTGTTTGATTGTACCACCCAATGAATGGCTCATCGAGATCACCCATTGCCATTGATATGGCATTGGCAAAATTTGTATATTGTGCGTCAAACCCTCCGCCGGTGTAGGCATTTGCACCGGTGATTGGGTCGAATGGCTGCTTGTTTCCCCCAATCCACCTTGTTCCATCCCACCTGGCAAAATATATGCCCCTGTTTCCGGCAATGTTGCCCCACCAGGAAACACACTGATTCCCGGTATCATCAATGTCTATGCACGTTATTTTAGCTGCAAGGCGCGTTGGGTTGGATGGCCCTCCACCAATAACAGCATTCATAGCAACGATGCCATTGGCCCCAGTCGCCGGATCATAAAGCATGCCATTGGCCCCAACCCATTGGGTGCCATCCCATTTTACAGACACTATTGCAGTCCCGCCATAAGAGTAGTCATGCCAGACAATGTTTGGGTTGTCGGATTCATCCAGGCAAAGCGAAGGATAGCTCGAATAGCCGC